>JADKFE010000010.1 GCA_016717595.1 Deltaproteobacteria bacterium | reverse complement strand
GGCGCGCTCGGTGAGGCTCGATTTGTCGAGCTCTACGGCGCGCATCGCGGCGAGCTCCGCCCGGTCGAGATCCCCTTCGCCGAAGTACCGCTCCGCCAGATCCCGCTGTTGATTCGCCTCTTCGGCGGCGCGGTTCTTGGTCTGGGCGTAGACATCGCCGACGTTGAAGGCGCCGACGAGCCCCAAAAGAAGGGAGGTTCGGGCGAAGGTTCTCACGAGCTGGAGCAGCTTCACAGGGCAACCCTATCCGCGGCAAGGTTCATGGCCGCAGCATAACAGACATCGCCGCTCATTGCGAGACCCCGTAGTACTTGGCGCCGATGCGCAAAGGGCCATTGTCGTTGCATATGAGCTTAAAGTACAACTCTTTCTGGTCTACGGGCACGCTCGCCTGCCAATCGGTGGGGCCGCCGCTCATCTGTTGGATGGTGGTCTCGCCGGTGATGAAGCTGGGAGAGCCGCTGACATGAACATAGAGCGCCTTGCACCGGACGCCGTTTGGGTCGAGCGCAGCGTTCACGGTGAGCTTCTTGCCTCTGAGCGAGCCCGTGGCCCTCAGCACCTGCGGCGCGACAGGGAGCTTGGATTCTCGACCGCGGGCGTCGGTTTCCCGTCGCAGTTCATGTCAGGCGATCCGGGCGGCTCCGCCGCGCCTGGGTACCAGCGGGCGTTGGTGTCGAGGCAGTCCTCGCTGTTTTTGCTCACGTTTTTTCCACGGCAGGCCTCCCCGCGCAGGGGCTTCAGCACGTTTCCGTAGCCGTCTCCGTCCAGGTCTTGAAAACAGGTCTCCTGCGGCGGCGGGGGTTCGGTCACGGGCCGCTCCTTCCCTTCGATCTTCCCGTCGCAGCTGTTGTCGACGCCGCGCCCGTCCCCTTTGGCGGCGGGGTACACCTTGGGATCTTTGTCGTCGCAGTCGTTCGCCTTGAGCTCGCCTAGGCTGACGCGGGCCAGCGCCGCATCGGTCTCGGGGGCACAAGGGAGATAGCCGTCGCCGTCCTCGTCGCTGACGCCATCACACGGGTCGGCCTCGGGGGGAGGGGCGACCTCGGCCGGCACGTCCTCGGGCGGCAGGTCCTCGGCGGGCTTGTTGACCAGGACCTCCTCGGGGATGGGCTTGGGGTCTTTGAACATGATCTGGCTCACCACCAACATTCCCGCCGCCAGCATGACCCCCGCCATCATCGCGGCCACGACGATCAAGACCGTAGGACGCCCGTCGTCTTCGTCCTCGACGGCGGGTGAAGGCCGCTCACCGGCGCCGCTGGGGGCGCTCACGAGCGCGGGGGAGGGCGTTCTGGTTGACATGAACGCGGGCGCCAGCGGCGGCGCCGCGATCGGGGCGCGGGGCGGAGGGCTGGGCGGCGTCGGCGCCTTGGGCGGCACAAACGCGGATCGGATGAGCGGCGGGGGGGCTGGCGGCGCCACGACCGGCGTGGGCGGTGGCGTCGGCGTGACCGGGCGCGCTCTGGGCGGGGTGGGGTCGGCGTCGGTGGTGGGGTCGGAGACGGCGTCGTCGTCCTGATCCTCGTGGTCTGGCCCGAGAGCGGGATCGGGCTGGGCGTCGGCGAGAACGGCAGCGAGCGTGTGGGCGGGTCGGGGAGGGGGAGGGGCGTGAGGTTCGCCTCTGGGGTTGGGAGCGTCGCGGGAACAACGACGCTATGCTCAATGGCAACATCACCGTCTTCATCAATGGGCGAGAGCGCCTCGACGATCGTCTCTGGCATGTCGAGGCCAGGCAGCAGCAGCGCGATGTTTTTTCGCGGCAGATGAACCACGGGGGTTGGGCGGCGGGGGCGATCGAGGGCCAGCGCCAACGGCGCCCACTCCGGGCTCTGGGCCATTCGGGGCGGGATCTCCCCTCGAAACGCCGACATCAGGTCGTGCAGCCCCGGCCCGCGGGGCGCGCCGTCCAAGAGCCCCTGCAGCGTATGACCGAGCTCCTCAGCGCTCTGCGGGCGATCCTCAGGCTCGATGGCCAGGCAGTCCAGCAGCACAGGCGCGAAGGGGCCGAGGCGAGCCTCATGCGCGTTGACTCGGCTCGCCGCGTGGCCGCTGCGCTTGCGCCGAAAGAGCCGGGAGTCGTCCGCTTCAGGCCGAAAGAGCCGCTCTTTTGTCGCCAGCTCAAACAGCACCACCCCCAAGGGGAAGAGGTCGGTGGCGGGAGAGAGGTTGTCGCTCAGGTATTGCTCAGGCGCCATGTACTCGATGGTGCCTTTGGCGATGCCGTGCGCGGTGCGCTCTCCGGGGAGCTCCTCGCTCTTGGCGATGCCGAGGTCAAGCACCCGCACCACGCCGTGAAGGTCGATCATCAGGTTTTGGGGCTTGATGTCGCGATGCACGATGTTGTAGGGGGTGCCGTCGGGGCGCCGAACGGAGTGTAAGGCGTGCAGCCCCGCGCAGACGCCGATCCCGGCCTCAAGCACCGCGGACAACGGCAAGAACGCGTCCAGAGACGTCAGGCGGCGGAAGATGTCGCCAAAGGTGTACCCGTCGACCCACTCCATGACGATGGCGATGTCGGGGCCCTCGGTCACCACGTCTTGAATCGCGACGATGTTGGGGTGCTGGATGAGGTTCCCGACGTACCAATCGCGCAGAAAGGACAGGTTGGCGTCGTGCATGTCCGTCTGCGACTCGTGCCGATGGCGCAGCTTCAAGGCGACGGGGCGGTTGAGCTGGTGCTGCTGGTGGTTGGTGACGCGCTCTGCGAGCCACACGCCGCCGAAGGCTCCTTCGCCGAGGGGCTTGACGAGGGTGTACTTACCAAAGACTTGGCCGGGACGGATCTGCGAAGGCGCGAGCATTGCTTCACTACCTGGTAAAAACAGCGGGGTGGTTGTGCTTCCTTATCGACTCTATTATAACGCAGATCCGATGATGCGCTGGCGCTGAGCGATCATCGGCGCTTGAAACTAGGTCTCGAAGGTGTCAGTGATGGAAGTTCTCGTCGTCGCTCTGCTCGTCTCGGTTGTTGTCTTGGTCGTCGTCGTGGTTTGGTTGGGGTTTCAGCTTCGGGATCACGAACAAGAGCATAACGCCATCTTGGCCCAGCTCCAGGAGGCGCAGCAGCACACCGCTGAGCTTCTTGCGCAAGTGGATGACTCGACTCAGCAGAGGCGCGAGCTGATCTCACGCATGGAGGGACATCAGCGGGAGCGCGAGGGGATGTTGGCCAGCTTTGCTGAACAAGAGAAGCTGGTCACCGATCTTCGGGCCCAGCTCACCCACCTCAAGTCCCGCTCCGCCCAGGTCGAGGGCCAGCTCAGCGAGTACCGCACGGCCAATCGAGATTACGACGCGCAGAACACCGATCTCAAGCGAGAGCTCGCGCACATCAACCGCATCAACATGGAGCTCGCGAAGCAGGCCGTGCCGCTTCGTATCCACACCGTCTTTATGGACGGGATGTCCAAGGGCGGGAAGACGACGCTGATGGAGCGCCTCACCAACCCCACCGCGACGCCGAAAGATTTAGATTCGATACAGTCCACCATGGCGCAATATCGGACGAGCCCGGTGCCGCTGTGCTGGGGAGACGAGAACGGCCTGCGTGTGCTGCACGCCGTTGACTTTGTGGACATCGCGGGCGGCTCCCCCGAGCAGATCGGGAACATGATCGATCGCCATCACAAAGAGAACAAAGGCCGCGCGGTGGCGCTGATGATCTGGGATGTCTGCGCGGGGGTGGCCAAGAACGCGGATTATGTCAGCGAGGCGCGGCTGCGCGCCACCTACGAGCGAGACGTCGCCCGGGAGGTCGTCTCCTCGATCGTGGTGTTCTTTAACAAGGTAGACAAGCTCCCCAACGTGCCAGCGCAGGGCCCCGAGGCGGATCCGGCGATGTTGGAGCTACGCCAGCACGTCGATCTCCTGCTGCAGAAGAGCTTCAACCCCCGACGAGACTCCTGGTATGTGTTCGGGTCTGCGCGCTCAGGCGCCGGGGTTCACGAGTGCCTGGGCGCGATCGTGGCGGGACTAGAGCTTGATCATCTGTTCACGGGGAGCACTGAGGTATACGGGAGCGCCGACCGGTGAAGCCCGCCCACTTCCTAAATCTCCGCTGGAGGCAGGACTATCGTTTCGTCACCGAGCTTCGGGGGCGAGGCGTCGGGCCCGTGGAGCAGGTGGGGCTTCGTCTGCAGCAGACCAAGCCCGACCCGTGGGCGCTCTATGAGGAGTCGCTCGCGGGGGTGGGTGACGTGATCACCCTGTTCGGACGCAAGTTTTTGGAGTTTGATGGGCGCCGGGCGGTGTGGCAGCACAGCCTCATCTACCCCTTGGGCACCCTCGACCGCGCGGCGGCGCGGGGGATCTTTCGCGCCGCGTACGGAGGTGATCCCGGCCTCTTGTTGCCGGTCTTGTACGAGCTTCTGGCGCCGCTGGAGCACTGGGAGGGCGATCCCCTCGCGCGCCGCATGTTCATCGGCGCCACGACGACGCCCCCCGAGCCCATCGCCGCCACGCTGATCCGCGAGCTCTGGTCGTCCCGCCTGCCGCCTGGACCGGAGCGTGCCGCGCAGCTCGACGCGCTGAAGAGCCTCCTGGTGGGCGCGGGCGCGCCGGGGGTGCTCGATAGGCCGACTGTAGAGGAGCGGGAGGCGCTGTCTACAGGGCGCATCGCCGAGGAGCCCGCTGAGGGTGATCCTCCGCCCTCGGGGCGCCCGCCGTTGGAGCCGGAGCCCCCTGCCCCGCCGGCCTGATGTTCGCATCCCGGGGAGGAGCGGCCGCGCTTCGTGACTCAGACGAGAGGGAGGCAGAGCCCTCAAGGAGCAGGGTCCGCGGAGACTGGCGCGGCAGAAGAGGCCTCCTCGACCGCTCTGACCGTCGAGAAGGGCCGGTCTGGAGGGCGAGCGGATGGCGGCTGAGCCTCGCCCGCCGCAGGCGCAACAGACCGAGCTGCCTGAGAGAGGGCCGCTCGCAGATCGACGCCGCCGGGTTGGACATCGGCCGGGGTTGGCCGAGCCTGTCGAGGGCGACCAGCGACTTCCCCGACGCCGTCTTTCGTCCGCCTACGGAAGAGCTTGAGCTTGAGCCGCGCCGGAGAAGAGGAAGAGCTTCGTGCCGAGTCCGGCGAGCGCCCCCGTCCCCCGCCGCCGAGCCCGCCCCTGCGGCGGGGCTCATGGCGCCTTCGGACCGGTTCCGCACGGCCCAGCTCCAGCACGTCGCGCTTCACCCAGAGCTCGACGAGGACGACGAGGAGGACGACGACAAGACGGTGATCTCGCCGCCGACCCGGCCCTCGACGGTTGCGGCGCGCCCGAGCGCTGCGCCTCTCCCCGCGGCCGCTCCGCTGCCGAGCGCCTTGAGCGAGGCGGAGACACGACTGAACATCCCGGTCCCCACCGCCGCCCAGCTCGCGAGCCTGACCGCAGCGTCTCCCTCGCCGCCTCCCGCGCTGTCTCCCTTGCCCTTGAGCAGCCGCGCGCGCCGCCAGCGCAGTGAGGGCCCCCTAAGCCCCTTCCGAACGACGAGATGAAGAGACCGCTGATCATCGGCGGATTGGTGGGGCTCGTCACCGCGCTGCTCGCGTTGTGGATCGTGTGGGCTCGGTCGACGCCCCAAGACGAGACGTTGGGCGGCCCGGGGGCGCCAGCCCTCGGCGAGCAGGCCGCGAAGCCTCCAGCGGCGCCAAAGCCACCAACGGCTGGGGAAGGGGCGGCGAATGACGCCGTCGCGGAGGGTGAGCCCCCCAAGGGCGCCATTGCGGCGGGGGTTGACTGTTATCCCGACGACGACGGGGATGGTTTTGGGAGGAAGGGCGCTCGCCCCGAGCGGTACGCGGGGAGCGTCTGCCCGAAGAGAACGGCCCCAAAGGAGGGGGACTGCAACGATGCGGATCGTAGTCGTTTTCCTGGTGCGAGAGAGGTCTGCGATGGTGTGGTCAATGACTGCAGCGGTGAGCGCGACGACTCCAAGCTTTCGCGATGACGACAACAATGACCAACAGGATTGTGGGCAGATCGGGCCAGACCCAAAGACTAACGCTCGAATTCAGCCTATTGGCTACAAAGGCACAAAACAAGACGCATTCCTAAGATTGACCTTCGGCTACCGACTGTCGGGTGAGGTGTAAGAATCACCTCGTGTTTAGGGGTGACGTTCAGGGGCCTTGCCTGAGCCAGGACATGGTGCTGCGCATACCCAGACGCTCATCTGTGGAGATTGGATTTGAGGGGGCGCGCCATCAAAGCGAGTCTCCCGACGTGCGTTGAGGAGTGTCGATCGCCGCAAAGGCGGAAGAGTTGTCGTAGGCGTCGCTGATACCACTGGAACTCAGGGTATTAGTCAGCGATTTACGGCTTTAGGAGATATCGATGCCTATAAGGTGCGAGCGGTTGCGAAGTCGGGCTCATGATGTCGAGCCGACCGCCGCGCTGAACACTGGCGCCGCAGGCGCCAACCCGGCCCCACTCCGGAAGGGAGGGCTATCGCGTGTTTGGTTGGTCAACCAATCAACCATCCGCCAAGATGCACCCCCCCGCTTGCCGCGCTACGTCCTGGTGTCCACGTCATGCGCCGAGGTGATGGTGTTTCAGCGCGCCCTGCTCCTGTCCGCTGCGGTGGTCGGCCTCTCTGGCCTGGCGCCCGCCGCCGCCTGGGCGTGCTCCCCCCATCCTTGCCACCCCGCGGCCTCGGTGCCGGGGGACGGCGCCTCGGTCCCGGCCAACCTCAGCGCCATCGCGCTCCTCCGCTCGGGCTGCGCGCCCTTTGATGAGCCGCGGGGGCTCACCGTCGAGGGCGGCGCGGCGGTGCCCGTCGTCGAGGAGGCCAGCGCCACCCACCCCGGCGTGCTCTTGGTGAGGCCTCAAGAGGGCGCGCTGCGCCCAGGAAGCCGGGTCATCTTGGGCGGCGCCGGGGATCAGCGGGGGCCCCGCGCGCTGCACCTGAACCTCACCGCCCCCGCGCCGCCGCCCGTCGCGTTGGGCGCGCTCTCCGTCGATCCCCACGAGCGCGGCCCCGTGGTCGTCGCCACGGACTCTGGCGCCTGCTCCGAGGCCCTCGACGCCGCCTCGGCCAAGGTGAGCCTCACCCTTCACCCCTCCGCCGAGCCCTGGCGCGACGCCTTCCTGTTCGAGACCTGGGTAGACGGCCAGCTCTGGCGCCCGTCGGCCTCGCTGCCAGAGCCCGCGCCGTTTGGCGGGAGCTGGGTTGGCCGCGGCCAAGACCTGATCTACGCCGCTTGCACCCCTGACCACCACGCGCCCGTGAGCCTCAGCCCCGGCCCGCACCGCGTCGAGCTCGTCGCGAGCCTCCCGGGGGCGCCTGACCAGAGCTGGCGCGCCGGGCCCGTCGAGGTCGTTCTACGCTGTGGAGACGACGCCTTGGTCATCGCCACCGAGGAGCCCGTCGCCGCGCCCGCGGAGGCCACGGAGCTGCCCTTCGCCTGGATCCCCTCGGCGGACTTCTTGCTGAACGCCGGCAAGTGGATGATCGCCTGGTGGACGATCAAGGGCATCGGCACCGTGGTTTTGTGGCGTCGGCGCCACCACATCCGTGACTGGCTGCACCAGAAGTTCCTCGCGGCCTGGGTGAGAATCAAAGGCGGCGTCCCCGCCTCGCCGTCCAGCTCCCCCGCCGAGGAGGCCCCCCGTGGAGAGCCCTGAGCCGCCGGTTCACCGCCTGGGCTATCTGATCGTGTGGATCGCCCTGATGGCCGTGTCGTTCATCGGCTCGCCCGATGCGCGCCCGGATCAGTCAGAGTGGGTGATTCGCCTGCTCACCGGGGATTGGGAAGGAGAGGACCCCCTCGTCATCGTGCATTTTATGCTCATGGGCATCTGGCCGTGGGTGATCGGGGCGCGCGCGGCGCCGCTCTTGAACGCTCGGCCCCTGCCGCTGTGGCCGTTTGTGCTCCTCGCCAACGTGCTCGGGGCCTTCGCGCTCTTGCCGGGCTTCTTCTTGCGCTCGGCGTTTAACCAACGCCAGCCGGTGACGGGGCCGCTCAAGCTCCTCGCCGGGCGCCGCATCGTCAGCGTGCTCACCTTGGCGACGCTCTGCCTGGGCGCCTGGGGCCTCGTCGCCACCGAGCCCGGCGTGTGGTGGCACGCCACCCGAACTGAAGCCTTCATGTTCATCATGGGCTTCGACTTTCTGGCGTTCTGGCTCACCTCGATGCTCATTCACCGTGAGCTCGGCCGCAACTGGCGCTGGGCCTTGTTGCCGATGCTCGGGCCGCTCCTTGACCTCTGGTTTGAGCGCAGCGAGCCGCGCACAAAACCTACACCCTGAGGCGCTGACCGCCGAAGCTCAGCCGCCTTGGGCGCCGGAGAAGCCCGAAGGCGCGGCGGGGGCGGCCATGAGGTCCAGGAGCGCCTGGGGCATGGCGCCGCCGGAGACGAGCCGCTCGCGGGCGGCCTTGAAGGCGTCGTCCCACTGGGTCACAAACCCTTCAGCGAGCTCGATCGGCGCGGTGAGCTGCTGCACACGCGCCAAGGCGGCGGCCTCGAGCTCTTCAGTGCGGGTGGTGAGGCCGCTCGCGGCGAGGGGGCCGGTCTCTAAGACCAGCTCACGAAGGTGGCTGGGCAAGGCGTCCAGGGCGTCGGTGCGCATGACGAGGGCGGCGACCTGCACCCCCAGGCGCACGGCGACGAGCTGGTCGAGGCGCGGCGCGCCGAGCCAGCCGCGGGACTCGGCCTGCATCAAGGTGGCGGGCACCACGGAGAGCTCGGCCTTGGTGAGGCGGTGGCGCACGGCGGCCTCATCAAAGGTGAGCGGGGCGGGCACCCCGGCGACCTCATAGAGCGCCTTGAGCGCGAGATCACCCTTGGGCAGATAGACCTGCTGGGCGCCCATGTCGGCGGGAGAGCGTAGGGCGACGCCGCGGGTGAACAGGTAGCGGCTGCCGACGTTGCCCCAGCCGAGCACGGTGAGCCCGGCGGCGGCGAGCTGGCGGTCGAGCTCGGGGCGGGCGCGGCCCAAGGCGCCCTCTACATCGGCCCAAGCGCCGAACAGCCCGGGGAGCTGGAGCACCTGGGCGGCGGGGGCGGCCTGGTAGAGCCCCGTGGCCGTGACCACGCCGCCATCCCACACCCCAGCGAGCAGGCGCCGGGTGACCTCTTCTTCATCGAGGCCCCGATCGCCGCCGTCGTGAATCACGCTCGTGTCGAGCTGGCCGTTGGAGACCTTCTCTAAGTGGCGGGCCCACACGCTGAGCACCTTGCCCCAGGCGTCGTCGCGCTGGTTCATCGTCGCGAGCTTCAGCGCGGCGAGGGGCTCGATCTCATCGGACTTGGCGAAGGCGCGGCCCGGCAGCGCGGCGGTCAGGGCGCCTGCGCCGAGCCAGGTGAGCAGGTTCCGGCGGGTGAACGAGACGGGCATGGGGCCTAGCTCCAGCGGGGACGCCTCATCATACCCCGTCGCGGGCCGCTTCGTCGCCTCCCCACCAGCGACGAAGCCGCGGGTAGGCCTCGGGATGCTGCGCGCGGGTCCAGGCGGCGAGCTCGGGCAGCCGCTCTTTTGCGGCCTGGGGGTGCAGGTGGTGCGCGACGTGGTAACCGACGTTGAGCGGCGCGAAGAAGAGCCGCCCCAAGGGGTCGAGGTTGTGATCCCGGGTGGTGCGCAGCGTCGTCTCGACCCGGCGGTCCGTGGCGCGGGCGTCGCTGTGCTCCTCCAGAAGCCGCCAGCCGCACAGAAGCCCCGCCACCCAAGCGGGGAGGATCACGCCATAGACCAGCGCGCCGGGGGACAGGCCCCCCAAGATCACGAGCAGCACGAGCGGCAGGATCAAGCGCCGCTCGGCCTGGGCGCAGCGGATCACCTCGGGGCTGTCCCGAAGGGGCGCGCCGGAGCGATCTTGAAGGAGCCCCCTCGCGTAGAAGGTCCGCAGGGCCGGGATCACCGCGGCGAGGTTGCCCACGATCATCCGGAGGGTCCACACGAAGATCAACAGGCCCGTGCGCTGCCAATAGAACAGGCGCAGCAGCGGGCGGCCGGCCAAGGGCGGCTTGAGGTACGGGTCGGTGGGCATCCCTGAGTCGCGGTGGTGGCGCAGGTGGTGGTAGCGCATCGCGTCGACGGTGGACATGATCGGCCAGCCCGCCAACATCTCCAGGAGCAGGGCCCGCCCGCCGCGCTGGGGCGGCATGTGGCAGAGCTCGTGCAAGATCACGCCCAAGGCGTTCAGGCGACCCCCCAAGATCAGCACCCAGAGCGGATAGAGGGCGGCCGGACCAAAGATGATGCCCAGCCAGCAGCCCACCATCACCGCCCAGACCTGGGCGGCGTCGCGGAGGTTCTGATCGACGTTCGCCGGGGCCAACAGCGCTCGGGGCGCGCGCGCCGAGCCGAGCGCCTCCTCCGCGTGAAGGGCCTCGGGCTCGACGTCTTCAGTCACGCAAGGCCAGAGCCAAGGCGGGGTTGTCGGGGGCGCGCTGGGCGGCGAGGCGGACGTAGCGGGCGGCGGACTCGGCGTCACCCGCGGCGGAGGCGAGCTGGGCGAGCACGATCAGCCACTCCGCGGAGTCGGGATCTTGTTTGGCCTGGGCTTCAGCGAGGGCCCGGGCGGCGGGGAGGTCACCCTTGAGGGCCAAGGCGTAGGCGTAGGTGGCGAGGAGCTCGTCTCCACCCCGGCCCGCGCGCAGGCCGACCTCGGCGCGGGCGACGGCGATGGTGGCGGCCTCGACGGGATCCTGAGCGGTGCGCGCCAGCAGCTCGGCGACGAGCAGCTCGGCCACAGGGGAGGTCTCATACGTCTTGGCGAGGGCCTGGGCGTCGTTGAGCCGGGCCGTTGGGTCTGAAGCGGCGGCGCTCACCTGGGCCAAGGCGCGCACGGCGATGATCCCGCCGCCCCGCCAGACGGCCTCGCTCAGGTTGTTGAGCGCGGCGTCAGCGGTCTGGGGATCGCCGTGTTGGGCGAGGCCGAGGCCCAGGAGCACGCGCGGATCCGTGGCGCCGCCGCGGCGTAAGGCCTGGAGGTAGGCCGCTTCAGCGGCGCGGTCATCCCCGCGGCTGAGGTGGACGTTGCCCGCCAAGAGCGCGAGCTCCATGTCCAGCGCGAGGCGCGGGCGGGGGTCGTTCAGGCCCTCGTCGTAGAGCTTGAGCACGGCGTCGTGTTGGCCTTGGGCGAAGAGCGCCTTGGCCCAATCGGAGCGCGCGCTGGCGCAGGCGCCGTCTTGGGGCGCGGGGCCCGCGTAGGTCTCGCCCTTCTTCTCGGCCTCGGCCTTGGCCTCTTGGTGCTGTTTACGCTCGTCCCGGGGGAGCTCGATCCACGCGCCGTACAGGCTCACGGCGCGCTCGTAGTGCCGGGCGGCGGCGGCGGCGTCTCCGGCGGACCAGCGCAGCTCACCCAGGAGCTGCTCCGAGGCGCAGGCCTCGGGCCAGGTGGTCTGGGCGAGGGTGGCGTGCTCCAAGGCCTTGGCCTCAAAGCCCTCCAAGCCGCTGTACACCGTCGCCAAGGCGCGGTGGGTGCCCGCGAGGGCCTCGGGCTTGGGCGGCTCGCCGGTCTTTGGGTCGGGCTCAAGCTTCTTGAGCAGGTTCTCCACCTTGAGCGCCTGGGCGCGGTCGGCGGGGATCGGCTTCTTGGGGTCGAGGGGCGCGGGCGGCGCGGTGCGGTCGGGGCGGCTCGCCGGGGCAAACCGGAGCACCCCGGCGTTGAAGTCCCAGGCGAGATCCCAGGCCCCGGTGACCTGGGCGCGCAGGACGACGTCGTAGGGCTCCTGGGCGAAGCCGCGAAGGTCGAGGGTCTCCATCGCCGTGACGCTCATCGTCTCGCCGCCAAGGGCGAGGCTCGACTGCACGACGCGCAGGTTGCCCAAGGTGGTGAGCGCCGCGGCGGAGTCCAGCAAGGGGCGGCTCAGCTCGGCCATGGGCCCGCTCTTGAGGCTGCCGCTGAGCGCCAAGGCCGCGACGCCGTCTTTGCCGCCGATGGTGACGGGGACGAGGAAGGTGGTGGGGACGTTGTAGCCGATGGTGACTCTTCCTTGAGTCACGGCGCCGCCGAGGCTGCGGCTCACGCTGACCTCACGCCCCTTGATCTCGTTGAGCACGGCCTGGGCGCTTGAGACCGGGGCCAGGGTGAGGGTGCCTTTGGTGCGAGAGAGCGCCCCCGCGAGCTGCGGCAGGCCGCCGAGGCCGATCACGCCGTCGATGGTGAGCCCGCCGATCTTGCGGGTGTAGCCGGTCTTCGCCCACAGCCCGTCGATGACCGCGCCCTCGGCGAGCTGCACGCCGTCGAGCTTGACGTAGGCGTCGGGGGCCTCGGGATCGCCGATCCAGCCGTCTACGCTGCGCTGCTTGGGCTTGAGGCCCAAGGTCTCGACCACGCCGTCGCTGACCTCGCTGAGCCCCACGGAAGGATCAAGAATGAAGAGGTGATCCTTGGCGGCCTCGCCTTCGCCGAGGCGCACCCGCACGAGCGGCGAGGCGTCATCGGGCGACGCGATCACCAGCGGCAGCACGACGGGGCCGGTGAGCGTGACCTCAGCGCTGCCGCCGTAGAGCGTCTCGGGGGCGATCCCGGCGCGCACGGCGGGGGCGTGTGTGCCCTCTTGGAGCGCACGTTTGGCGTAACGCAGCTCTCCAGCGCAGGCGGGGAGGAGGACGAACAGGAGGCTCAATTGAAGCGCACGCATCGGATGTCCCTTGGGGCTTTGTTGTGCCGGGTGCTTCATCAGGCGGTCCATGCTAACCCCCTTCACGACAATTCAGGAGGCATCATGTCTGCGATCTATGAGGTCTACGCCCGGCAAGTGCTCGACTCCCGTGGCAATCCGACGGTAGAGGTCGAGGTCACCTTGGACGACGGCGCCGTAGGCCGGGCGATCGTCCCCTCCGGCGCGTCCACCGGAGAGCACGAGGCGATCGAGCTTCGCGACGGCGGCGCGGCCTGGAAAGGCAAAGGGGTCACCAAGGCGGTGGGCCACGTCAACGACACGCTGTCGCACCACCTCATCGGCCTCGACGCCCGGGATCAGCCCACCATCGACAAGATGCTCATCGACCTCGACGGCACGGCGAACAAGTCGCGGTATGGCGCAAACTCCATCCTCGGCGTGAGCATGGCCGTGGCCAAGGCCGCCGCCCTGCACCTCGACCTGCCGCTCTACCGCTACCTGGGCGGCACCAACGCCAAGACCCTGCCCGTGCCGATGATGAACATCATCAACGGCGGCGCCCACGCCGACAACAACGTCGACGTGCAAGAGTTTATGATCCTCCCCGTGGGCTTCGAGACCTTCTCCGACGGCCTGCGCTGCGGGGTTGAGGTCTTCCACACCCTCAAGAGCGTGCTCAAGAAGCGCAAGCTCGCCACGGGCGTAGGCGACGAGGGCGGCTTCGCCCCCGACCTGCCGTCGAACGAAGATGGCCTCTCGTTGGTCTGTGAGGCCGTGGAGGCCGCGGGCTACAAGCTCGGCGAGCAGGTCGTCCTGGCCTTGGACGTCGCGGCGAACGAGCTGTACAAAGACGGCGTGTACACCTTCGGCGGCGTGCAGATGACCTCCGCCGAGGTCGTGGAGCACTACGTCGGCTGGTGTGACCGCTTCCCGCTGTTGTCCATCGAGGACGGCCTCGCTGAAGACGACTGGGAGGGCTGGAAGCTCCTCACCGACCGCCTCGGCGGCCGGGTGCAGATCGTCGGCGACGACCTCTTCGTCACCAACCTCAAGCGCCTGAGCGACGGCATTGAGCGTGGGGTCGCCAACTCCATCCTCATCAAGCTCAACCAGATCGGCACGGTCACCGAGACGCTGGACGCCATTCAGATGGCCCAGAAGGCCGGCTACACCACGATCTCGTCCCACCGCTCTGGCGAGTCCGAAGACACCTTCATCGCCGATCTCGCCGTCGCCGCGGGCACGGGGCTGATCAAGACCGGCTCGGCCTGCCGCACCGACCGCATCGCGAAGTACAACCAGCTCTTGCGCATCGAGGATGAGCTGGGTGAGGCCGCTCGTTACCTGGGCCGCCGCGCGCTCAAGCGCTGAGACCCGCTAAGTCTTCAACTTCAGGGGCACGTCGGGCGCTCCCATGAGCGCCTCGGCGAGCACGTCGGGCAAGACGAGGGCCTCGTCGGGATCGATCGGCAGGGGCTCCGTCAAGAGCTTCTCAAAGCCCAGGCGGATGATCTCGGCGCGGTCACCATCGGCGACGAGGCGGCCCTTGTCGCGCCAGGCGCGGCCGCCGTCAAACCGCACGACGTCCTTGAACGGGCGCAGGGCCAGAGACCACTGGCAGCGGCCTTGGCGGTAGAGCGCGGCGTAGGCGAGGCTCGGCGACTCCTCCCAGCACAAAAGCAGGCAGGCGCCGAGGGCCTTGGAGAGCGCGGGGCAGCCGAGCTCTTCGACCCACGGCAGACCGCCCCGGGCGACGGGGCCTTGCGGCGCCAACGAGAGCGCCTCTTCGCCCAGCGGGTCGAGCAGGCGGCCGCGGCGGTCGCTGTTGCGCAGGGCCATCAGGCGCAGGCGCGGGGGCTCGACGGAGCCATGCCGGAAGAGCTCGCCGGGGGTGATTGGCGGGGAGATCTGGAGGTGCAGGCGCGCGGCGGGGTGCAGCCGCTCAGCGGGCATGGCCGCTCGCACAGCGGCCAGGGCCAGGTGCTCAAGGTCGTGTTGGTCGAGGCAGACCCAGACGCGTAGGCTCACTCAGAGCTCACAGGCGTCGACCCAGTTCGGGTCCTCGGGCTCGGGCGCGGGCTCGGACGGGGTGCGGCAGGCGTCTGAGTAGTCTTTTGTCCACTCCCGAACGGCCTCGCGGTCTACGGGCGCGGCCTCATCGTGGCAGGCCTCCCACTCCGGCGTGGACTCGTAGATCACCATCTGCTCGTCCAGACACTCGCGCCAGTCTTCAGGCGCCACGCAGCGGCAGTGGGCCTCAGCGAGATCGGTCCACCAGGCCTCGACGGAGTAGCCGCAGCCGATCACAAACATCAGGAGGAGCATGGGGAACCTTCACTTATGCCGGGGAGGGCGGCCTTTGGAGGTGCGGCGGGGGGCTTTTTGGCCAGGATCGGCCTTGGAGGCGGCGGCGGCCCGGGCGCCGATGGTGCGCTCTTCGCTGGGCAGCTCACCCGAGAGCTCCATCGCCCAGCTCTCTAAGGCGCGCAAGCGGTCGCGCAGGCGGGCGGCCTCCTCAAAGTCGAGGCGCTCGGCGGCGGCCTTCATCTCGGCGCGTAGGCGCTTGAGCGTCTCGGGGATCGCCGTGAGCGGCAGGCTCTTGGCGTCTTCAGGGGCCCGGGAGGCGCCATCGGCGGCGAGCTTGGCCTCGGCGCCGGTGTCGGTGGTGCCGCCCAACATGTCGGCGAGGTGGCTCTCGATGGCGCGCACGATGGTGCGGGGCGTGATGCCGTGCTCAAGGTTGTACGCCTCTTGAATCGTCCGGCGGCGGGCGGTCTCGTACATCGCCTTCCGCATCGACTCCGTGACCCGGTCGGCGTAGAGGATGCAGCGGCCCTCGACGTTTCGCGCGGCGCGGCCGATGGTCTGGATGAGGCTGCGCTCGCTGCGCAGGTAGCCCTCTTTGTCGGCGTCGAGGATGGCCACCAGGGCGACCTCGGGGAGATCGAGGCCCTCTCGCAAGAGGTTGATGCCCACGAGCACGTCGAACTCGCCCAGGCGCAGATCCCGCAGGATCTCCATGCGCTCTAAGGTGTCTACGTCGCTGTGTAAGTAGCGCACCCGCAGGCCCAGCTCGCGGAAGTAGTCGGTGAGCTCCTGCGCCAGGCGTTTGGTGAGCGTGGTGACCAGCGCGCGCCAGCCTTGGCTGATCACGAGGCGAAGCTCGGCGAGGAGGTCGTCTACCTGGGTGACCGCCGGGCGCACCTCCACCAAGGGGTCGAGCAGGCCCGTGGGGCGGATCACCTGCTCCACGAGCTGATCCCCGGCCTTCTCCAGCTCATACGGGCCCGGCGTAGCGCTCACGTAGATGACCTGGTTCACCCGCTCCTCAAACTCGTCAAAACGTAGGGGGCGGTTGTCCATGGCGCTCGGCAGGCGGAAGCCGTACCGCACGAGGGTCTCTTTGCGGTTGCGGTCGCCGACGTACATGCCCTGGACCTGGGGCAAGCTGACGTGGGACTCGTCCACGACGAGCAGCCAGTCCTTTGGGAAGTACGACAGCAGGTTTGGCGGCGGGGCGCCCTCGGCAGACGCGGTGAGGTGCCGAGAGTAGTTCTCGATGCCCGAGCAGTAGCCGAGCTCTTCGATCATCTCCAGGTCGTACTGAACACGCTGCTCAAGACGTTGGGCCTCGACGAGCTTGTTCTCGGCGTTCAGCGTCGCGAGGCGCTCGACAAGCTCGGCCCGAATCGACGCCACGGCCCGATCGGTCTGCGACTTGGGGGTGACGTAGTGCGAGGCCGGGTAGATGCAGCAGAGGTCCAGCGCCTCCAAACGAACGCCGCGCAGAGGGTCGATGACCGAGATCGCCTCGACCTCGTCGCCCCAGAGCTCCACCCGCAGGGCGTGGTCTTGTTCGTGGGCGGGGAAGATCTCGATGACGTCGCCCCGGGCGCGGAAGGTGCCCCGGTGGAAGTCCATGTCGTTGCGGGTGTACTGAATCTCGACGAGCTTCCGCAGGATGGCCTCGCGGCTCACCCGCTGGCCTTTCTCTAAGCGCAGCAGCATGTTGCTGTACGCCTCGGGAGATCCAAGGCCGTAGATGCAGCTCACGGACGCGACGATGATCACGTCGCGGCGCTCCAAGAGCGCCCGGGTGGCGGCGTGGCGCAGCTTGTCGATGCGCTCGTTGATGAGGCTGTCCTTCTCGATGTAGGTGTCGGAGGACGGGACGTAGGCCTCGGGCTGGTAGTAGTCGAAGTACGAGACGAAGTACTCGACGCAGTTCTGGGGGAAGAGGTTCTTGAGCTCGCCGAAGAGCTGGGCGGCGAGGGTCTTGTTGTGGGCCAGCACGAGCGTTGGGCGCTGGCTGTTCGCGATGACATGCGCGATGGTCATCGTCTTGCCCGAGCCGGTGATGCCCAGGAGGACCTGGTGCTTCTCCCCCCGGGCGAGGCCCTCGGTGAGCGTCGCGATGGCCTTGGGCTGGTCCCCGGCGGGGGCGAAGGGCGCGTTGAGCGTGATCTGCATAGAGCCGCGGTTGTATCTCGCGCCGGGCCAACTGAACAGGCCAACAGTCCATCCCCGGCGCGCCGCCGCCCGGATATGGGGTACGGCCAGACGACCTGAGGTGTGTATGCTCCTGTTGGCCCTGCTCGTGGGCTGCGGCCCTGGCCTCGCCCCCCTCGCCGTCTCGGTATGTGAGGCGCTCCCGGGGCTCTCCATCGACGCTCCGGCCCGGCAGATCCTCGCGGACAAGGTCGTCGCCGAGGAGCTCCTCGCCTGGGATCAGCAGACCGCCATGAGCCCCGGGATGATGGCCTTGAGCCTCAAGGGCTACGGGGTGATCCGGGCGTCGAGCGCCTGCCGCGTCGAGGCGATCGAAGGCAACGCCGTGACGGTCGTGCGCAGCGAGCCCGAGGTGAACCCGGCGAGCTTCGTCATCGACGAGGTGGCGGATCTGCCCCACATCGACCGCCCCCAGCGCCTCAGCGTCGTAGACGGCCCCGACGGCCAGCGCCTCGCCGTGGGCCTGCTCGCCGCCCAGGCCAAACACGACGCGGCCTTGGCGCTCGTCGCTGAGGATCGTGTGGATGAGGCGATCCTCGCCCTCACGGCGCTGCACGTCGAGCTGCCCGACCCGGGCCTGCTCTTCTTGATCGAGACCCTACGCACGCCGCCGCCAGCGGAGCCGCCGCCAGCGGAAGAGGTGCCCCTAGAAGAGGCGCCTGAGGCTCAGCCCCGCTGATCCGCCGCAGTCGCCGCGAAGGGCGCGGAGCCTTTGGGCGCGAGGAGCGCGATGGGGTACACCGGCCCGCCCGCGGCGAGGTACTCGCAGATCTCCAAGGCCTCGGTGTTGCGCAGCTTGAGCTGCCGGATCTGATCGAGGGTGAACCACGCCGCCCGCAGGGTGTCTTTGCGCGGCACCGACTTGGGGGGCCGGTCATCAATGGCGTGGCCGGTGAAGAACACCCGAAGACGGGAGTTGTCTTTCGACGCCGGGGTGTGCTCGATGCGCACCACGCCGTCGATGGCCACGGGCACCCCGGCCTCCTCCATCGTCTCGCGAACGGCGCCGTCCACGAGGCTCTCCCCGGCCTCCACCCGTCCGGCGGGCAGATACCAAGGCTTCTCCTTCTTGTCTTCTTGTACAAGCAGGAATTGATCTTCTCGCCGCACAGCGACGAGGGCGAAGGTCCAGGTGGGGATCGGGCTGCGAGACATGCCGCGCAAGATAACCGCCTCGGCGGCGGGGCTAGAAGGCTTGGGCTCGGAAACTCTCGGGGAGCGGCCCTCTGAGACCGGGCGGCGGCCCGCCGGAGCGGTTAACGGGCTCAAGTCGGCGCGGTCGAGCACGCGATGACAACTTGTCACGGCCCTGGGCCCTCCCCCGGTCGCTGATGACACGCTGTCGCGAACCCGAGGCCCCGACGGCAGCCTGAGCACCTCCAAAGCTGGCCCGGATCTTGCATCGGCAAAGGTCAGGAGAGTCTTCGTGATCGTGGCCCTCAAAGCTCTGCTCCAGACTCGGCGCGTCCAAGCGGGCGCGGCCATGATCGCGCTGACGTCGTTCTTGTCGGCGGCCACCCTCAACCAGACGCTCAAGCGTGTGGTGTTCACGTTGCCTGAAGGCGCTGAGCCCATCGACGCGAGCCCCGTCGTCGCCGGGGACGAGCCGATGGCCGAGGGCGGCGCTCCTGAGAACGCCGAGCCTGGCCCCGACGACGCGCCGCCGCCCCCTGAAGACAACCCCGTCGCCAGCGCCCGTCGGCTCAGCAAGAGTGACCTCGTCGATCCCTTCGTGCGGCGGTCCATCTTTGACTCCACCAAGGTCGGCGCCACGGCGGACGGCGTGGCCGGCGGCGAGGTCGGCGCGAGCGAGCTTCGGTATGTGCTCATCGCCACCATGGTGGCCGAGCCCGAGCTGTTCTCCTCAGCGCTCATCGCCAAAGACGACCGCGAGAGCCGCAGCCAAGGGTATGGCGTCGGCGACACCTTAGAGGGCGGTGAGGGCAAGATCGTACGCATCGAGGCCAAGAAGGTCTGGATCGATCGTGGCACCGGGGAGCTTGAGTACATCGAGATGGGCGCGAAGGGTGAGGCCAAACCCCGGCCCGCCTCCGAGCCCGAGCCCGCGGGTGAGTCCGACGGCGGCATCACCAAAGAGGGCGACAACAAGTTCATCGTCGAGCGAAAGCTGCTTGAGGACGCGATGGCGAACATCGACTCCTTGGCCTCTAAGGTGCGGGTCGTCCCGCATCGCGGAGCGGACGGTGAGGTCGACGGGTATCGCTTAAGCGCGATCCGTCGTGGCAGCATCTTCGACAAGCTGGGCATCAAGAACGGCGACATCGTGCACCAGGTCAACGGGATGGGTCTCACCAGCCCCGACCAGGCGCTCTCCGCCTTTCAGAGCCTTCAGAGCGAGTCCAACTTCACCTTCGAGGTCTCCCGGCGAAACAAGCGGCAGACCTTCGAGTATGAGGTCCGTTGAGCGGACGCGGAGCCGATGTGGCGAGCCGGAACCTGTTGCGAGCGCTGATCCCGAGCTGCGTGCTGTTGTGCGCTGGCCTTCTCGCGGGCCGTCCGTCCTATGCCCAGGACGGCGAAGACCCTCAAATCCCGCCGCGCATCGACGGGCCCTCCGCCCCCGTGATCGGCGCGCCTCGTCCGGGTGGCCCAGCGCCGCTGCCCGTGCCGGCCCCCGCCACGCCCGAGGACCCGCAGCCTGAGCTGGGCGGCAACCCCGGTGAGCCCGGCGCCACCGACGCCACCGGCACCCCCAAGACCGCTGTGGTCAACAAGCCCCCGTGCATCGACCCGACGGTCAAGGTGCGCATGGACTTTGTCGACGTCGAGATCCGCGATCTGGTCGAGTACATGGCCCGCATCACCTGCCGGAACTACATCCTGCAGGACGATCTGAAGGGCAAGATCACGATCATCTCCCACACCGACGTCACCATCGCCAGCGCCTATGAGGCCTTCCTCGCGGCCCTGGAGGTGGCGGGCTACACGACGGTTGAGGTGGGCACCAGCACCAAGGTCATCCCCAACGGCGAGGCCGCGCAGTCCCCGGTGCGGGTGTACGAGGGCTCCACCGTCTCGTCGTCCAATGCGTACATCACGCAGATCTTCCAGCTCGACAACATCAGCGTCTCCGACATCTCCTCCGTCGCCCAAGGCCTCGCCGGTCCCAAGGCGAAGATCGTGGCGTACGCGCCCACCAACACGCTCATCGTGACCGACGCCGCGGTGAACATTCGCCGCATGTGGAAGGTGATCAGCCAGCTTGATGTGGCCGCGCCTCGGGCTGAGCTCAAGATCGTGACGCTGCAATACGCCACGGCCACCGAGGTCAAGACCCTCATCGAGCAGATCTACGGCTCCGCCGAGACGACCTCGTCTGCCTCCAGCGCCCAGGCGCCCCAGGCCGCGGGCAACCGCCGCCGCCGGGCCACCACAGAGGCCGCGCCCGCCGCCGCGTCCACCGCCTCAAACGTCGGCAGTGAAGGCAGCTACATCCAGAAGATGGTGGCGGATGAGCGCACCAACTCCCTGATCTTGCTCGCGAACGAAGAGGCGATGGCCAAGGTGCTCGCGCTCATCGCCGAGCTTGACCGCGACGTCGATCCCGCCTCACGCTCCCAGATTCATGTGGTGTATCTGGAGCACGCCAAGGCTGAAGACGTCGCCCAGGTGCTCTCCAACCTGAGCCAAGCGAACCGCACGGGCGGCGCCGCCCAGCAGCGCAGCACCACACAGACGGCGGCCCAGCGGCGTAACCAGCCCGCGGGCGGCGCTCCGGCGGACGCGGGCCCAGCGGCGGGCGAAGGCGGCGCGGCCTCGCTCCTCGACGACAGCATCCGCGTCACCTCCGATGAGAACACAAACTCGCTGGTGATCATCGCCTCGCCTGAGGCCTACGACACGCTCCGCCACGTCATCGACCAGCTCGACATCCGCCGCAAGCAGGTGTTTGTAGAGGTCGTGATCATGGAGCTCGCGAGCGAGGACGAGATCAGCGTCGGCGCCGGTGTTCACGTCGGCAAGCCCGGCGACGCGGGCGGCATCGTGTTGGGCTCAGCCCAGCTCGGCGCCTCGTCCTTAGGCCTCTCCTCGGACCTGCTCTCGGGCTTGGCGATGGGCGTGTTCGGTGAGAGCATCACCGTGAACAGTGACCCCCTCTCCGGCGGCACGGCGCTCACCATCCCCGCCTTCGGCATCGTGCTCAACGCGCTACAGTCGAACTCTCAGGTGAACATCCTCTCGACGCCGAACATCCTCACCATGGACAACGAGGAGGCGAAGATCGTCGTCGGTCGTAACATCCCGTTCCCCGTGGCCTCGGGTCGTGACTCCAACAACAACCCGCTCGTGACGTATCAGCGTGAGGACGTCGCCATCACCTTGAAGGTGACGCCGCAGATCAACGAGTCGGACTATGTGACGCTGGAGGTCTTCCAAGAGGTCTCGGAGATCGAAGAGGACGCCCAAGGCCTCGACGTCTCCACGGCGGGCTTCATCACCTCCAAACGCAGCGCCGAGACGACTGTGTTGGTTCGTGACAACCAGACCGTCGTGATCGGCGGCCTCATGGGCCAGACGTCCACCCAGGTGGAGACGAAGATCCCCCTTCTGGGTGATCTTCCCCTCGTCGGCGCGCTCTTCCGTGGCCGCCGCGAGTCCACCCGCAAGACCAACCTGCTCATCTTCCTCACGCCCCACGTCATCGACGAGCCGGCGGATCTGGAGGAGGTGTACCGCATCAAGGTGGCCCAGCGTGAGGAGTTCTTGCGCCGCTTCTACGGCAAGTCGGAGCTGGAGCAGGTCGAGGCGCTGAACACGCTGCTGGGTCACTCGATGAACATCATCGACGAGCCCTCTCTGTACCGCAGCAACATCGACGACGTGAGCTACACGCCCTTGGAGGCCGCCCCCGAGGCCCCGCCCAGCGCGGGCGGCGTGGGCGCGGATCCCGTGGAGGGCGACGAGGGGGATCCCGACGCGGATCCCACGAACCCCGAGGAGGCGCCGTGAGCATTCGCCGCCGGGAGCTCTCCGAGCTGTTGGTCGAGGCTGGGGTCACCGCCCAGCGCGTCAAGGAGGCTGAAGGCGTCGCGACCAAGAACGAGATGCCGCTTCTGGAGGCGTTTCAGCGCGCGGACGGCCTCTCCAAGTCGGCCTTGGCGCACAGCCTGAGCGTCATCAGCGGCCTGCCGGTGATGGAGACGATCAACCTCGATCGCCTCGATCTCGACGTCGTGCGCGCGCTGCCCCTCGGCCTCGCCCGCGAGAAGGGCTTTTTGCCGCTTTGGGAGGAGAACGGCCGGGTGCTCGTGGCCATCGCCTCCCCGGCGACGCTGCCCTCGGCGGACGATCTGCGGGTGATGCTGCGTAAGCCGATTCAGGCCGTGCTCGTGCCCGCCGATGAGCTGCGCAACGCGATCAACAAGGCGTTTGACAAGGCCTCCCGCAGCGCATCAGCGGTGCTGGAGGAGGTGCGTGAGGAGAAAGAGGGCGACTTAGAGGGCGATCTCAACCTCCAAGACGACATCCTCGATGATCCCAACCAGGCGCCGATCATCCGCTTCGTGAACACCCTGCTCACCCAGGCCATCAAAGACCGCGCGTCTGACATTCACATCGAGCCGTTTGAGAAAGAGCTGAACGTCCGCTTCCGCATCGACGGCGTTCTGTATGAGATCGTGAAGCCGCCGCCCCGGCTGCAGGCCTCGATCGTGTCGCGTATCAAGATCATGGCCGGTCTGAACATCGCCGAGAAACGTATCCCCCAGGACGGCCGCATCCGGATTCGTATGGCGGGCCGCGAGGTAGACCTTCGTGTGTCCACCTTGCCCGTGCGCCACGGCGAGCGGGTGGTCATGCGTATCTTGGAGAAGGGCTCGGTGTTCTCTCTGGACGCCGTGGGCATGGCCAAGGCCAACCTGGAGACCTTCCGCAGCTACATCCAGCGGCCCCACGGCATCATCTTGGTCACCGGCCCCACGGGCTCGGGCAAGACGACGACGCTGTATTCGGCCCTCGCCGAGATCAACGCGCCGGATCTCAACATCCTCACCATCGAGGACCCCATTGAGTACGAGCTTCGTGGCGTTGGCCAAACCCAGGTCAACCCCAAGATCGACCTCACCTTCGCCAGCGCCCTGCGCGCCCACCTCCGCCAGGATCCCGACGTCATCCTCGTCGGTGAGATCCGCGACAAGGAGACGGCCGACAACGCCGTGCAAGCCTCGCTCACCGGCCACCTCGTGTTCAGCACACTGCACACGAACGACGCCGCTGGCGCGTTCCCCCGGCTCACCGACATGGGCGTCGAGCCCTTCTTGGTGTCGTCTTCGCTGTTGATGGTGCTCGCCCAGCGCCTCGTGCGGCGGCTCTGCCCAAGCTGCAAGGAGGTCTACGACCCGAGCGACTTGGAGCTGCGTGAGCTTGGCCTCACCCGGGCCTCTCTGGTCGGTCAGACGGTGTACCGGGCCAAGGGCTGCGCGGCCTGCCTGAGCACCGGCTACAAGGGCCGAACCGGCATCTACGAGATCCTCGTGGTGACGGACTCCGTGCGCGCCTTGGTGATGCAGGGCAAAGACGCGGGCACCATCCGCAAGGCCGCCTTGGCCGACGGCATGAAGACCCTGCGTGATGACGGCGTCCGCAAGGTGTTTGAAGGGGCCTCCTCGTTTGAGGAGATCATGCGAATCACCCAGGAAGACGCGCTGGAGTAAGCTGTGGCCGTCTTCGAATACAAAGGATTTGACGCCGCGGGCAAGGCCGTCTCGGGCAGCGTGGACTCGGACGGCGCCAAGAACGCCCGGGCCAAGCTGCGCAAGCAGGGCGTCTTCCCCACCGATGTCGTCGAGCAGAACGCCAAAGCGGGCGGTGTGCGCGGCAAAGGCATCAACATCCAGATCGACTTCTCGAAGTATTTCCAGCGGGTGAGCGCGCAGGATCTCTCGTCGTTGACCTCCCAGCTCTCCACCTTGGTGGGCGCGGGCATCCCCATGGTCGAGGCGCTCAGCGCCATGATTGACCAGGTCGAGAACCCCAAGCTGCGGGTGGTCCTGGCCGAGGTGCGCGACAAGGTGAACGAGGGCAGCACCTTGGCCCAGGCCATGCGGGACCACAAGAACATCTTCTCCGATCTGTACGTCAACATGGTGCGCGCCGGAGAGACGTCTGGGGCCTTGGACGTGGTGCTGCTGCGCCTCGCGGAGTACACCGAGAGCCAGGTGAAGCTCCAGGGCAAGCTCATCTCGGCGATGATCTACCCGGTGCTGATGACGCTTGTGGGCCTGGGCATCGTGCTCGGCCTGTTCGTGTTTGTCATCCCCAAGATCCGCCGGGTGTTCGACACCTTCGGCGAGAGCCTGCCGTTCATCACCCGGGCGCTCTTGGGGGTGTCCGACGTGGTCGTCGGCTACTGGTGGGCGTTCTTTCTGCTCGCGGGGGCGGCGGCCTTCTTCTTCCGTCGGTGGGTCACCACCCCAGAAGGGCGGTTCAAGTTTGACGGGTATCTGCTCCAGGTGCCGATCTTCGGGCGGCTCAACCGCCTCGTCGCCGTCTCACGCTGCTGCCGCACGATGTCTACGCTGTTGAACTCCGGCGTGCCGATCTTGAGCGCCATGGGCATCGTCGCCACGGTCGTCAACAACAAGGTCATCGAGAAGGCCGTGGTGGAGGCCAGCAAAAACGTCACTGAAGGTGAGTCTTTGGCGGGTCCGCTCAAGGCCAGCGGCCAGTTCCCGCCCATCGTGACCCACATGATCGCCATCGGCGAGCGGACGGGTGAGCTAGAGTCTATGCTGGGTAAAGTGGCTGACGCCTATGACTCGGAGGTCGACAACATGGTCGGCGCGCTCACGAGCCTCCTGGAGCCGGTGCTCATCTTGGCCATGGGCGGCATCGTCGCCTTCGTGGCCATCGCCATCATGCTCCCGATGATGAACATGTCCGCCATCGCCCGGTGAGCGGACTCCCCCTCAACCGTCTCAACCAATCACTCAACACAAAGGAGCACCCTCATGCGGAAGAACCTCGCCAGCGCGCTAGGGCGCCGTCGCCGGGGCATGACCCTGGTGGAGATCATGGTCGTCATCGCCATCATCGGCACGATGATGAGCATCGTCGGCTTCGCCGTCGCCGACAACTTCGCCAAGGCGAACGTCGAGACGACCAAGCTCACGATGCAGCAGATCGACAAGAACCTCGGCATGTACGCCGCGGCGAAGAAGGGCAAGTTCCCCACCACCTCTGAAGGCCTCGCCGCCGCGGCGAAGTATTTCCCCGACGGCGCGGTGCCCAAAGACTCCTGGGGCAACGAGTTCATCTACACCGCCAGCGGCCGTGGCTACGAGATCGTCTCCTTGGGCGCCGATGGCGTCGAGGGCGGCGAGGACTACGACGCCGACATCAACTCCGCCGAGCTCAAGAACTGATGCACCGCAGCCCGCCCACGCTGCCGACCCGCCCCGCGCACAGACGCGGCGGGCTTCGGCGTGGGCGGGTGGGCATGACGCTCATCGAGATCGCCGTCGTCATCGCGATTATCCTGATGATCGGCGCCGTGGCCCTGCCCGCGCTCAACGGCTTCTTGCTCATGGAGCAGTCCGCCGCCGCAAAAAACCTGGGCATCACCTTTAAGTACCTTCGGGATGAGGCCGCCCTACGAAACGTCACCTTCCGCGTGGCGTTTGATCTCGACAAACGCACCTACGAGGTCCAGGTCGGCGACCCCCGCACGCTCATCTTTCTGACCCCCGATGAGCGTGTCGCTTACGAGGACGCGCTTGAGGACAAGCTCGCCTCGACGACGGAGCGTGAGCGGGAGGAGGGCGCCGGGGAAGACGGCGATGACGCTGGGCTCCTGAGCTTTCAGGGCATCAGCGCGCTGTTCACTGGCGGGGGAGGGGACAACGCCGAGAACGCCGAAGGGGAAGACGCCGCCGCGCCGCCGCCACCCCCCACAGACGACGGCCCCGTTGAGTCGGGCAGCGGCGGCGACGTGGCCGCGCGCGCCGCGGGCCTCGCCGACCCCGCGCTGTTGGGCCCGGTGGCCTTGCCTGAAGGCACCATCTTCGCCTGGGTGTGGACGCCGCAGTACGCCGAGCCCGTCGCCCCCTCTCGTGATCTTGAAGAGGACCCTCTGGAGGAGGGTGAGCTGGGCACGATGGCCTACACCTACATCTTCCCCAACGGCACGGTGGAGTACACGCTCATCCGGATCGTGTCTGAAGATGATCCTGAAGAGGGCTACACCATCGAGGTGGAGCCCGTCTCGGGCCGGGTGAACATCATGGAGGAGGAGCGTCGCCCTGAAGACGCGACGAGCTGGCTGCCTGATGAGGGCCCGGAGCTTGAGCAGCCATGACTCACCCAATCCATACAGCGCGGCGCCGCGGATTCACGATCTTAGAGGTCATGGTCGCCTTGGGCATCCTCGTCACGGCGATGGTCGTGCTCGTGGACAGCCAGTCCACGGCGGTGATGATGACCACACAGTCCGACCGCATCATGACCGCCACGGCGCTGGCCCAAGAGAAGATGAACCAGGCGCTCCTGTGTATGGAGTCCGCGGGCATTCAAGAGCAAGACATCGAGGCTGAAGGGGACTTCGACCAAGGCATCTTCGGCGGCTACGAGGCCGGCGGGCTAGACGGTGAGCTAGAGAAGCTCAACGAGGAGGCCTTTGAGGACTTCCGCTGGGCCTACACCGTGCGAGAGGTCAAGCTAGAGATCAGCGGCGACGTGGGCTCGTTGATGGGGGATCTGGAGGGCATGGGGCTCATGCCCGGCGCCGATCAAGAGGCCCAGCAGAGCGGCTCGTCGGCCTCTGGGTTTGATCCTACACAGAACCAGCCCGATCTGGAGGATCTCGGCATCTCCAACGACATGCTCACCGAGAAGCTCTCGCCGTTTATGCGGGAGGTGCGGGTGATCGTGTGGTGGGGCGAGAACGAAGACGAAGATCAGCAGGTCGAGCTGGTCACCCACGTCATCAACCCCAAGGCCAACGTCGTCACCGGCGACCAAGGCGCCGACGGCCCCGTAGGCGTCGGCTGTGACGGGCTACGATGATGGTCAAACGCCCCCTTCGTAAGCCGAGGCTCCTGCGCCGCGCCATGACCTTGGTGGAGGTCATGGTGGCGATCTCTGTGCTGTCTGTGCTGGGTGTGATGGCCTGGCAGTCCATCGCCAGCACCGTGCAGGCCCGGGACATCCTCGACGCTGAAGATGAGCTGCAGCAGTCCGCCCGGGTGGCCTTGCAGCGCATCACCCGCAGCCTGCAGCTCGCCTACCTCACGAGCAACCTGCAGACGGTCAACACCTACGTCACACGGTTCGCCACCCGGGACGACAACCCCGTAGACACCTTGTGGTTCACCAGCCTCGCCCACCAACGACTGTATCGAAACACCCGAGAGTCTGACCAGACGGAGTTCACGATCTGGGGTGAGCCCGATCCCAACCGGCGCGGCGCCCAGGTGCTCCTCATGCGTGAGGCCCAACGCATCGACCACCTCACCGACAAAGACGGCCCGATCTTGCCCCTGGCGTATGGCGTGAAGTCGTTCCAGGTGCGCTCGTTAAACTCCACGACCTGCGAGTGGCAAGACGACTGGGACGACCGTTCGATTGAGTCAGGGCAGACAAACGCCTTGCCTCGGGCGGTGCAGATCGTGCTCATCATGCTCATGGACGACCCCGTCGAGGAGGACGTCACCCTAGAGCGCGCCTTCGCGACGACGGTGATCCTGGAGTACGGCAAACGCGCCGAGTGTGTGCCGGGGACGGCCCAATGACCACACTACGCACGATCTGGCGGTTTCTGACCCTGCCGCGTGGCCTCACGGGGCACCCGTTTTATGGCGCCGCCCGCCGCCGGGGCAGCCGCCGGGGCGTCGCGCTCTTGATGGCGATCACGACCATCGCGTTCATGACGATCCTCGTCACGGAGATCAACTACACCGCCCGGGTGCGCCTGGTGATGAGCGCCCACGGTCGAGACGAGGCCGGGGCGTATTGGCTCGCCAGAAGCGGCGTGGGCCTGTACCAGCTCATCCTCATCGCCGACCGCCAGATGGCGGATCAGGGCATCCCCTCCACCTTCGGGGCGCTCTGGCAGCTCATCCCGCCGATCAACACGCCCCTGATGCGTATGTTGTTGGTGGGCGGCGGCTCGGTGGACGAGGACGAGGTCAAGGCCATGGCCCAGGCCGGTCAGGTCTCGGATGAGATCGCTGAAGAGAGCCGCGAGGAGAGCCGCTTCGCCGACAAGGGCTTCTTGGACTTCGAGGGCGACTTCTACGCCGAGATCACGGACGAAGAGCAGAAGATCAACGTCTCGATGTTGGGCAAGACCTGCGACGGCGGGGTGTGCAGCTTCGCGACGCTCCAGCAAGATCCGATGGCCCAGGCGCTCTTCGGCCTGATGTCGGGCCAAGAGAACGACCAGTGGTTCTACGAGCGGAACCTCGACCGCTGGGAGCTCATCGCGAACCTCACGGACTGGATCGACCTCGACACGACGCGCTGCACGGCCCAGGGCGGCTATGAGGACAGCCTCTACCAACGGTTTGAGCCGCCGTATCTCTCGAAGAACGGCCCGTTTGACACGATGGAGGAGATTCGGCTGGTCGAGGGCTGGCAAGACGACGTGATGGACCGCTTCGGGGCGAACCTCACGCTCTATGGGGACGGCAAGATCAACCTGCTCACGGCGAGCCCGGAGATGTTGGAGGCCTTGCTCAAGACCCACGTCACGCCGCCGCCGTCGGACTTTGAGCTGGAGCGCCTGATCCAGCAGTGGGAGCTCGACAGCTCCATCCTCATCCCGAGCAAACCCAAAGACTTCGCCGACTGGATCAAGAACCAAAGCCTCACGCTCCTCGACGAGCAGAAGCTCCAGAACGCGATCAAGTTTAAGAGCAGCGTGTTCACCGTTCAGTCTACGGGGCAGGTGGGCGACACCAGCGCGTCGATCACCGCCGTCTTCGACTTCTCCTCGTCCGCCCAGGGCCGCGTTCGTTACTGGCGGGTAGAGTAGACCTGAAGGATTCAAGCCTATGGCCTCCGTGATCTCCATCGACCTCGGCTCCTCCAGCGTCAAGCTGGTGCTCAGCGGCGCGCGCTCTGGGCGCGGCGGCGAGAGTCTAGAGCAGCGCAGCCGCCCCGTCGCCGTCTCCGGCGCGACGGCCTCGCCTCTGGGCGCGCGCCTCGCGGCCTTAGACGCGCTGCTGCAAGACCTCGGGCCTCAAGAGGGCGCGCTGTGGGCGACGTCCCTGGGCGCAGAGAGCGTCTCCGTGCGCCTCGTGGACATGCCCTTCGCCGACCGCGAGCAGATCGGCCGGGCCCTGCCCTTTGAGCTGGAGGGCCTCGTGCCCTTCGACCTCGCCGACTTTTTGCTCGACTGGCGCATCTCCGAGCTTCGGGGCGGCGGCGCCCGGGTGTTCGCGGCGCTGGCGCCCAAGGCTGAGGTCGGCGCCCTGCTCGGCGGCTTAGACGCCATCGACGTAGACCCTCGCCTCGTGATGCTCGACACCGACGCCTTGGGGGCCTTGGCCCGCGGGCCCGGCGTCACCGCCGTGGTCGATGTGGGCCACTCCCGCACCTTGCTCTCCGTCGCCCGCGACGGCCAGACCTTGGGCGCCCGCGCGCTCTCTTTTGGCGGCGGCGCGCTCACCGTGGCGTTGGCCCAGGCGCTCACCTTGCCCGATGAAGAGGCCGAGGCGCTCAAGCTCGGCCTGCACCTCGGCGGGGCGATGCGCCCGGAGGCGATCTCCGTCGCCCCCGAGGCGCCCGACGAGCAGGTCACCCCCTCGGGCCAGGCCGCGCCGCCGGATCTCGAGAAGGCCCTGGCCGCCCTGCGTGACGGGATCACCCCTTGGCTCGCCGAGCTTCGTGGCTCGCTCATCGGCTTAGAGGATGAGCTGGGCGTCGGCATTGATGAGCTGGTGCTGTGCGGGGGTGGCGCGCTTCTGGGCGGGCTGCCTGAGCTGCTCGCCGCCGAGCTCGGCGTGCCCGTGCGCCGGGTTGAGCTGAGCGGCAGCTTGGCGGTGGCGATGGACGCGCCGCGCCTCGCCTTGGCCCAGGCCGTCGCCCAGCGCGCCGCGGCGGGCGGCACGAGCCTGTCTTTTCGCCAAGGAGAGTTCGCGTTTCGGGGAGACGTCGCGATCCTTCGCTCGGCGATGGGCTACGCGCTCGTCGCCGTGGGCTTCTTCGCCGTGGCGGCCTTGGCGATGTTCGCCGTTCGCGCCGTGGGCCTCTCCCAAGACACCGACGCGGTGCAAGAGGAGATCGCCGGGCTGGTCACCGGGGCGTTCCCCGAGGTCACCGCGGATCGCGCCAAGCAGCCGGGCATGGCCCGCACGATCCTGCTGGAGAAGAACGACGCGCTCCGGGCCCGGGTAGAGGCGCTCTCCGCCGTCGTCGGCCAAGATCCGCCGGTCTTGAGCTTACTCAAAGAGATCTCCGAGCAGATGCCGGCCCACCCCGAGGTGGTCATCGACGTCAAAGAGATGAGCCTCTCGGCCAAGGCCGTGAGCTTCAAGGCCGAGACGAACGGCTTTGAGTCGGCGGCGAAGATCGAGGAGGCCCTGCAGCGGTTCGACCGCTTTAAGCAGGCCCGCAAGGGCGACGAGAAGAAGGCCGGCGACAACGTCTCCTTCTCGATGACCATCCCCTTAGGGGAGGCCCCCCAAGAGGGCGCTGAAGGGGAGGAGGGCTGATGACCAAGCTTCAGACGCTCATCGCGCGGGTGAACGCGGGGCTGGCGCCCCTGACCGCCCGCGTAGACGCGGTGTTAGAGAGCATGTCCGCCCGGGATCGAAAGCTCGCCGCGGGGCTGTTCGTGTTTGTGCTGCTCCTCGCCGTAGGCGGCGGCGCGTTTCTGCTCAAGCGCGACATGGAGAGCCGCGAGAAGCGCCTGGCCACGGCCCAGGGCGACCTCACCTTCGTCCGAGACGAAGAGGCCACGCACCGCGCCCTCACCGAGCAGCTCAGCGCCATCGAGGCGCAGATGCGCGAGAGCCAAGGTCAAAACTTCTCCGCCTTCGTTGACAAGGCGGCGAACGAGGCCCAGATCCGCGAGAACATTCAAGGAATCCGCGAGATCGGCGCCGATGAGACCGACGGCTTAGAGACCAAGACGCACACCGTCGAGGTTCAGCGGATCACCCAGCAGCAGCTCGGCGACTTCCTCTACGCCTTGGAGGGCGGCGGTTACCCGCTGCAGATCCGCAACACGGCGATCAAGGTGGTCGTGGCCAGCGGCGAGAAGCGGCTGAACGTGAAGTTAGAGGTGGCGACGTACCGGCTCGTGGAGTCGGAGGCGCCCGCTGAGGTCACCCCCGACGGCGACGCCGCCGCGCCCGCGGCAGAGGAAGGCTGAGATGGACTGGAAGCTACGGGTGATCCTCGCGGTCATGGCCTCGGCTTGGGGCCTGCTGTTCTTCACGCTTGGCCTGCGCCTCACCTTCCCCAGCGACGCGGCGAAGACCTTCTTGGTGCAGCAGGTGGATGAGCTGAGCGGCGGCCAGTACGCCCTCCGGATGGATGACGTCTCGCCTTGGTGGGGCACGGGCCTCAGCTTAGAGAACGCCCAGGTCTTGATGCGTGAGGCGCCGAAGCCCCGCCGCCGCCCCCGCAAAAACCAAGATCAAGAGCCCACAGACGAGCCCGAGGCCGATCCTTACCGGCTCCTCGTCGAGCTGACCGAGGTCTCAGCCCGCATCAAGCCGTTCACGACCTTGTTGTCTCGGGCGCCGACCTTCTCCTTGGCGGCGAACCTCTACGAAGGGGACGTCGCGGGGGTGGTCTCCCAGTCTGGCGCGGTGACGAACATCGACGTCTTGGGCACCGACATCAACCTTCAGCGGATGCCTGTAGACGGTGAGACGCTCAAGGCCAAGCTCGCCGGGGCCCTTCGCGCCCGCATCAACCTTGTGGTGGACGCTGAAGACGCCAAAAACACCACGGGCAAGGTGCGTTTTGAGGTAGACGGCCTGCGCATGAGCGAGGCGTCGCTGATGGGCTTCACCTTGGGCGAGGCGAACTTCTCCGAGGCCGTGCTCTCGCTGAACGTCGAGCAAGGCCGCGCCAAGGTCAAGAAGGGCAGCTTCGTCTCCGATCTGGTGCAGCTCCAGATCGACGGCGAGGTGCAGCTTCAGAGCCCCCTCGGTCGCAGCCGCCTGCGCCTCGACTTCAACGTGAAGCTCGCTGAAGAGCTCGACAAGCTCGCGCGCCTCGCGCCGGGCGTGAAAGAGGCGCGGGACGCCGAGGGGGTGCTTCATTTCACCTGCTCGGGCACCTTGGACTCCCCGGAGTGTGGCCCAGAAGGCGCGCGTCGGGGCCGGGTCGCGGGGCCGATGAGCGTCGGCGACGGCACCCTCGGCGATGAGGGCGGCGACGAGGAGCCGATGGACGCCGACGAGCGCAAGCGCCGCCGGGATGAGCGCCTCGCCGAGCGCCGTGAGCGCATTCGGCAGCTCCGTGAGCAGCGTGAGGCCGGCGGCGGTGAGAACAACGGCGACGATCCCGAGCTCGCGGGCCCCGGAGACCAGCGCCGCCCCGGCCCGGTCAACGGCCCGCTCAACCTGCCCAACGAGGACGAGCTGCCCCCGGGTGAGGGGGATCTGCCGCCGCGCCCCGACGACGTGAACCTGCGCGACGAGCCCTTCCCCCCGGACGAGCAGGACGGCCCGCCGTTGGAGGAGATCGGCTACACAGACTGAGCCAGGGCTTGTCCGGCGCCGCGTCGGGGCGTCCCCTAAGATCCTGGGGGCTTGCGGTCGTAGGCCCTTGGCAGGTACACTAGGGCTCGGTTCGGAGCAAAGCAGCAGGAGGCCGCTTCCGCGATGCCAGTATTCGCCTATGAAGGCCGCGCCGCGAACGGCGAAGCGAAGAAGGGCAGCATCGAGGCTGCCGACGTGGAGGCCGCCAAGACGCGCCTCCGCCTGATGAAGATCAACCCCACCGAGGTCAAGCCGAAGGGGGGGATCGAGATCAACCTCGGGCCGCTGACCGCGCTGATGAAGCCCAAGGTCACCATCAAGGACCTGGTCGTGTTCACGCGCCAGTTCGCCACGATGATCGACTCGGGTTTGCCCCTCATTCAATGCCTGACGATCCTCTCCGAGCAGTCCGAGAACCCGACGCTGCGAGAGCAGCTCGGCTCGATCAAAGAGCAGGTCGAGAGCGGCACCACCTTCGCCGACGCGCTCAAGAAGTTCCCCCAGACCTTCGACGAGCTGTTCCGGAACCTCGTCGCGGCCGGTGAGATCGGCGGTATCCTCGACACGATCTTAAACCGACTCGCGCAGTTCATGGAGAAGAACCAGGCGCTCCAGCGGAAGGTCAAGGGCGCGATGACCTACCCGCTCATCGTCTTCGGCGTGGGCGGTCTGGTCACCCTCGTGCTCTTGCTCAAGGTCGTGCCCACCTTCGAGAAGATGTTCGCCGACATGGGCAGCGCGCTCCCGGCGCCGACGCAGTTCGTCGTGAACCTCTCGTACTTTGTGCAGGGCAACTGGTACATCATCCTCGGCGCCTTGGCGGGCATCTGGTACGGCCTCAAGGCGTTCTACGCCACGCCCAAGGGCAACCTGGCGATGGACGCCTTCTTCCTCAAGATCCCCGTGCTCGGCGACACCATCAAGAAGGTGGCCGTGGCGCGCTTCTGCCGCACCTTGGGCACGATGATCTCCTCGGGTGTGCCGATCCTCGACGGCCTGGAGATCTGCGCGAAGACCGCGGGCAACGTCGTCATCGAGAACGCCGTCATGGGCGCCCGCACCGCGATCTCTGAAGGCCGCACCATCGCTGAGCCGATCACTGAAGCCGGGGTGTTCCCGCCGATGGTCTGCCAGATGATCGCCGTCGGTGAGAGCACGGGCGCGCTGGACGTCATGCTCAACAAGATCGCCGACTTCTACGATGAGGAGGTCGATCAGGCCATCGAGGCGCTGACCGGCATGATGGAGCCGCTGATTATGCTCTTCTTGGGCATCGTCGTCGGCGGCTTCGTCATCGCGATGTATATGCCTATCTTCTCGATGGCCAACGCGGTCGGTTGAGCGCGGGACGGCCCTTTCGTCCCGGAGGTCCACACGTCGCCCGCCCTGAACACCGGCCAGGACCGTTGGCTCACCCCAGCGCGCCTGCGCCAACACGTCGAGGTGTACATCTCGGTGCGGCTCGGCCTCACCGTGGTGCTGCTCGGCAGCCTCGTGCTGCGCTGGCTCACCGTGGGCCAAGCCCAGGTGGCCGAGCGGGAGCGGTTCACGCTGATCGCGATCTTGGTCTGCGCGGCGATGGCGCTCTCGGCCATCGGCCTGAACCGCCGGGTAGACGTTCACCGCGTCGCCTGGCTCCAGCTCGCCATGGACTGCGCGGCGATCACCGCGGTGACGCTCCTCACCAAAGGCGCCTCCAGCGTGTTTGGTGGGCTCTATGTGCTCAGCGTCGTGGGCTCGGCGTACCTGGTGGACGGGCGCGGCTCGTTGCTGGTCGCCGCCGTCTACGCCACGATCTTGGGCCTGATGGGCGTGTGGCAAGGCTGGGAGTATGTGAACCTCGGCACGCCGGAGCGCCTGCCGGGCCTCATCTCGGACGTCTCATTGCGTGTCATGGGCTTCTTCTTGGCGGCGCTGTTGGCGGGGAAGCTCACCGAGCGCCTGCGCGCCGCCGAGGAGCAGCTCGAGCGCCAGGCCTCACGCACGTATGCGCTTGAGCAGGATCTCAGCCAGGTGGTCGGGGCCCTGCGCTCGGGCATCGTGCTGATCAACGCCGACGGCCGCCTGCGCTCGGCGAACCCCATGGCCCTCGATCTGTTCCCGGCCTTGGCCCATCACCCCGCCGCTGAGGTGATCTCCGGCTGGGAAGACCAGCCTGAAGGCGCCTGGGAGACCGTGCAGCGCGGCGAAGATGACCGGGCGCGGCACCTGCTGCTCTCGCGCTCGCCGATGGAGGACGGCGGCGCGGTGCTCACCATCGAGGACGTGAGCCGCCTGCGCCGCATGGAGCAGGAGGTGCGCCAACAAGAGCGCCTCTCGGCGGTGGGGCGCTTCGCGGCGAGCATCGCCCACGAGGTGAGAAACCCGCTCACGGCGCTCTCTGGCGCGGTGCAGATGATGGAGGTGGCGCCGGAGGACCAGCCGCTTCGGGAGATCGTGCTCGATGAGGTCGCGCGCATTGAGCGGCTGATCACGGATCTGCTGGAGAGCGCCCGGCCCCAGGCGCCGCAGCTCCAGCCCACGGACCTGGGCGCCATCATCACCGCCGTCGTCACCGCCATGGGCGCCGACCCACGCATCGCCGGGCGCGTGAGCTTAGAGACCCAGCTCAAGGCCGCGCCGACGCTTCTGGCCGACCCCGACCAGCTCCGCCAGGTCATCTGGAACCTCTTGAGCAACGCCGCGCAGTCGATGACCGAGGGCGGCGTGGTGCAGGTGCGTCTGGGGGCCGAGGGGGACGGGGTGACGGTCATGGTGCGCGATGAGGGGGTTGGCATCGCCGAGGCTGACCTCGCCCGCATCTTCGACCCCTTCTTCACCAAACGAACCGGCGGCACCGGCTTGGGCCTCGCCGTGGTCGACCGCATCGTGCGCGCCCACGGCGGGCAGATCCGCGTTCGGTCAAGGCTTCAGCAAGGCACCACCTTCGCGATATGGTTGCCCTTGCACCCCCACAACCCCACCGCGCCGACCGAGGATCAAGATGCCCCCCGCTGAGCCGCGCGTGCTGGTCATCGACGATGAGCTCAACGTCAGGAAGACGTTGGCGATGCTCTTAGAGCGCAACAAGTACCAAGCCTCCACCGCCGCGAGCGCGGAGGAGGGCCTGCGCCTGCTCAAGACCTTGAGCGTCGATCTCATCATCACCGACCTGAACCTGCCGGGGCTCTCGGGCCTCGACCTCATCCGGCGCCTGCGCGAGGGCGGCGCGCCCCACGCCGACGTGCCGATCGTGATGATCTCCGGCTTCGGCGACACTGAAGAGGCCATCGAGGCCGTGCGCGCCGGGGCCGCGGACTTCGTGAAGAAGCCGTACAACAACAAGGAGCTGCTCGTCGTCATCGAGCGGGCCTTGGGCACCCGCAGCCTCATTCAAGAGAACCAGGCCCTACGCGCCGAGCTCAAGCAGAAGTTCTGGTTCGGCCAGCTCATCGGGGCGTCTGAGCGCATGATGCCCGTCTACGACATGATCCGCCGGGTCAAAGACCAGAAGGTGAGCTGCCTTCTGTTGGGGGAGAGCGGCACGGGCAAAGAGATGGTCGCCCGGGCGATTCATTACAGCGGGGCGCGGGCGGACCAGCCCTTTGTGGCGGTGAACTGCGCGGCGATCCCTGAAGGGCTCTTTGAGTCGGAGCTCTTCGGCCACAAACGTGGCGCCTTCACCGGGGCCGTGAGCGATCGTGTCGGCTACTTGCAGGCCGCGCACGGCGGCACGCTGTTTCTGGACGAGGTGGGCGACATGCCGCCCAGCGCCCAGGTGAAGCTCCTGCGCGCCTTGGCGGAGCGAAAGGTCACGCCGGTGGGCGACGTGAAGGAGGTCGAGGTGGACGTGCGGCTGATCACCGCCACGAACCGAAACCTCGCGGACGACGTGCGGGCCGGGCGTTTTCGGGAGGATCTTTATTACCGCCTCAAGGTGGTGAGCGTCGAGCTGCCGCCTCTGCGAGACCGCGGAGACGACGTGCGCCAGCTCGCCGAGCACTTCCTGCGCGAGTACGCCCGAGAGTACCAAAAACGTGTGCGCGCCCTGCACCCCGACGCCTTGGAGCGCCTGCACGCCCACGCCTGGCCGGGCAACGTGCGTGAGCTGAGAAACGTCATGGAGGCCGCCGTCGCGATGTGTGAGGGCGACATCGTGCGCCCCGAAGACCTGCCCTTGGAGGCGCGGGCGCCGCGCCCGTCGGTCTTGGGTGTGAGCGCCGCGCCCGCAGGGGTGCCCAGCGTCGAGGACTTTCCCGCCGAAGGGGTGGATCTCGACGCCATGCTCAGCGCGTACGAGGAGCGCCTCTTGCGCGCGGCCTTGGCCTCCGTCGGGGGCAACAAGACCCGCGCCGCCGAGCTGTGCCACATCACCTTCCGGTCGTTTCGCCACCGCTGGGCCAAGTACGAGCGCGGCGAGGAGGACTGAGGCTCAGGGGGTTGGCTCAACCGCGTAGATCACCCAGCCCTTGTCTTGGCGAACCCGGCGTAGGCCCTCCACGGGCGCGCCGGAGAGCAAGGGGCGCAGGCCGGGGTTCGACGCCGTCACCCGGCCCGGCTCCAAGACGATGTGTTTGAGGCTGCGCTCGCGGGCGCGCTTGACGAGGCGCTCGGGGGTGAGCTGCCGGGGGTCACGCTCCAGAGCGCGCAGAGGCAGGCTCTCGACGAGCCAGCCGTCGCGGCGGGCGGTGAACCAAGGCGTCGAGGAGGCGAAGGGGCCCTCAAGACCCTCGACGAGGGCCTCCAGCGGGGCGAGCTGGGCCTCTTGGGGGGCTCGGCGCGGCGAGGCGAGGGGCGCTCCAGGCGAAGAGCCCCGCCGCCGCCAGCCACAGCGCCGGGCCGCGCAGCACGAAGCAGAGGCCCAAGGCGGCGCAGAGGCTCGCGGGCAGGGCGAGGCGGGGGGTTGAGAACGCCAACGAGAGCCCGACGACGTGAAAGAGGCCCCACAGGCTCAGGGCCCAGGCGCGGCGGTCGCGGCGCCACAGGCCGACGAGCAGACCCAAGGCGCCGAGCTTGGCGGTCCAAGGCTCCAGCGCGCCCAACGCGGCGCGTTGAAGGGCCTCGACGGCGGACGGCGCCTGCCCCGGGCCGCCCGCGCCGATGGCCATGTTCATCGACTGATCGGGCAGCGGGGAGCGCCCTTGCCACAAGGCCACCCCCCAGTGGGGCGCCAGGGTGAGGGTGAGCGTGAGGAGCAGGCGCCCTCGGGCCGGGGTGAGCCAGAGCGCCACAGGAGCCGCCGCCAAGGCGGTGTAGCGGCACAAGATCGCGGCGCCCAGAAACGCCCCGGAGAGGGCCGGGCGCTGGGCGGCGGTGGCCAAGGCGGCCAACGAGAGCGCGGCGGCGGGCATGTCGGTGCCCTCCACGGCGCCGAACTCCAGCGCCATCGGCGTCGCCAAGGCCCACAGCGCCGCGCCGACGCCCAGCCAGCGCGCCGTCACGCCCACGAGCCCGGCCCCGGCCAAGACCGCCAGCCCTTTGCCCGCCCAGAGCACATCCCCGCAGAGGCGCTGCCCCAAGCCGAGCAGCGCGGGGTATCCCACGGGGTAGAGCGTGTTCAGCAGGTCGGAGTCCAAGGCGCCGCCGCCCCAGAGGCGCTCGGCGCGCACCGAGAAGCCGATGAAGTCCACCTGACGCAGCGTTGGATGTTGATTGGTCATCCAACCAAGAACGCCGAGGGCCAAAAAACCGCAGAGCAGGGCCGCGCGGGGGCTCGCGGCGGGCGCGTCGGGGGTCGGCGGGGCAGGGGAGGGCGGGGTCACCCCGACGCTCTATTCCGCCGCGGGCCTCATGGTCCCGGGCCCCGCCCCCCCCGCCCCCCCCCCCCCCCCGCCCCCCCGCGGGCCGCGACGCCCCCGCCCCCCCCCCCCCCCCCCCCGGGCGAAGGGAGGCGCGCCGCGCGACCGCGGATGCTCCGCCCGTGGCATACTCTCCGCAGCCCCCGACCCCGCGCAGCCATGCCCCAGACGCCGCTCTCCGCCCTCATCATCACCCACCGCGGCGGCGCGCTCTTGGCGCGGGGCCTCGCCGCGCTGCGCCCCCAGCTCGGGCCCTTGGACACGCTGCACGTCGCGGTGAGCAACGTCCCCGGCGCCGCGGATCTCTCCGCCTGCGCGGCGTTTGGCGCGGAGGTGCTGCACCTGGGCGAGAACGTCGGCTTCGCCAAGGCGGCGAATCTGGGCCTCGCGGCCTGCGCGAGGGCGCTGATCCTCCTGCTCAACGACGACACGGCGCCCTTGCCGGGTTTTATCGACGCCCTGCGCGCCGCCGCCGCCGCCCGCCCCGGGCTCTACCAGCCACGAATCCTGCTCAGCGACGGCAGCGGGCGCCTGGACAACACCGGCCACGGCCTCTTCCCCGACGGCTTCAACTGGGCGCGGGGCCGCGAAGACCACGACAGCCCGGCCTACGACCTCCCCGGCGAGGTCGGCGCGTGCTCGGGCGCGGCGCTCTTGGTTCACCGCGACGTGCTCGACGCCATCGGGCCGTTTGATGAGGATCTGGAGGCCTTCGGCGAGGACGTAGACCTCTCTCTGCGCGCCCGCCGCCGGGGCTTCCCCCTGGTCTATGTGCCCGAGGCCCGCATCGTTCACGACCTCGGCGCCACCTACGGGCGCTACACCCCACGCAAGGTCTTCCTCGTCGAGCGAAACCGGGTGCGGGCGGCGATCCGGTCGTTGCCGATGAGCGCCGTGCTCACGATGCCCGCCTGGACAGCCCTGCGTCTGGGCGGCCTGGCGGCGGCCTCGGCCTCGGGGCGCGGCTGGAGCGCGCGGGTGGAGTCCGGGGCCAAACGGGCGGCCTTGCGTGGCCTCGTCGCCGGGGTCGCCGCGGCGCCAGACGCCTTGGCAAAACGAAGGGCCGACGCCGATCATTGGGCGCTCGGCGAGTGGGCGATGTGGGGCCACCTGCTCAAGCACCGGGTTCGGCTGCGGGACGTGCTGCGATGAGGGCCGCCGTGATCGTCGGGCTCAACGTACACGCCACCTTGCCCGCCGTGCTCGCGGCCTTGCCGCCGGGCCTGCCCACCTTCGTCGTGGACGACGGCAGCGAGCCGCCGCTCACCGCGCCCGCCGGGGTGACGCTCTTGCGCCACAACAAGAACCGCGGCTACGGGGCGGCCCAGCGCACGGGCTATCAGGCGGCCTTGGCGGCGGGGGCCACCCGCATCGCCCTGGTTCATGGCGACGGCCAGTACGACGTGGGCGACGTGTTGGCGCTCTTGGACGCCTTGGACGACGCGGACGTGGCCTTGGGCTCACGGTTTCTGGCGGCGGACGGCGGCGCGGTGATCCCGTCTTGGCGGCGCCTGGGCAACCGCGCGCTCACGGCGTATGCGCGGCGGCGGCTGGGCATCCAGGCGACGGAGCTGCACACCGGGGCGCGGGCGTTTCGGGCGGAGGCGCTGCGCGCGTTGCCGCTGGAGCAGCTCAGCGACGACTACGTCTTTGACCAGCAGGTCTTGGTGCGCCTCGCCGTGGCGGGCTTTCGGTTCGCCGAGCGCCCGGCGCGGGCTCGGTATGACGCCAGCGTGCAGTCGATCTCGCTGTGGCGGTCGATTCGGTATGGGCTGGGGTGTGTGAGGACGATTCGGCGGGGGTATTGATCGCGGGGGGAGGCCGGCCCGTTATTGCGGCCCCGTCAGCCAACAACCTTCCTCCTCCTCTCCTCCCACCCCGCCACCTTCCCCGGATCGCTCGGATACACCCGGTGCAGCGCCTCCACCGCGCCCATCCTCGCCAGCGCGGGCACCAGCCGCGCCGCGAGCCCTGGCGCCCGGGCGAGGCCGGGCATCCCGGCGAGCAGCGCGAACGGCGCCTGCCACGGCGGGCGCTGGGTCAACACGAGCTTCGCCACGGCGGGGCGCACCACGGCGGCGGCGAAGAGCGTCTTTGTCTCCTCGGGGGTCAACGACATCGAGAAGCGGCGGAAGATGACCTGGGCGGCCAAGGCCCCGGCGGACCCACGCTGAAAACGTAGGTTGTAGGCCTCCACCCCGCCGCCCGAGGCCAGGCACTCGGCGAGCAGGTGCGCCGCGAGCAGGCCCTGGGCGATGCCGGAGCCGTGGCTGGAGAACACCTGCCCGGCGGCGTCGCCCAGGCGGGCGCGGTTGGCCTCACCCACGACGGCGGCGGGGAGATCGAGGGGCACGGCCCGGGCGCCGCCGTAGAGGCGCTCGCCGATCCAGGGCTGGCTCGCCACAAACTCGTTGAGCAACACCACGCCGGGCTTGTGGCCTTGGGCGGGGATCGAGCCGGTGAGCAGGGTGACGTGGCCGTCGGCGGCCCGCACGTTCACGATGGAGTAGCCCCCGGCGACCCCGGTGAACGACAAGGTGTCGCCCAGCGCGGCGCCGCGGGACTCAAAGAAGTGTTTTGCCGCCTGGGGGTCGAGCAGCGCGCGCTCTTCAGCGGCGGCGGCGCAGAGCGTCTCCCGGGGGGCGGCGAGGGGCCAGATCGTGCCGCCTAAGCCGCTGGCGTCGACGATGACCTTGGGGATGAGGTCTCCGGCGGGGGTTCTCGCCGTCTCGCCGTCCCACGACTCCACCGGGGTCTCGCCCAAGAGGGTGGCGCCAGCGGCCTGGGCCTCGGCCTGGAGCCGACGCACCAGGGCCCGCATGTCGACCTCCAGCAGATCGTGCTCCGCGAGCACCACCTGGGGGCCGTCCCACCCGGCGACCATACGAAACGGCACGCCGCGGCTGCGCTCTTCAGGGGGCAGGGGCGGGGCGAGGCCCACGGCGCCGAACACCCAGCGGGGCACGCCGTTCACCCAGCGGGCGCCGGCCTCGTCCAGGGGGCGGCGATCGAGGCACAGCACCGAGAGCCCACGCCGCGCGCAGAACAAGGCCGCCGCCGCCCCGGCCGTCCCGGCGCCGACGATGAGCACGTCGGGGCGGCGGGGATCAGCGGCCACGGCTGGGCCGGAAGCTGTGGGACTCCCCGCCGACGGTCAGCTCAAAGCCGATGCCCCCCACGGCGGGCACGGCGCGCACCTCGAAGGGGCCGACGCTCACCGTCGCGCCGGGGAGCTCGCCCTCAAGCTCCACCGGGAAGCCGTCTCGTTCGGCCTGAAGCCACGCGGCGACGAGCGCCGGGGCCACCTCGTCGTCCATGGCGCTCACCACCCGCATCGGCGTCTTGCGGCCGGCGCGCTGGGCCTGGGCGAGCACGGCGAAGAGCCCGGCCACCAAGAGAGGGCTGGTGTCGGGGAAGAGCACCAGATCGGGGCCTCGGCGGGGCAGGCCCCGGGAGATCCACTCGGTCATCAGGCCGTCGCTGCAGCCGATGAGCGCCGTGGCCTCGGCGTGGAGCACGGCGACGCCGTTCTGGAGCTTGAGCACGCGGGGCGGGCTGGTCATCGGCGTAACCACTCGGCGATCAGGGGGAAGATCTCGGTCGCCGCGTGGTCGCCCAGCGTGAGGTCGAGGTGGCCATAATCTACCGCGAAGCCCGTGGCCCGCCCGGCGATCACCAGGCGGCGCTCCTTCGCCCCGACGGCGGTGTAGAACGCCATCACCCGGTCTACGGGGGCGATCTGGTCGGCCCGCCCGGCGATCACCAGGGTTGGAACCGTCACTTGGGCCAGGGGGCCGCGGTAGTCGATGAGGCCCTGGGCGTCGACGAAGCCGCCCTCTTGCGCCGCCGCGCCGAGCTGCCGAAGCTCTCCGCCGGTCATCGGGCTTGAGATCGCCCGGTACATCATCGGGCGGAGCTCTGGCGCGACGTCGTTGAGCAAGGCGGCGTCCACGAGCGCGTTGATCGGGTTTGAGCGAAGGCCCATCGCCGCCTGAATCTTCGCGAGCTGGTCTGTGGGCACCACGGGCAGCGACCAGCGGGCGAGGCCCAAGGCGCCGCTCACGAGCGGGTCGGGGTCGGAGAAGTCCAGGGGGCTGCCCACGGCGATCAGGGCGTAGAGCTTGTCTTGAGCGCCGGGCACGGTGCTCGCGTAGACCGCGCCGATCATGCCGCCGAGGCTGTGGCCGACGTAGCCGATCTTGTCTTCTCCCGTCTGGGCGAGCACGTAGGCGACGGCGGCGGGCACGTCGTGCTGGCCGTAGTCGTCCATCGTCCAGCCGCCCCACTGGCGCCGACCTTGGGCGTCGGTGAGCGCGTCGCCGTGGCCACGAAGGTCGAGCAGCCAGGGGTCGAAGCCCGCGGCGACGAGCGCCGTGGCCACGCTGCGCTCGGGGCTCAAGTCCCAGCAGCGGTGGTTGGACGAGATGCCGTGCACGATGAGCACGGGGGGGCCGTCGCCGGGGTGGTGGTGCAGGGCGATGGTCGCGCCGTCGTCGGTCTGCACGAGGTGGCGCTCGGCGCTGGGGCAAGACTCCGCGCCTGGCGGGGGCTGGGGCTCGGCCTCGGACATCGCGGCGCCGCCGCCATACGCCAAGACGGCGAGCACCGCCCAGCGCCGGGGGCTCACGGCGCCCTCAAGAACGCGGCGATCTCCGCGGCGAGCGCCGCATCCGAGAGCAGCTCACCGTGGGGCAGCTCCTTGGGATCCAGGCCGAGCATGCCCACACGCATCCAGCGCCGGTCGGGCCAGCTCTGAGACGGCAGACGCACCACTTCAGGCGGCGCGACGGGGTCGATCCCAGAGGCGACGACGAGGCTTCGACAGCGCGGAGGCGCGTAGTCGGGGATGCTCACCGCCCAAGCGGCATACGCCCGGCCCAGCTCACCCGAGGTGGGCTCTACGGCCAGGGGCCCGAGGAGCTCTGGCGCCCAGGGGAGGCCCAGAGTGGCGTCTCCTGGGGGCGGCTGGGTGAGCACCACGACGGGCTGAGGGCCGAGCGGGGTGCCCACGAGGGCCAAGGCCGCGGGCTCAATCGGCGCGAGGAGCACGAGCACCCCGGCGTACCCATGGGCGGCGACCACGGGCGCCTCGCGGCCTTTGGCGACGGCTGTGAAGGCCTCCTCAACGCCAGCGACGGCGGTGTCGACCGTCCAGGTCACCCCCGGAAACGTGACGATCCAGGCGTCGAGGCCAGCGTCCTCGATGGCGGCCACCCACACGTCATAGGCGGCGGGGCTCACCCCCGGCGTGACGACGACCAGGGCGGGCCTCCGGTCGGGGAGCGCCCGACCCGCGTCGGTGAGCGTCGGGGTCGGCGCGGCGAAGGCGACGGCGCCGAGAGAGGCGAGGAGCATACCCATGTTCGCTCCCTAACTCACGCAGCGTTCGGATCCGAGCGAAGAGGGGTCTTCTGGGTTACAAACGCGGCCATGTCGATTCAAGGCGTGCTGTGTAGGCCCCTGACCTGGCACAACGACCAGCGCGGCTCCTTGGCGGAGCTTGTGCGGGCCGACGACCCGGCGTTGATGGCCGCGCCCATCGGCCAGGTCTACGTCACCACGCTCTACCCCGGCGTCGTGAAGGCGTGGCACCGCCACAGCCAGCAGTGGGACCGCATGTCTTGCCTCAAGGGCCGGGTGATGCTGGGCCTCATCGACGACCGCGCCGATTCGCCCACCTACGGCCACCAGATGTCGTTCATCTTGGGAGACCGCAGCTTCAACCTCGTGATGTTCCCGCCGGGCATCTGGCACGGCCTCAAGAACATCGGCGAAGAAGAGGCCCTGGTGGTCAACGTCGTCTCCGCCCCCTACGATCGGGAGCGTCCTGACGAGGAGCGCGCGCCAGCCCACGGCGTGTTGTCCTTCGACTGGTCGCGGCGGGACAGCTGAGCGTGGCGGGGCCGGGGCGCATCCTGCTCACCGGGGGCGCGGGCTTTATCGGCTCGGCCTTGGCCCGGGCGCTGGTGGTGGACGGCTGGACGGTCACGGTCCTCGACCTGCTCACCTACGCCGGGCGCCGGTCTCACCTCGACGGCGTCGACGCCGCGCTCGTGGTCGGCGACGTCTGCGATGAGGCCCTGGTGAAGCGGCTCATGGTGGGCCAAGACGCCGTGGTGCACGCCGCCGCGGAGTCCCACGTCGCCCGCTCGTTGGTGAACCCGGCGCCGTTTTTACGCACCAACATCGAGGGCGCGCGGGTGGTGTTGGAGGCCGCCGCCGCCGAGGGCGTGCCCCACGCCGTTCACCTCAGCACGGACGAGGTCTTCGGGGAGGCCCCGCCCGAGGGCCGCTTCGGGCCCGACGCGCCGCTGCGGCCGGGCAACCTCTACGCCGCCACGAAGGCCGCCGCCGAGGCCTTGGTCCACGCGATCCGCCACACCCGGGGCCATCCGGTGTCCGTCGTGCGCTGCACCAACAACTACGGGCCTCGGCAGCACGGCGAGAAGGCCGTCCCCACCTGGATTCGCCTCGGCCTGGCCGGTGAGCCGCTGACGCTGCACGGCGACGGCCTGGCCCGGCGTGACTGGCTGCACGTCGATGACTTCGCCGCGGGGATCGTCGCGCTCTTGCGCCGGGGGCAGCCCGGGGAGGTCCACCACTTCGCCGGGGGCAACGAGCGCACCAACACCCAGCTCGCCGCCCAGATCGTGGATCTCTGCGGCGGCGGATCCTTGGCCTATCTGCCCGAGCGCCCCGGCCAAGATCGCCGCTACGCCCTGAACGACGACGCCACCCGCGCCGCCTTGGCCTGGGCGCCCAAGGTGAACCTTCACGACGGCCTCGCCGCCACGCTCTCCTGGGCCCAAGAAGACCCTCGCCGGGTCGCGCTGGAATGAACATCACCGGCTTAGGCCCCCGCGAGCGCCGCGAGATCGAGGAGGCCTTACGCCGGGGTGAACCTCTGGGCCTTCAGCTCGACGGTGAGCTTCCCCGAGAGCTGCGCGCGGAGCAGGTCGCCCCCTGGTTTGACGCGGCCTCGGCGCGCTCCCCTTCGCTCCAAGACGCGCTGCGCAGCTACCTGCCCCCGGCGGCCCGCCCCGAGGCGCCGCCGATTCGGGTGAGCGCGGTGATCCCCACCAACCGCGGCACCCCCCTGGGCCTCGCCGCCCTGCGCGCCCAAGACGTGCAGATGGAGGTGGTCGTGCTCCAGAACGGCCGCTGCAGCGGCATCGTAGACGGCGATCGAGTCTACGCCTTGGACTGGCGCGGCCACGGCGCCACCCGCCAGCGCGGCGTGGAGCTGGCCAAGGGCGACTACATCCTGTTCACCGTAGACGACGCCTTGCCCCGGGGGCGCGGCGTGGTGCGCTGTCTGGTGGAGGCCCTAGAGGCCGGGGGCTACGACGCGGTCTATGGCCGTCAGGTGCCGTGGCCGACGAGCGACGCCGTCACCCGAGACCGCCTCGCCGCCTGGACCCCGAGCGGTCGTGAGCCCCACCTCAGCCAGCGCCTCGACCACGTCTTCGCCTTGGCCCGCCGAGACACCCTGCTCAACCACCCGCTCCCTGACGCGCCGATCGCCGAGGATCTGCTCTGGCGCCAAGGTCGCCGCATCGGCTATGTGCCCGGCGCCGTGGTCATTCACGCCCACCCTCGGCGCCCGGGTGAGCTGTATCGCCGCACCCGCGACATCCACGCCCAGCACATCATGCTTGGTGAGGCCCCGCTCGTGCCCGACGCCGCGGCCTTGATCGCCGCCTTGCCCGGCGTGGTCGGCCCGGCGCTGCGCGGGGGCCCCGGTGAGGCGGTCAACCAGCTCGCGGAGCTGCTCGGTCAGTTTCGAGCCGCCCAGCTCACCGCTTCAGCAGCTCGGGGTCAAGGTCGGGGTCGAGGTCGCTCGTCGTGAGCGGCGTCTCCGGCGCGAGGCCCTTCGGCCAGCGCCAGGCGATGAGCCCGAACGAGATCGTGAGCACGATGAGGCCCGTGAGCTGGGAGGTCGAGAACATGCCCAGGAGGTTTGTGCCGCGCAGCTCATCCCCGCGGAAGGTCTCGATGGTGTAGCGCATCGGCGGGTAGAGGATCATCGTGGCGGCGAGGATCTGCCCGTCAAAACGCCGGGCGTACCGCCACATGAGGCTCAACACGCCGAACAGCGTGAGCGCGCCCAGAGACTCCCAGAGCTGGGTGGGGTAGACCGGCGCGCCGATGATGCTGCCGACGCCGACGCCCTTGTTGAACACCATCGCCACCCAGGGGAAACCCTCGACGTTGACGAGCTGGCCGCCGGGGAAGAGGTCGCCGGTGATCATGCCCTCCACAGGCGCCGGGCAGGCCGTGCCGTGACAGCAGCCCGCGGCGAAGCAGCCCAGGCGCCCGATGGACAGGCCGAGCATGATCGACGGCGCGCCGACGTCCGCCATCTTCCACACGTTGAGCCCCGCGCGTTTGGCGTAGAGGCTGCCCGAGATCACCCCGCCGATGGCCCCGCCCAGAAACGCCATGCCGCCTTGGGTGAGGTCGAACAGGATCCACGGGGCGGCCAAGAAGTCGGCACGATCCGTTGATCCCAAGAAGTGTAAGAGCCGCGCGCCCAAGATCGACGAGGGGATCGCGATGAGCATCAGCGGCACGAGGCGGTCGCTGTTCATGCCGACCTGCCTCATGCGCGCGCCGGTCACGAGCGTGGCCGCGAAGAAGCCGAAGATGAGGAGCAGCCCGTAGGTGTGCAGGGCTTGCTCACCGAAGGGGGTCTGGAGCGTCAGCAGGTCGGGGAACATGCCCTTGGGGATAACCCGCCGCGGCGCTACTCGTCGGTGTCGCCCCGCAGTCGCGCGTCCTCCTCCATCTTCTTGCGGAGGCTCGCCGGGCGCATGTCCGTCCACACCTTCTGGATGTAGTCGAGGCACTCTTGTTTGCTGCCGGACATCCCGACCTCCCTCCAGCCCCCGGGCGCCTCTTTGTAGGAGGGCCAGATGGAGTACTGCTCTTCGTGGTTCTGCACGACCTTGTACTCGGTGCCGTCGTCGTCGTCGTAATGGCTCATCTTCGCCTCCACATCTCTCTGGCAGTGTCTCTCTCTCGGGGACCACCCCCGCGCCCCTATGCTACCTTGCCTCTCTCGGAGAAGAAACATGCCCCGCGCCGTCTCGATCGCCCTCGTCCTCTCGTTGACCGCCGCCTGCGGAGACGACCACAAGTCCCACCACAGCGGCATCGACAGCCTCGCGGAGATCGACCAGTCCCGCGAGGCCTCAAGCGCCAGCTACACCGTCACCGTCACCCCAACCCCGGACCCCATCCCGCTCAACGATTATTTTGACCTGAGCACAGCCGTGGTGGACGGCGCCGGAGCCCCGGTGACCGACGCCACGGTCAGCGTAGACGCCGCGATGCCCGGCCACGGCCACGGCATGACCGTCACCCCGGCGACGACCTCCAACAACGACGGCAGCTACAGCACGCCGGGGATGCTCTTCCACATGAGCGGACTGTGGGTGATCACCGTCAGCGTCACCCGCGAAGGCGCCACGGAGACGGTTGAGCTCAACGTGGTGATGTAGTCGTCGGCGCCGCGGGCTCGTCGTGAGAGCCCAGCTTCCGCCAGAAATACAGCGCCGAGCTCACAAACGCCGCGGAGCACACCACGGCGCAGAGGTACGAGAAGCGCGTAAAAAACTCAAGCCAAGACAGCTCGCCTTGGCCGAAGTTTTTGTAGAGCAGCAAGGCCACCGAGCCCAGATAGCCGAAGCTGTCCGCGAGGTAGATCATAAACCCCGCGTTGCCCGGATAGCCCACCGCGGCGATGAGCCGGTCAAACAGCACGCAGCCATAGGGCACATAGCCGATGTAGAGCCCCAGCCCGACGAGGATCATCCACGGCGCCGGGGCCAAGATCCCCGCCTCCCACAGAAGCGTCGAGACCCCGATCAGCAGCGTGCCCGAGAGCATCAGCCCATGCACGATCAACAGCGCCCGGCGGTTGTCTTTGACCGTCATCAACGCGCCCAAGGCCACGAGCACGGCGACGGTGATCGGCAGCTCGCTCGTGGTGAGGATCTCCGGTGAGCCGTCGTACCCCAGGGCTCCCCACAGCTCGCGGGCGAAGTTGTCGCGGAAGTCGCGGTAGGCCGTGAGCAGCACATAGAGCCCAGCGAGCAGGACCACCCCCGGCCCAAAGCGCCGCAGAAAGTCGGCCCGGGCCTCGGCGTCCATAGGTTTACGCTCGGTGCGCAGGGCGATGTCGGCCTCGTTCGGCGGCGGCAGCACCGCGAGCATCCACACCGAGATCAAGGTGAGCGGCAGAAACAGCGCGCCCGTCACGAACGGCATCGACTGTTCGCTCACCCCCCAGCCCAAGGTCATCAGCCCGGCGCTCTTCACGAAGCCGCTGGCGACGATGTACGAGCCCGAGAGCCCCGCGCCCAGAAGCTCTGAGCTGCGCCGACCCTCCAAAAACCCGAACACGAGGCCCCACACCATGCCCAGGGGCACGCCGTTCACGAACAAGAACACGGCGCCCCAGGGCGCGGGGGTGATGGCGAACAGGCCCAAGGCCGCCCAGGCCGTGCCGATGGTCGCCAAGATCGCCGCCGCCCGCCTGGGCGCGGTCATCTCGGAGATGATCTTGATGCCCATAAACTTGGAGAGCGCGTAGCCCATCACCTGGCTCAAGATGAGCAGGATCTTGTAGTCCAGCTCACCCAACAAAGGCAGGTCTACGACGCCCTCAAAGCTGCCCGCGGCGAAAGGTTTGCGGTAGGCGTACATTCCGAAGTAACAAGAGAACGCCGCGACGATGGCCCAGGCCGAGAACACGGCGTCGGGGGCGCGAGCGAGCCAGCGGGTGACGGCGGCGTTCATGGCGGGAGCCTCGGGCGGAGCGGGATGCTCGCACAGCGCGGCGCCCTGGGCAAGCGGGGCCTAGCCGATCGTCGCCGAGTAGTCGTTCAACCGCCCGTCGCGTAAGAAGCCGACGAGCTGCATCCCGGCCGCTCGGGCGAGGTCCACGGCCAGAGAGCTCGGCGCGCCGATGGCCGCCATCACCGGCACCCGGGCGACGATCGCCTTCTGCACCAGCTCAAACCCGGCGCGTCCGCTCACCAGCAGCACACGGTCGTCCACAGGCACCTCGTCCCGCAGAAGCCGCCAGCCGAGCACCTTGTCCACGGCGTTGTGCCGCCCGATGTCCTCCCGCAGCACCTCCAACACGCCGTCAAAGTCAAACAGCGCCGCGGCGTGCAGGCCACCGGTCTTGGCGAAGCTGGCCTGGGCCTCACGCATTCGGGCGGGCAACGACAGCAGCAGCTCGGGGCTCGCCCGGCGCGGCGTTGTGAGCGGGCCAACCCGGCCAAGCACCCGATCGACGGTGGCCCCGCCGCAGATCCCGCAGGCTGAGCTGGCGAACATCGCCCGCTGCGAGGAGAGCAGGGTGGTCTCCCCGCGGCGCACCCCCCCGGCGAGGCGGGTGTCTAGGGTGTTGCCCCGGGCGTCAGCGGGGTCGTCGATGTGGGCGACGGCGACCAGATCATCGGCGCCGTCGATCACCCCCTCGGTGTACAGAAGCCCCGCGGCGAGCTCAACATCGTGCCCCGGCGTGCGCATCGTGACGAGTAAGCTCTCGCCCTCGACACGCAGCTCCAGGGGCTCCTCGACGGCCACCTCGTCCTCACCGAGCGCCCGCACAGAGGCCTGACCCTCGGTGGTGACGCGGGTGACGCTGAGGCGGCGCGTCGGGGGCATTCGGCTCAGCGGCCGTAGCGGGCGATGAGGGCGTTGGCGGCCTCGGGGTGGCGTTTACACTCCAGAAGCGCCTGGAGCATGAGCGGCACCACGATGGTGGCGTCGGACTCGATCACGAACATCGGCGTGTCTTCAGTGAGCTTGTCCCAGGTGATCTTCTCGTTGGGCGTCGCGCCGGAGTAGCTGCCGTACGACGTGGTGGAGTCGCTGATCTGGCAGAAATAAGCCCAGGGCTTCACCGACTGCTCGAGATCGTACTTGATCGAGGGCACCACACAGATGGGGAAGTCTCCGGCGATGCCGCCGCCGATCTGGAAGAAGCCTACGCCCGCGCCCTCGCTGAGCGCCTGGTACTCGTCATAAAACGCGGCCATGTACTCGATGCCCGACTTCGCGATCTGCGCGCCGACCTCACCGAACTTCACATGGGACGCGAAGATGTTCCCGAAGGTGGAGTCCTCATAGCCGGGCACCACGATGGGCAGCTTGGCCCGCGCCGCGGCGAGCAGCCAGCACTGTGTGGGGTCGCCCTCGTACGTCTCGGGGGGCAGGGTGGTGATCAGCTCGTAGAAGTACTCGTGCCAAAAACGGCGGGTGTTCGTTTCGTCCGCACGTTTCCACATCGGCACGATCGTCTTCTCGACGACTCGGAACGCCTCGTCTTCAGGGATGCTCGTGTCGGTGACCCGGCGCATCCGGTCCTCTAAGATGCGCGTGTCGTCCTGCTTCGTGAAGTAGCGGTAATCGGGGAAGTCTTTGTAGCTGTGGTGCGCCACGAGGCGGAACAGCGACTCCTCTAAGTTGGCGCCGGTCACCGAGAGCCCGTGGATGAGCCCCTCACGGATCGCCGGGGCCAGGCTGATGCCGAGCTGCGCTGAAGACATCGCCCCCGCGACCGCCCAGAACATGCGCCCGCCGTCTTGGATGTGCCGCCAGTAGGCCAAGGTCGCGTCCCGGGTGGCCCGAGAGTTGAAGTTCTTGTAGTTGTGCAGCAAGAACTGGAGGATGGGGAGGTTCGGCTCAGAGGGCTGGGAATCAGGCAGCTTGGGATCAGACATACGCCTGTGCTCCGGGGGTGGCCGGGGTCTCCGGCGGGGACGCTCCCCTAACCGACAACGCCCCGGGCTCCCACCCAAGCAGAATCGGCGCTACCTTGAGCCTCCCTGCCTCGGAGCCCCCGTGACGACGCCCCTCCTTCTGCTCAGCTTGGCCTGCGGCGGCCCCGCCCCGGTCGGCGTCACCCTCACGCCGACGGCCAACGCCCAGCTCGCCGACGTGGTGATCACCCACGGCGAGGCCCGCTATCAGGGCAAGCTCACCCCCGGCGGCGACACGCTGCGATTGGAGGTCGACGGCCTGCCAGAGGGGGTGGTGCTCACCCTCGGCGCCGTCTCCGGCGGCCCGGGGGCCGTCACGGCGCCGATCACCGAGAGCCTCGCCCGCAAGACCTTTGAGGAGCTGCTCACCCACGACCCGGGCCTCAGCCTGCGCGTGAGCTTCCCCGATGGGGGCGTCGGCGAGGCCGCGCTGCCTGCGCTCAACGTACAAGACGCCGTCGTCGCCCGCCTGCTCCAAGAGGGCGGCCTGCGGTTTGAGACCGAGCCCAACGACCCCAGCAAAGGCGACAGCATCTTCTGGCCCGGCGGCCCCGCCGAGACCCGCTGGATCGGCCACAAAGGCGCGCTCTACCAGCTCGATCTGGTCGCCGTCGTCACTCCCGTAGTGGACCCGCTCGCGGAGCTCCTCTGCCCCGACGACCCCACGCCGCGCCCCGCCGTAGACGTCACCCTGCGCGATCGCCGCAGCGGCGCGGTCTTGGAGGTCAAGCGCCTGCCCCCCGACGCCGACTGCCCCTTGGTAGAGGCGAGCACACCCCGCCCGCCGCTGCCGGTGAAGGCGGTGTTCTCGTGGTTAGAGAGCATGATCGTGCGGTGAGCGGCGCCGCGCCTGGCCTCAGCCCAAGGCCGCCGCCAGATCGTCCCAGAGATCTTCGACGTCCTCCACGCCGACGCTCAGCCGCACCAAGGTGTCGGTGATGCCCAGGGCGCTACGCTCCTCCGCAGAGAAGTGGGCGTGGGTGCTGCGGGCGGGGCGCACGATGAGGCTCTCGACGCCGCCCAAGCTCGCGGCGTGGGTGAAGACGCGCACCCCCTTGACCAGCGCCATCGCCGTGGGCAGGTCGGAGACCTCCAAAGAGAGGCAAGGCCCAACGCCCTGAAACCAGGCCGAGGCCCGCGCGAAGCCCGCGTCGTCGGGCAGGCCGGGGGAGTACACCCGGCGCACCTTGGGGTGAACCCGCAGGCGGTGGGCCAAGGTGAGGGCCGAGGCGGACTGGCGGTGGGCGCGTAAGCCCAAGGTCTTGAGGCCCCGCTCCAAGAGCGCGCAGGCGCCGGGATCTAAGCTGCCGCCGAGGTGGTTGAGCGTGCGCCGGGCGGCCTCCACCCGGGCGGCGTCGGCCACGATGGCCCCCGCGGCGATGTCCGAGTGCCCGTTGAGCAGCTTCGTCGCCGAGTGCAGCACCACGTCAAAGCCGAAGGGCAGCGGGCGGAACAAGGCCGGGCTCAAGAAGGTGTTGTCGATGACCGAGGTGAGGCCCCGCCCTTGGCAGAAACTGACAACCTCGTCCAAGGCCCCCACCCGCAGGAGCGGGTTGGAGATCGACTCCACATAAAACAGCCGCGTCGTCGGGCGCAGCGCGGCGGCCCAGGTCTCCGGCGCGTCGAGGTCTACAAAGCTGACCTCGACGCCCCAGCGGGGGAGGTGGCGCAGCATGAGCGAGGTGGTGCCGCCATAGACGCCGGCCTGGCAGAGCAGGTGATCCCCGGCGGAGAGCGCGCTTAAGAGCGTCGCCGAGATCGCCGCCATGCCGCTCGCGGTGACCAAGCCCGCCTCGCCCCCCTCGGCCGCGGCGAGGCGCGCGCCGAGCACCCGATGGTTCGGCGTGTTGCTGTAGCGCACATAGCGCACCTCATCGGCGGCGCCTTCTTCACCGGCCTCGTAGTTCGCCGTGCGGAAGATCGGCGTGACGACGGCGCCTTCAGGGCTCGGGCGCAGGGCCCCCGCGTGAACGAGCAGAGTATCAATTCGAGCGGTCATTCTGCCTCTTTTGCGCGGGCGCTTGATCGACGGGAGGGGAGCCGATAACCTGCCGGTCTTCTAACCCAACACCCCCGACAGAGAGAGACCCATGAACCTTCGCGCCTTCAGCCTGCTCGTTGGCTTGGCCTTCACCGCCCCGGCCCTCTTTGGCGCCGCCCCCGCCGCCGCCGCCTCAAAGAGCTGGCACGTCGATCGTTCGGTGCAGATCAACGCCCGTCCTGAGATCCTCATCGCCCAGGTCGCCGACCTCCACAACTGGAACAACTGGACGGTCTGGAACAGCGAGTACGACCCCGAGTGTGTCTGGACCTACTCCGGCGAGCCCGGTCAGGTCGGCCACACGATGGAGTGGGACGGCAAAGAGATGGGCTGGGGCAAGCTCACGCTCACCGAGGTCAACCCCACCGGCGGCGTCAAGTACGACATCTGGCTGATGAAGCCCGGCGGCGACGCCAACAAGGGCAGCATCACGTTCAGCCCCACGAACGGCGGGATGCAGGTGACCTGGTCCGATGACGGCCAGCTCAAGGGCATCTCCAAGCTCTTCGCCAAGAAGATCGAGACCGCCGTCGGCGCCGACTTTGAGGCCAACCTCAACAAGCTCAAGGTGATCACCGAGGCCCAAGAGGCCGTGAAGGCGTCTGAGGAGGCCGCCGCCGCCGCGGCGAAGGCCGCTGAAGAGGCCGCCGCCGCCGCCAAGGCCGCTGAGGAGGCCGCCGCCGCGGCGAAGGCCGCTGAAGAGGCCGCCGCCGCGGCGAAGGCCGCTGAAGAGGCCGCCGCCGCCGCCGCGAAGGGCAAGAAGAAGAAGTAGCCCCGCTCGCCGAGCGCTCGCCGCCGCCGCTCAGGCCTGGCGGCGGGCGCGACGCCGGGTGAGCCCGACGAGCCCGAGGCTCAGAAGCCCCAGGCCCGGCGCGCCTGAGGCGGTGGAGCAGCCCTTGACGCCCTCTTCGCTGCCCTCATCGCTGATCGTGAGCAGCAAGGACTCGGCGCTGAGGTTTCCCGCCTCGTCCATGGTGTTCACCGTGACCGTGGCCTCGATGGGCTCTTGGTCGTCGGTGGCGCCGTCGATCCACACGAAGGTGATCGACCCGTCGAAGGGGCGCACGGGCTCGGACGGCAGGGTGAACGGCAAGGAGCCGGTGTCTAAGGCGAAGACGAAGCCAAGGTTCTCCGGCGGGCTGAGGTCGTCTTCAGCGCTCAGTCGCAGGGTGATCCAGCCGAGATCGTCGCAGGACGAGCTCATCTGAGAGCCGAAGCCTGAGCGGGTGGGGCCGACGCCGCGGCTGATGTCGAGCTCCTCTAGGCTGGGCAGGCTGGGGGCGATCTCGTCCGTGCTCGTGTCGTCGATGAGGTGCTCATCGTACTCGATGAAGCTGCAGGCGAGGGCGGAGGAGGGGAGGGCGGCGCCGAGCAGAAGCCCAGCGCGAAGGAGCGACGTGACGTGGTGCATGGAGGTTCCTGGGCCCTGACCTCTGCGCACTATAGCCGCCTGAGGCTGGGTTCGCCGACCAAGCTCGTCAAGATCCAGCGCCGCGCCCGGCAGAGCACGCTTCGGTGAACGCCGTGGCGGGTCGCGACGGCGAGATCGTCATCCCCCGTGCGAAGGCGGTCCTCTAAAGCGGCGGAGAGCGCCGGGGCGGTGCGCGGCGCGTGAATCTGCGCGGCGTCGGGGATCAGCCGACGCGCCCGGCGCAGGGTGTCTTGGGCCTCGACCTGGGCGGCGGCGTCGCGGTGGCCCGTCACGCCGTCGGGGTGAAAGTGGCCCCGGCGGGCGCCCCGGCGCAGCTCCCCACGCAACGATCGCCAGGCGAAGGTGAACACGAGGCGCTCCAGATCCTCCGCCGACCGCTCCCAGGCGCGCTGCACACAAGATCCCGGCGTCTTGTGAAGTCGGACCGTGGTGAGCGCGGCCTCCTGCGCCGCGTCTTCGATGCCCGAGGCGCAGACCCGCGGGAAACGATGGCGTAGGCGGCGGAGCAGGCTCGGGCGTGAGGTGGACAGCCAGATCGTGAGGTCTCGGCAGGGGGACACGGGGGCTCCGGGGAGGCGTTCTTCTTGGTGAACGCTCTGCCCGTTCGTCCCGCGTTACGGGGATCCTCCTCAGGGCGCGCTCACCTCCAGCTCAAAGGTGAACAGCGGCACGGCGCCGGTCGAGATGCGCGCCATGAGCTGCTCCCAGCGGATCGCCCGGGGCAAGCTCCAGTCCACAGGCCAGGGGGTCTCGGGGAAGACCAGCAGCCAGCGCTGGGTGCCGATGGTGGGAGAGGCCGAGAGGCTCACCTTCAAGGCGCCGTCCTCGTCACGCTCCAGGGCCTCCACGGGGGTGCGCTCATCGGCGTGCTCGGGCCAGACCACGTCCCAGCGGCCTTCAGCGTCTCGGGTCATCGCCACGAGCTCTCGGCGGGTGGGGTCGGTCAAGGCGCTCACCCGCAGCTCCACGCGGTCGCCGGGGCGTAGGCCCTCGCCCAGGGCGTCCTCGCCGAGATTCCCGGCGTGAACACGGCGCGCCACGAGCTGCCCCCGCCAGTCGCTCCCGGGGATGGGCATCGGCCGGGCGCGTAAGGTGGGCAGCCGCTCCAAGATGCGCTGGCGCGCGCGGGCGCGCTCGGCGAGGGCCGGGGAGCGCGCGACGGCCTGGGCCAGCTCCTCGGCACGATCTGGATCAAGCGCGCCGAGCAGCCACGCGCTGAGCTCAAACTCAGAGATTCCGTTCTCTGGCAAGGGATCACCTCCTTCATGGTGACGGCAAGACGGGCGCGAGATGGCGCGACCAACGCTGCAATTGACGACGGGCGTCGATGACGTGTTGAACGGACTCCACGTACCCTCGGGCGGGCCAGCGCTGGCCTGCGGGCGCCGTGGACTGCAAGAGCTTGAGCACCCGCGCCTTCACCCGCCGGGGCTCGGAGAGGTCTTGGTTCGCCCAGGTGTTGAGCACGGGCTCCAGCTCCCAGAGCAGCTCGGGCAGCTCCGCACGAAGCGTCTGGCGCAGGCGGGGGCGGTGCAGGCCGGGCTCACGCAGAGACGGCGGCAGCTCGGACTTGAGCAAGGCGCCCCAGACCGAGTCCCGGTCGCCGGTGGTGCCGTCGTACACCCAGCGCCAGAGGTGCCCCAGGCGGCCCCGGAAGATCACCAGCAGCACCCAGCCCTTCGCCTCGTCGATGGACATCGCCGGATCGGCGTCGGTGGCGCCCTCTGGCAGGGGATCCGGGGCCACGCAGCGCGGCGTCACCCGAGGGGCGTGGCCCATGGACAGGCCGAAGGTCAGCTCACGGTTCACCCAAGCGTAGGCGTACCGGCCCGCGGCGTCTTGGGTGCGCGCGTGGAGCGCGTCGAGGCCCAACAGCGCCGAGAGCACGGCCTCGGGCCGGGCGGCGAGGGTGGCGCGTAGGCGGGCGCGGGCCCGGGCGACGTTCTGGCGGCAGATCGCCCGCAGCTCCGCGTCTCCCAAGGCCTCTGGACCGGCGTGGGCCGCGCGCTCAATCAGGCGGCTCAGCAGGTGAAAGTGGGTGATCCGCGGCAGGGCCTCGGGGTCGTCTCGGAGCCAGGCGCTCAGCCGGGCCGCGCGATCCCCGGGGGGCGTCGTCGGGCCAGATCGCGGCCAAGGTCGGCGTCCAGAGGCGGCGGCTGGCGAAGCAGAGACCGGCGGAGGCGCGCTCTTGGGGGCTGAGCACGAGGCTGAGGCAGCGCAGCGGGCCGCCGGGGCCACGCTCCAGGGCGCGGGTGGCGATGTCCAGCCACGCGGGCAGGCTCCCCTCGTCCCGGGCGGTGAGCAGGGTGGCGAAGGCGCCCTCCCCCAGCTCGATCAGCGTGTCCCGGCGCGCCTTTGGCGGCAGCTCGGCGGCGCTGAGCACCCCCTGAAACACCGCCTGAACCCGGGGGATGAGCTGGTTCACGGCATAGTCGTAGGGCTGGGCGCTGTAGAAGTCCTCGGCGAACCAGGCGGTCCAGGCCAGGGCGGCCTGACCATCGAGGGCGGCGTCGGTGGTGAGCGGCGGCTCAAAGCTGGCCTCGGCCTCGCGCCAGCGCGCCCCGGCGACGGCCAGGCGGGCCAACGTACGCGCCGAGAGGAGCGCGCCGTCACGACCCCGCAGACGCCGCGCGGCGGCCTCGACGAGCCGGGGATCCTCGACGAGCCGCCACGCGCTCAAGAGCGTGACGAGGGGGCCGAGATCTCCCGCCTCGAGGGCGCCGAGCGCGGCGGAGGCTGGGCCGAGGTCGTGGGAGGAGGTTTCCAAGGGGAGTCTTGACGCTCCGGCGGGTGTGCGGCCTGTTGTATCGACTCATGGCGCGAGCGGGAGCTTGTGTAAACTTCGGCGGACCTCTCACCCGGCGAAGGCATGGCCGCTGATCCCACCCCGAGCGGGCCCTCTGCGGACGGGTGGGCGAGCCCCTCTGGCGCCTTGGACCTTGTCCCGCGCGCGCGCTTTGGGCGCTTCACGCTCACTCGGCGGCTGGGCGCGGGCGGCTTTGGGGAGGTCTGGGAGGTGGTGGACCCCACCCGCAGCGAGCCCGTGGCGCTGAAGATCCTCTCCTTGGGCGGCCCGGCGCGGCGGGCGCGCTGGGCGCGGGAGGTCGCCGCCTTGGACCTCGCTCGGCTGCCGGGGGTGGTGACGCTCTACGATCATGGGGAGGCCGAGGCGGGGCGGGCCTGGATCAGCATGGCGCTCATAGAGGGGCGCCCCTTCCCCCGCGGCCCGTGGTCCGTCTTGGGCCCCATCGTCGAGGCGCTCTTAGAGACCATCCACCAGGTCCACAGCTTCGGGCTCGTCCACCGCGACCTCAAGCCAGAGAACGTGCTGGTCACCGAGGCGGGCTGGCCGGTGATCCTCGACTTTGGCTTGGTCTCGGGAGAGGCGGCGCCGCAGCGTGAGCCCCAAGACCTTCCGCTGACCCAGGTGGGCGCCCCCATCGGCACCCCCCGTTACCTCGCGCCGGAGCAGCTCCAAGGCCGGGTGCGTGTGGACGGCCGCGCCGACCTCTACGCCGTGGGTGTGATGCTCTACGAGGCGCTCACCGGCGCCTCTCCGCACCTCGGCGACGACGCCTTGAGCCTGGGGCTCTCCAAGCTCAACGACCTGCCCGTGCCCGTGGATCAGCGCGCCGCCGAGATCCCCGCCGTCGCCGCCGACCTCATCATGCGGCTTCTCCGTAAGGATCCCGCCGAGCGCCCGACGGCGGCGGAGGCGCTCCAAGCCCTGCGCGGCGTGCCCCTGTTGGGCGCCAGCACCCGCGCCATCCTCGGTGATCCCTCGCTCTTCGACGCCCTCGCCGAGCGCCTCAGCCAAGGGGAGACCGTCGATCTTGGCGGCCCGCGGCGATCGGGGCGCACCCGCGCGCTCTTGGAGCTGGCCCGGCGGCTCCCCAGCGCGGTCTGGGCGGTCCCCGCCGATCGCCCCTACGCCTCTCTGCGCGCCGTCCTCCCGCCGCGGATCTTTGAGGAGGGCCTCAGCCCGGAGGCCGTCTCCGAGGCCTTAAACACCCTGCCGGGCCCGCTCTTCGCCGATGACTTCGCCCAGCTCGACCCCTGGACCCAGGCCGCGCTCTTGGCCGCGGCGCCGCGGGGGGGCCTGCTTCGGGTGCGTGACGCGCCGGGCGGCGTGCGCCTGCCGACGGTCTCGCAGGAGGCGCTCGCCGCGCTGTTTGTGGGCAGCGAGCGCCTGCACCACGTCCCCAGCCGCGCCGCCCAGGAGGTCTTGCGCCGCACCGGGGGCCTCGCGGGGCGCGTCGCCGAGCTGCTCGCCCGCTGGGAGCGGGACGGCGTGATCACCAGCACCCCAGACGGCCTCGCGGTGAGCCTCCCCAGCCTGGAGCGCCTCGGCGCGGAGGCGGTCCTGCCGTGGTCGGCGGAGCGCGCCCCGCCCCTGCCGTTGGAGCAAGAGGAGCTCCTCCGCTGGCTGATCCTCGCCGCCCCCCACCAGACCGTCGAGCGTGTGGGCCGCCTCATGGAGCGGCCGGTGTGGGAGCTGCGCTTGCAGCTCACCGAGCTCGCCGCCCGAGGGCTCATCGCCTGGGAGGCGGACCTCCCGCGCCCCTTGGCCGAGCCCGTCGTCTTGTGGAGCCCCGAGCGCCTGCGCGCCGCCCGCGCCCGCATCGCCGAGTCCTTGCCCCCGGGCGCGGAGGGCCGCCTCGGTCACCTGTTCGCCGCCGGGATGACCGCCGCGCTCGAGACAGAGCTGGCCGCGCTCATCCCGCGGCTGCTGGCCGCTGGGGCCGTCAACGACGCCATCCGGGCCCTGTGGACCGCCCGCCGAGAGCTGCCAGAGTCCCGTTTTGTCCGCGAGACCCTCACCCGGCTCCTCCTCGCCCGGGCCGACCGGCGGGGGCTCGACGAGGCCGCCGAGGTCGCCCGGGGAGATCACCGCCTGGAGCGCCTCGTGCGCGCCCACCGCGCCGCCCACGGTCGGCGTGTTGACGAGCTGGTCCAGGCCCTCGGCCCTCCCGGCCTCTTTGACGACGATCCTGAGCTGGCGATGTCGGCCCTCGCCGCCCAGGTGCGCGGCGTGCGCGGGGAGCCCATCGAGGTCCAGGAGGCCCTGCTCGCCGCGATCGGCACCCATCCCGCGACGCGCTCCTCTCCCGAGGCCGAAGCCCGGATGATGACCTGGCTGGCGAGCCACCACATGTTCTCCGGGCGCTTCGCCGAGGCCAGCCGCCTGCATCGTGTGGCCGCCGACCGTCGAGTGAGCCTCACCGGGCGCCTCGTCTCGTTAGACGCCGCCGCCTTGGCCGATCGCGAGCGCGGCGACGTCGAGGGCATGGAGGCCCTGGCCGAGCAGATTCAGGCCGAGGCCCGGGCCGCGGGGCTCATCGTCGAGGAGGCCCGGGCGGAGTGGCTCAAACGTTCGGCGGCGGCCCGTCGGGGCGTGGTCACGGCGCCCGATCTGGAGCTCGTGGCCCTCGTCGAGCCCTTTCGGGACTGGCTTCTGAGCGCCCGGGTGAACCTCACTGAAGGCTTTATCGCCCTGCGCGCTGGGCACCCAGCGACCGGGGCCCTGGCGAAGGCGGCGGAGGCCTTGTTCGCCGCCCAAGGCATCCAAATGGGTGTGCTCTCGGCCTCAGCCTTACGCTACGCGGCGACGAGAGAAGGAGACGTCGCTGCCCTCGTCGCCGCGTTGAACCTCGCGCCGAACATGCCCGTTCGGCTTGACGGTCTGGCGACCCTCGCCGCGGCGGGGGCGCGGTTCACCTTGCCAAAAGGTCAAGTTCTCGCGTGGATAAATTCACTCGGAGAGGGGGCTGGGCCACTCAGGATCGGAGCGTACTCGATGGACGAGGCGCTCGACCTGCTGAGCCCCCTGGAGGAGTGACCCGTGAGCAGCTTGCCGCCTTTCTTCTTTACCCGCCTCGCCTTTCTCAACCTCGACGCCGCGCCCCCGGCGGAGCCCCAGGCTCGCCCGACGTTCAACCCCAGCTATGACTCCGGCGGCGTCGATGTCTGGCAGGGGAGCGACGTCTCCGGCGTGACCTACACCACGGAGCACTCGGCCTCGTCCACCACTGAAGACAGCCTGCTCCGCGACACCTCGGGCACAGGCTTCGCCGTCTACCCCGGCCACGCGCCCCGGGTGCCGTCGTCGTCCGCGCCGAGCACCGTGGCCGAGGCCACCTCGGGCAGCTTCACCGACCGCGATGACTTCCTCGCCAACGCCCGCAGCCACCTCAGCCTCGGCTCCAGCGAGACCTGCACCTACGCCCGGGCCAAGATCAAGCGCTACAAGGTCACCAACGTGTCGTCCCTCGCGGGCGCCGTGAGCGAGGTGAGCCCGGCGAGCAAAAAGATCAGCCGCATGGTCGGCGTGAACGGCGCCAGCCAGATGCGAGAGGGCTGGGTCTACGTCGAGACCAGCGCCACGGTGGACGGCGAGACCGTGCGCATCGTCCACCAGATCTACCCCGGCGACCTCATCCTCCCCCCAGACGGCGAGGTGACCTTAGAGGCCTACAGCAACCCGAACGACTGGGATCTCGCCGGGCTCATCACGGCGAAGGCCACGGTGAACGGGCGTTATGACGTCTGCCGCTGCACCATCTCCACCGTCTCTAGCCAAGGCGCCTTGGACAGCGCGAGCGACCCCAGCGACCCCGCCACGCCGAGCGCCGGGGTCACCGCCTGACCTGATCGGGCTTAACTGACCATTGGTCAGTTATTCCGGCGGGGGGCGCAGGCCCAAGGTCGGCGCGGCGGAGCTGGGCAAGAAGTCCAGCACCTTCCGCGCCGTCTCCAAGAGCCCGCGGCCCTCGACGGCGGCGAGCTCGCCGAAGTTCTCCGAGAGCGCGGTGAGGAGCTGCTGGTCGCCCAGGCGGTGCAGGGCTTGCACGAGGTTTGGGCTCCAGGCCTCCGCCGCCCGGGTGGCGCCGTCTACCCGGGCGCGCAGCTCCTCCAAGGCGAGGCTCTGCTCGGCCCGGCGCGTCTCTAGGGTGAAGCTCGCCTCTTTGGCCCGCTGGCGGAGCTTGCCCTCGTGAAGCTCCCCCTCAAGGGTCATCGCCGCCCGGCGCCGCTCGGCCTCAAAGGCCTCTCGCTCCAAGCCCAGGCGAGCGCGCTCGGCCTCAAGCTCCAGGCGCAGAAGCTCGGTCTGGTGCTTCTCACGCTGCACCCCGCGCTGAATCTCCTCAAGCTGGTGCTGCCGGGCCACCTCACTCTCTTGGCTCGCCAGCTCGATCGCCCGCTGAATCGCCTCGGTCTGGGCCAAGGTGAGCAGCTCCCGCACGTCCTCGTCCTCGATCTCCAGCTCCAGCACCTCGACGTCGTACACACGCATGCCGTTCTCTTCGAACAGGCGGCCCGGGCGCGGCCCGTCGTCGGGCTTCTCGCCCAAGACCGCGTCGCGGATCACCGGGGCCAGCTCCGCCTGGAGCGTGCGGATCGGCAACTGCCGAATACGCGCCTTGATCACCGAGCTGGCGTGGTCACACAGGAGCTTGATGTAGTTCTCCACGGCGAACCAGCGGCTCGGGTCGCGGCCCTCAAAGCTCACGCGGTAGGTGAGCGTCACCCGGGCGCGCACGAGGTCCTGGGTCATGCCTTCGACCACGTCGCTCACCTTGTTCCCGGTGACCTGCAGCGCGCCGGTCTCCAGCAGCTCAGCGTCAGACTTGGGGCGGCCCGTGGACAGGCGCAGGGCCTGGAGCGTCTCGTCAAACCGCAGCAGGATCGACGTGGGGCCTAGCTCCACCCGCCGGGCGCCGCCCTTGTCGACCACCTCGACGGCGTAGCCCGAGGCCACCTCCACCCGCGGGGCCTCGCCGCTCAGCTTGGGGCGGCGGCTCAGGGGCTCGTGCGGGCTCAACAGCCGCGCCTCACGCTCGGTCAGGGGCCGGTGCATGAGCGCCTGGCGCCGGGGGTCGGGCAGGTACATCGCCGGGCCCCGCACCAGCTCCACCTCGCCGGTCACCCGGTCGAGCACATAGCGGCCCTCGCCCCGGGGGATGGTGATCGCCTCGTGGAGATCCTGATCCGCGGCGCGGATGATCTCGACCTCCTCCCGGGGGAACCAGATCAGCCGGGCGCCGTGAATGAACAGCTCCTCGCCCTCTTTGTGCTCGGCGCCGTCGTCTTCAGTGAACGGCGCGACCACACGCAGGTGCAGGCCCGTCGTCTCCCGAAGCTGCAGCGCGGGCAGCTTGGGGCTGCCTTCCCGCAGCAGAAACCGCTCCCGGGGCTCGGGAAACACGACGGCCTCACCGCGCACGATGCGTTTGCGCCCGTCTTCGCCCAGAAGCACGCAGTACTCCAGGCGGCCCAAGGTGACGGCCTCACGCACATAGCGGCCCTGGGCGTCGGGCACGACCTCGACGCCTGTGGGCGGGATGTAGAAGCGGCAGTCCGTGCCGCGGATCGTGCGCTGCTCCCCGGCGGCGAACCGTTGGCCCTCGGCGACGTCGTCCCGGGCCAACACCGCCTTGGGGTCGCGCCCGGCGGCTTCAGCGTCGTAGATCCGGATCAGCAGGTGCTCGTTCGGGCGTAAGGCGTGGCCCTCGATCACCTTCGCCATCTGCCCCGGCCACAGCGGGAACGACACCGGGCCGGGCACGTTGAGCTTGCGGCCCACCTCCAGGTCGATCAGCGTCGAGGCCACGCCGGGGCGGGGGTGGTGGTTGTCCTTCGCCGGGTTCTTGAGCACGACGTACCAGCTCGCCGGGGCCGTGGCGAAGACCTGCACCGCCTGGCCCAGCTCCACGTCCTGAAACCGTTTGCTCTTGGGGTTGAACAGCACGGGCTGGTCGGTCTGGGCCAGGGAGGTCTTGTTGGGGCCGACGTAGCAGTTGATGTGGCCCTTGGTGGTGTCTTGGATGTAGGCGAACTCGTTGGGGGCGAGGACGAGCTCACGCTCACGGCGCTCTTGCATGGCGGCTCCGAGGGGCTTGGGGTGCGGATCTTGGGCGAGCCGGGCGGGCTCAGCGCCCTGTTCGCAAGGAGCGTGCCGGGGCCCAGGGCGCCGCTGCGCAGGGGGCGCGCCACGGTGGGGCAGGGGAGCGCGCCAGCTCGGGGCGGCCTGGGCCAGACGGGGGCAGCGCTTGAGGGCGCCGCGGGCCACACCTGACAGGCCCTTGTTTGAGTTCCAGATCCGATCCCGGCGCCTCGGCCACACCGCCAAGCTCAACCGATGGATCTCAAACACTTAGGGAATCTGCGCCCTCGCCGATCCCCCTGGCACGCTCCTTGCGTTTGTGGGCAGCGTCACCCACACACCCGGACTTCAACATGGCCACTACGGTCATGGCGGGCGCGGTAGAGGGCGTGGACGGCGTCGAGGTTCAGGTCGAGGTAGACCTGGTTCGTCGGCTCCCCCGCGTCACCGTCGTCGGCCTGCCTGCGAGCGCGGTCAAAGAGAGCACAGAGCGAGTTCGCAGCGCGATCCTCGCCTCTGGGCTCGACTTCCCCAAGCAGCGCGTCACCATCAACCTCGCCCCCGCCGATGTGCGCAAAGACGGCACGGCGTTTGACCTCCCCATCGCCTTGGGCGTGCTCGCCGCGGCGGGGGTTGTGCCCGAGGACTCCCTCTTAGGCGTGATGGCCGTGGGGGAGCTCTCGCTGACCGGGGCCCTGCGCGACGTGCCCGGCGCCTTGCCGCTGGCGCTCCTCGCCCGGCAGCGGGGCGTGCGCGCCTTGATCCTCCCCGAGACCTGCGCGGGCCAAGGCGCCGTGGTGCCCGGCCTCAACGTGCTCTCGGCGACCAACCTCTCGGAGGTGGTCGATTGGCTCAACGGCAAAGACACGCTCAAGAAGGCCAGCTTCGTCGCCGCGCCCCTGCCCGCGCACGCTGGCGACCTCGCCGATGTGCGTGGCCAAGCCCTCGCTCGGCGGGCCCTGGAGATCGCCGCCGCCGGGGGGCACAACCTCTTGCTCATCGGGGCCCCGGGCTCTGGCAAGACGATGTTGGCCTCGCGCCTGCCTGGGCTGTTGCCGCCGATGACCTTTGAGGAGGCCATCGAGACCACCCGAGTTCACTCCGTCGCGGGCCTGCTCCCTGAGAAAGTGGGGATCTTGGAGCAGCGCCCGTTTCGGAGCCCCCACCACTCCATCTCCCCGGCGGGGCTCTTGGGCGGGGCGAGCCTGCGGCCGGGTGAGCTCTCTTTGGCCCACCACGGCGTGCTGTTCTTGGATGAGCTGCCCGAGTTCAGCCGGGGCACCCTGGAGCAGCTCCGCAGCCCCCTCGAGCGCCGCGAGGTGGTCATCGCCCGCAGCGCTGGCGCGGTCACCTTGCCCGCCTCATGTATGCTCGTCGCGGCGGCCAACCCCTGCGAGTGCGGCTTCTGGGGCCACCCCAACAAGCCCTGTCGCTGCGGGGATTCAGCGCTCAAGCGCTATCGCCAGCGGCTCAGCGGCCCGCTCCTTGACCGCATCGACCTCTGCGTTCGGGTAGACCCCGTGGAGAGCGAAGAGCTCTTCTGCGATCGTCGCCGCGAGTCGAGCGCCCAGGTGCGCACCCGGGTCATCTCCGCCCGCCGGGCCCAGACCGAGCGCTACAAGGCGCTCCCCATCTTCAACAACGCCATGCTCGACGGCCCGGCCTGCCGCGAGGCCGCCCAGGCCACCCCGGCGGGGTTGCGCCTGCTCCGCGACTCGATGGAGCGCCTCAGCCTCTCCGCCCGGGCCTGCGACCGGGTGCTCAAGGTCGCCCGCACCATCGCCGATCTCGACGGCGTGGCTCGGGTAGACGTGGAGCACGTCGCCGAGGCCGCCGCCTTCCGCGCTCAAGACAGCGTCGACGCCCAGGCGGGCCTATGAGCCCCCGCGCCTTGGGCCTCACCTTCGCCGCGACCTGGACCCTCTGCGTCGTGGACCAGATCGACGGTGACGTCGCCGCCATCGAGCTCGCCGAGTCTCAGCTCATCACGCTGCCGCTGCGCTGCCTGCCGCCGGCTCCCCACGAAGGGGAGCGCCTGGAGGCCCGCCGGGCGCTCCCCGACGACGCCGCGCCGCCTGCGCCCGATTGCCTCTACCAGCTCCGTCGCCCTCGCGGTGACGGCCCCCCGACGGCGGCCCTCGCGCCGTCCCTTCGTGACCCAACCAACAACCCAACAACACCAACAACACCCACAGACAACGGAGACAGCCATGATGACCCAGACCACCCACCACCCCGACCAGCTCAAGGCCCTCGACGCGGCGCTCAACTCGCTCCACAAGCAGTACGGCCCCGGCGCGGTGATGCGCCTCGACGGCAGCGTCGCCGAGCAGACCGGCGTCCCCATCTCGACGGGCTCGTTGAGCCTCGACATCGCGCTCGGCATCGGCGGCCTGCCTCGGGGGCGAATGGTCGAGATCTACGGCCCCGAGGCCAGCGGCAAGACCACCCTCGCCCTGCACGCCATCGCCTCCGTGCAGGCCCAGGGCGGCATCGCCGCGATCATCGACGCCGAGCACGCCCTGGATCCCAAGTACGCCGCGCACCTCGGCGTGCGCCTCGACCAGCTCCTCGTCTCCCAGCCCGACTCCGGTGAGCAGGGCTTAGAGATCGCCGAGCAGATGTGCCGCTCCGGCGCCGTAGACCTCATCGTCATCGACTCCGTGGCGGCCTTGGTGCCCGAGGTCGAGCTTGAGGGCCAGATGGGCGATCAGCAGGTGGGGCTCCAGGCCCGCATGATGTCCAAGGCCCTGCGAAAGCTCACCGGCGTCGTGTCCCGCACCCGCTGCACGGTGATCTTCATCAACCAGCTCCGCCAGAAGATCGGCGTGGTCTTCGGCCCCTCCGAGGTGACGACGGGCGGCAACGCCCTGAAGTACTACGCCTCGGTGCGGATCGACATCCGGCGCGGCGCCAGCATCAAGGTCGGCGACAAGGTCATGGGCGCCAAGACCACCGCCAAGGTGGTGAAGAACAAGCTCGCCGCGCCCTTCCGCAGCGGAGAGTTTGACCTGCTCTACGGCGAAGGTGTCGATCGCCTGGGCGAGCTGGTGGATCTCGGCGAGGCCCACGGCGTCGTGCAGCGGGCGGGGGCCTGGTACGCCTTCGGTGAGGAGCGCCTCGGCCAAGGCCGAGACAAGGCCCGGGCGACCTTGGCCGAGAACCTCGCCCTGCGAGAGCGGATTGAGCAGCTCGTGAAGAGCGCCTCCGGCGTGCCCAACCTCTACGACGAGGTGTGCTGAGGCCATCCCAAAACCCCCTTGAGCGTGGCCGTGGGCCCAAAAACTCCATCGTGTGGATCCGGGAGGTGGCGACCAGACCCGGACCCACGGCCACCTTCACGCCCCACCGCCGACCTCGGCGTGTGGGGCGCCTTCGTCTTCACGCTTGCGGTCCTCGGAGCGCGCGGCTATCCGCAGACTCCCGGAGGTCTCGTGGAAGAGCGTCAGTTCGGTGCGCATGAGGTGGTGCTTCACGGCGCGGAGGGTCCGCTCCTCGCGCTCGTCAGCGGGCCGCCGTTTGGCGCCGCGCTGTTTCGTGAGGTTCAGCGCCGCCTCGCCCCGCGCCGCACCGCCGCCATCACCCTGCGCGCGCCCGAGGCCGAGGGCCTCCCCGCCCTGAGCCACGCCTTGGCCGCGCTGCTCACCGAGCTTGGCGCCCGGCAGCTCGTCGCCCATGGCCTCGCCGTGCCCGTCGCCCTGGGCCTGCCCGATGATTCTCTCGACGCGCTCATCCTGACCAACGGCCCGATCACCCGGGTCGATCCCGTCGCCCGGGCGCTGGGCGCCTTGGGCGGGGCAGGGGCCACCCGCGCCGCGCTCACGACCTTGTTGCGCCCCCGCCCGCTCAACGCCTGGCTGGCGTCGTCGTTGGGCCTACGCCGCGCTGTCGTGAACCCCTACACGATGGAGCGCGACATCGTTGCCCTGGTCACCGCGGCCTGGACAGGCGACGCGTCCGCCCGCCTCGCCGCGGCCCGGTGGTTCGCCGCCCTCGCCGGGCCCCTGCCCACCCGCGCGCCGAGAACCTCGTCCCTCACGCTGATCTGGGGCGATCACGATCCGCTCTACCCCTACGCCCAAGCCGAGGCCGTCCAGGGCTTCGCGCCCGACGCCCAGCTTCACCGCATCCCGGGCGGCCAACATCTGCACCCTGAAGAGCGCCCGTGGGAGCTCGCCGACCTGCTCACCGCGACCGCGCTACGCACCTGAGGTCCAAACTGCGACTTTTTTGTCGCGATTCGTCGGTTTGAGGGGGTCGGCAGGGGGGTGATCCTCACCATACGTGTAGGTTGAACCATTATTATCGGGCGATTGAGGGGCGTGGCACGCAGATTGCATTGTGGGCGGCGGAGACGCTGATTGGTCCGGCGGAAAGCCCCCCCGAACGCCTCACCGATCGCACAAGAGCCCCGGTCCTTTTGGACCGGGGTCTTTTGTCTCTGGGGTACACAGATCAGGCGTTCTTCTCGCGCCGAGCGGGGTATCCTCGCGCCTATGCCGACGATTCGCCTCGGGGTGCCCTCCGACCACCCCCACATGCGGCCCATCGAGGAGGCCGCCGACTCCTTGTTCCACGCCGCCGGGGTCGAGCTCGGCCAGACCGGCGCGGGCCCCGCCGATGACGCGCCCTACGCCGAGGGCCTCCGGGCGGGCCGGGTGCTCATCGCCGAGGACGACGCTGGGGAGCCCGTCGGTTTCCTCTACTTGGAGTCGCTGGACGATCACCCCCACATCGAGGAGCTCGCCGTTCACCCCCGCGCCCAGCGCCAGGGCCTCGGCGCCGCGCTCTTACGCGCCTGCTATGCCCTCTGCCGCGACCGCGGCGCCCGGGCGCTGAGCCTCTCTACGTTCTCCCACCTCCCGTGGAACGCCCCGTTCTACGCCCGAGAAGGCTTCGTGGTGGTGCCCGAGGCCGCCTGGACGCCGGGCATGCTGGCGCTCAGAGCCCACGAGGCCCGCCTGGGCTTACGTTTGGCGGAGCGTGTGCTGATGATCCGGTCGCTCTGAGCGCTCGTTTTGGGTTAAGCACGCACCGTCGGCCCCCACCGACCCCCTGGAGGTTCTCCGTGAGCGACTGGCGCAACAAGCTCCCCTCGGCCTACGACTATCGCGAGAGCGCCCGCGCCCGAAACACCGGCGAGCGCTTCGCCTGCGTCGTGAACCCCAAAGCGAAGGCCGGAGAGGTGGGGGCGCGCCTCGACGAGATCCGCCGGGCGGTTGACCGCGCCTTTGAGCAGTGGGAGGTCAAGGTCAGCGAGGGCCCCGGCCACGCCACCGAGCTCGCCCGCGAGGCGATCGACGCGGGGTTCGACATCATCGCGGCACTCGGCGGTGACGGCACCTGCAACGAGGTCGTCAACGGCTTCTTTAACGGTCGCCTCACCCGTCGCCGCAGCGCGGTGTACACGATCTTGCCTTGGGGCACAGGCTCCGACCTCGCGAAGACGCTGCGCGCGCCGGGCGGCTTAGAGGACGCCCTGTGGGTGGCCTCCACGGGCATGACCCTCCCCACGGACGTGGGCCACGTTGAGGCGCTCACCCACGACGGGCGCCCCTTTGAGCGGGTGTTCATCAACGTCATGGGCTTCGGCGCCAACGGTGACGTCGTGGACCGCGTCAACAAGGGCTCCAAGCGCCTCGGCGGCAAGTTCACGTTCTACAAGTCCACCGTCGACTCCCTCATGCAGTACAAGCCCGGCCAGGTGAAGGTCGAGTGGGAGGGCCCCGACGGCCCCGGCGAGTGGACGGGGGAGCTCCTCTCGGGCTTCTTGGCCAACGGCGCGTACTGCGGCGGCGGGATGCACGTCGGCAAAGGCGGCTCGATGCACGACGGCGCCTTTGATCTCACGCTGTTGCCCAACTTTGGCCTCGTGGGCAACGTCGCCCGCTCTTGGCGGCTCTACGACGGCACGGCCTGGAAGATCCCCGGCGCCCGCCGCGCGTATGTCACAAAGGTGACCGCGCGTGGCTTGGGAGATGAGCCCGTTCTGCTGGACGTAGACGGCGAGCAGCCAGGAATGTTGCCCGGCACCATCAGCGTCTTGCCCAAATCGCTCATGGTGCGCGGCGGCTGGATCCACTCCCCGTTGCTTGAAGGGGAGCGTGAGGTCTGGCGCCCCGAGCGCGCCTGAGTCACGCCGAAGTCTCCCCAAGCGCCCCCCAAGCCTGTGCAAAAGCCGCTCAGGCCTGTCCATAGGCTAGCCTCGGCGTTGGCCCAATGGATCTCATCAGGACGCTCCTGAAGGGGATCTGGGCTCCCTGTGCAATCCCTGTCCACGCTCTGTCTATGGAGGATGGTGCTGCCGATGGGGCTCATCCCTACGGAGGTGCTGTACATCAAAAACAACAAATATAGATATTTGTACTAATATCACAAAGAGCAACCTTGAGTCGGGCGATCTCAGAAAAGTGAGCGCAGTTCACGAAACTCTCGCACTTATCTGAGTAGACGCGGGTTTCTCAGTGTGGTACCTTCGTTCATGCAAGGGTCAGAAAGAGTCATAGAACCTCTGTAGACTACGGCTCTTTAAGAAATACAATAATCACAAGAATGATGGAGGCCAACATGAACAAGGCGGATCTGACCGAGGCGCTGGCGGAGCGCGCGAACATCCCCAAGGTGCGCGCCGCGAACTACATCAACATCCTCACCGAGGCCATCCGTGAGGCTCTGACCAACGGTGACAAGGTGACCATCTCCGACTTCGGCACCTTCACGATCTCTCGCCGTCGCTCGTTCAAGGGGCGCAACCCCAAGAACCGCGAGGAGATCAACGTGCCCGAGCGCCGCATCCCCGTGTTCCGCGCGGGCAAGGGGCTCAAAGAGGCCCTCAACGTCGACGACGTCGTCGCTGAGTGAGCTGAGCGCTCCTCGTTGGGCGCGCGCTCGCTCCGCGCGCCCAACGATCCCTGTCCGCTTGACGATTCGCTCCTGATGTACACTGTCTCCGGCTTGTTCGAGCATCGGCACATCGCGTGGCCTTCGGTGATTCCCACCGTGAAGGGCGATTCGCCCGCGCGGCTGCCCCTTGGCAGTCGCCAGGAGCAGGTACATGGAAGAGTTCACTCACGGAGCTTCCGGCTCCTCCCTCCCCCTTGTCGAGCTCGTCGCTGACGCTCGGCTCCCCAGCCGCTACGGCGACTTCCGCGTGGTTGGGTTTCGCACCTGGGATGGTGTTGATCTCGGCGCGGTGATCCGCGGCGACGTCAACGAGGCCGAAGGGGTGCCGGTTCGACTGCACTCCGAGTGCTTCACCGGCGACGTCATGGGCAGCCTGCGGTGTGACTGCCGTGACCAGCTTGAGGCCGCCTTACGGTTCATCGGTCGGGCCGAGCGTGGCGCGGTGCTCTACCTCCCGCAAGAGGGCCGGGGCATCGGCCTCGTGAACAAGATCCGCGCCTACGCGCTTCAAGACATGGGCCTTGACACCGTCGAGGCCAACCTCGCCTTAGGCTTTGAGGACGACCTCCGCCGCTACGACATCGCGGCGAGCATGGTCATGGCCCTCGGCATTCGTTCGGTGTGCCTGCTCACCAACAACCCAAAGAAGATCGCCGGGTTGCGTGGCTTCGGGGTGCCTGTGGTCGGGACGATCCCCGTGCGGATGCCCCCCAACGAGCATAACCAGCACTACCTCGACACAAAACGCGCCAAGAGCGGGCATCTGCTCTGAGCCCAGGCACGATCCGCCGCCGCGGCGGATCATGTCCCTGACACCCACGGGAGCGAGGTCAGGTATACTTTTTATGCCGCCGCACGCCGCGGGTGCGCTGCAGCCCTGCTGAACTTGCGCTATGATGCGAAGCCGTTCACGTCGAGTTGACAACACCCGCTGTCACACCCGGCTCCTCGCCCTCAGGCCACCTCATCTTCGAGGCGCTCAGCATGAAGTCGCTCCCGATTCTCTCCTTCGGCGTCATCGCGGTGGCCCTCGCTGGTTGCCGCCAACCCTCAAACGACTTTGTCGAGCTGACGTACCCGGTCATCGAGGTCAGCTCCAAGTGGGTTGAGTTTGGCCTCACGGAGCACGGCGAGGCGGTCACGCGCACCTTCACGATCTCCAACAACGGCGACCTGCCGCTGGGGATCTCCGACATCCGTGAAGGCGGGGGCATGGACGGCGACTTCACCGTCACCTACGACCCCACCCTGATGTCTTGCCCCGAGTCCGCCGAGGGTGACACCGGCGAGCCCACCGCGAAGTCCGGCGGCAGCGCGCCTCCTGGGCCTGCCCTGTCCGTCGACACCACGACGGTGGACTTCGGCAAGGTGCCCGCGGGCAGCGATGACATCGCGTACCTCACCCTGACCAACACCGGCGACGCCGATCTCACGATCACCAAGGCCGCCATCGCGCCGTCTGACAGCCCCTTCACGATGATCGTAGACCCGACGGGCTCCACCATCCCCAAGGGTGGCTCAACGGTGGTGCTGCTCAACTACGCCCCGACCACCACCTCCGGCGACGAGGCCCTGCTGGTCATCGTCACCAACGGCACCCCCGCGGTGGTGGAGGTCGATCTCAAGGGCAACATCGGCGGTGAGCCCATCGACACCGACACGGGCATCGGCGGTGACTCCGGCGGCGACTCCGGCGGCGGCGACTCCGGCGGCGGCGACACCGGCACGGATCCCGGCGACGGCCAGGTGCTCTTCACCTTAGACAAGGGCTGCAAGATGCCCGTAGACGTCACCTTCTCGCCGGTCAGCGTCGGGGATGTCTACGGCTCGGTCATCATCGAGACCAAGACCCAGGTCCGTGAAGACGACGCCGACCCCGAGTATTGGGCCGACCTCGACAACTCCTTCACCGTCGTCTACACGAAGGGTGAGGCCGAGAAGGGTGAGGGCCGCGCCATCGTGACGCCGCGCTCCGTGCCCTTCGGCTCGGTCTGGACGGGTGAAGAGGAGGTCCGCTACATCCGCGTGCTGAACAGCGGCGACGGCGATCTGACGCTCACCGCCCCCACGCTGGACTCCACCTGCGACGCCGCCTTCAGCCTCACCTACTCCTTCGCTGAGGCCGCGGACTCCACCAAGGTGCTTGAGTCCGGCAAGAGCTCGCTCATCGAGGTCACCTTCGTTCCCGAGGACCAAAAGAGCGCGTACTGCACGGTCTACGTCAACTCCGACGACAGCTCCAGCCCCTCGGTGCCGGTCTACCTCCAGGGCAACAACGGCACCGACCCAGACAACGTGGCGCCGACGGTGAGCATCCGCTCCCCCGAGCCCGGGTACATGCACAACAACCCCGGCCCCATCGAGATGGAGCTGAACGTCTTCGACAAGAACCAGCCGGCCACCTCGCTCTCGTGCAAGGTGTACAGCTCGCTCAACGTGCTGGCCAACGTCGCGGACTGCACGCCGACGGAGTCCTCTGGCCACGTCTTCTTGTCGGTGCCCACGGAAGACTTCAACCCCGGCGTTGACACCCTGCTCGTCCGCGTCACCGACGCCTCGGGCATCCGCACGACGGCCTCCTTGTCGATGATCATCAACGCGGCCTACCCCAGCAGCGACGACGACGGCGACGCCTTCGGCACCGACTCCAGCGAGCTGGTGGTCGACTGCGACGACAACAACCGCGACACCTACCCCAACGCGGCGGAGATCTACGACTCTCTGGACAACGACTGCGACAGCATCGTTGACGAGGGCACCATCGGCTCCGACGACGACGGCGACACCTTCTCCGAGAACGCGCTGGACTGCGACGACACGGATGAGGACACCTACCCCGGCGCGCCCGAGTCCCCCGACTACAAGGACAACGACTGCGACGGCACCATCGACGAGAACACCACGCTCAGCGATGATGACGGTGACGGCTACGCCGAGGTCAACAACGACTGCAACGACCTCGACGAGGAGATCAGCCCCAGCGCCGTCGAGATCTGCGACAGCGTTGACAACGACTGCAACGGCCTCGTCGATGACGCCTGCCTCGCCTTGGACTCTGAGCCGCTCATCGTCGGCGGGATCGACCTGAGCCAGACGGCGGTGGAGGTCAACGACACCGTCCAGCTCTCCACCTTCATCTACGACGCCGACGGCGAGACGATCTTCTTCACCTGGACGGTGGACGGCGGCACCGCCGCGGGCACCACCTCTTCGACCCTGTCTTGGACGGCGCCGGAGACTCTGGACAACGACGAGGGTGAGATCTTCCAGTTCTACCTCGTCGCCCAGGACGCCTCGGGCCACCAGGTCTGGGACTTCGCCCGGGTGGCGGTCTACCCTGAAGGCGCCTTGTTCAAGAACTTCGTGAAGATCGTCCCCTCCGAGGAGACGTCGGGCTGCTCGTCCTCCGGGGCTGGCGCCGGTGTGGGCCTGGGCCTCTTGGGCGCCGGTCTCGCGATGGCGCGCCGCCGCCGCCGGAGCTGATCCCCACGCCGTCAGGCGTCTCCAATCGACGCGCGGTGAGGCCCTCCTCACCGCGTGTCGCGCTTCAGGGCGCCGCGTCAGATCTCTGCGCGCGGCGTCAGCGTTTTGTGCCGCGCCTAGCTCGGGGCCTAGCTCGGGGCGTAGCGGGCCAGAGCCACGGCGACGGCGGTGTCGGCGCGCAGCGTCCAGCGCCCCAAGCTCGCGGTCACGAAGCCGGCCTCGGCGGCCAAGGCCAGCTCATCGGGGGCGAGGCCACCCTCAGGGCCCAGCAGGAGGCACAGCGCCTCGTCCTCTGCCGCCGGGCGTGTGGGGTTGGCGCCGGGGGTGAGCACGAGGCGATGCCCGACGAGGCCGCTGAGCTGGGCGCGCAGCGGCGCGACGGGGCGCAGGGTGGGGGCGTCGGCGCGGCCACACTGGCGGGCGGCCTCGGACGTGATGCGCTCCCAGCGGTCGAGGTGGTCCCCCTGGGCGATGGAGCGCCGGGCCACAAACGGCCGAAGCTCGGTCATGCCCAGCTCCGTCGCCAGGCGTAAAGAGAGATCCCAGGCGGGCTTTCGGGTGAGGCCCATCACCATCACCCGCGGGGCCAAGGCCGAGACCTGACGGGCGCCGCTCGTCGCCAACACCACGGCCCGCTCGCCGTCGGAGTCCACGAGGCGGCCGTCACACTCGGCGCCCAGGCCGTCGAAGAGGATCACCGCCTCACCCCGGGGCACAAGCGTGACCCGGAGCAGGTGGTGAGAGACCTCGGCGTCAAGCTGCACCCGCTCACCTTCACCCGGCAAGAAGGGCGCACGAAAACGACGGGTCAACCGCGCTCCTCAGCGAGCTTGACCAGGTGCAGGCTCACCCAGTCGCCCTCTTGAACCCGGGCGGTGAGCGCGAGGGGAGGGGAGAGCGCCTCGACCACCTTGTCGGCGCGGTCGGCGAGGATGCCCGCGAGCACGAGGTGACGGCCGGTGAGGCGGATGAGCTCTGGCGCCATGCCGACGAGCACCTCGGCGTAGAGGTTGGCCACGACGAGGTCGTAGGGGCCGCGCAGCGCGGGCAGCTCGGTGTCAGAGAAGTGGGCCTCGAGCTCGTTCTCGGCGGCGTTCTCTTTGGCCGTGCGCACACACTCGGGGTCGTTGTCGACGCCCACGGCCTTCATGCCCAGCTTCACCGCGGCCAAGGCGAGCACGCCGGAGCCGCTGCCCACGTCGAGGCAGGTGCGGCACTCCCCGGCGAGGCGGTCGATGGCGCTCAGGCAGGCCAGGGTGGTGGGGTGGTCGCCGGTGCCGAAGGCCTGGCCGGGGGGGATGACGAGGTCGCCGGGCACGGCCTCCCACGGCGGGGAGACGCGCAGGCGATCGGAGATCACGATGCGGTGGTGGTGGATCTTCCAGCTCTCCGCCCAGTCCTCTTCGTTCACCGTCAGGCGCTCGAAGGTCAGCTCGGCGTCGGCCTCGGTGAAGGCGGCCTCGGCGGCCTCAGCGTCTTCTTCGCTGAACCACGCGCGGAAGGTCACAAACATCGGCAGCGGGGGATCTTCGGTGTCCCAGGGCTGGCGAAAACGCAGCGGCGTGCCCGGCGCCGGGGCCTCTTGTACGCCGCTGGCGCCGTTGACGAAGGCCAGATCCGAGAGGTCATCCATGCGGGTCCGGGGGACCACCGCGCGCAGCTCAATCCAGGACATCAGCGCTCACTCCATCGGCGTCGGCGGGCGAGGCGCGGGCAGCCGGACGCCCTTCTTCTTGGCCTCAATCAAGAGCGCGAGGCCCTCAGAGCCGCTGGTGATGTGAACCCAGGCGGTTGGATCGTCGAGCAGGCCCTTCACGAACAGCGACGGCGTCGCCATGACCCCGGCCTCCCAGCCGTGCGCCACGTCGCTGCGCACGCGGTCGCTCGTGGCCTCGTCGCTCATGCAGGCGTCCAGAGCGGTCATGTCGAGGTTCTGCTGCTGGGCCATGAACCGGATGTTCTCTTTGTTGAGCACGTCCTGGTTCTCAAACATCTGCGCGTTGAGCTCCCAGAAGCGGCCCTGCTGGGTGGCGCAGACCGCGGCGGCCGAGGCCATACACGACTCGGTGTGGCCCGGAGAGGGGATGCGGTCGTTGCAGATGTTGGACAGCGGGTAGTGTTTGTAGAGCACCCGCATCTCGGGGAACTTGGCGGAGACGGCCTTGATCTCTTTGGCCATCATCGCGCAGTGGGGGCACTGGTAGTCGGCGAACTCGACGACGGTGAACGGCGCGTCGGGTTTGCCCCAGGCGGGCTCGTAGCCGTGCAGGTTCACCTTGCCCGCGACCTGCTCGTAGAGGCGGCCGTAGTCGGCGCTCTCGGCCTTGCCGTCGTTGACGGCCTCGATGGCCTGGGCCGAGGCGGGGAGCTTGGCGCTCTCGTACAGGTAAAAACCGCCCATCCCGCCCACGACGGCGCCCATGAGCGCCAGAGGCAACGAACGATCTTTGTAGCCCGTGAGCGCTGAGGGGAGCTGATCGAAGAAGGGCTCACCCCGAAGGGCCTGGACCCCAGCGACGACGAGCAGGGCGTTGATGAGGTAGGTCGTGACGCAGAGGATGCAGAACGCGCCGAGCTGCAGGCTCACCGCGCCCAAGAACAAGGAGACGCCGAGACCGGGGATGGCCAGGGCCAAGGTGAAGGCGGCGGCGCGGTCTAAGCCCGGGCGGTCACGCCAGGCCTGCACACCGACGACGGTGAGCGCGGCGTAGAAGGCGAGGCCAAACATCGCGATGGGCAAGCCGCCGATCTCAGACCACTCGCTGGTGTTCACGAGGTCGCAGTTGAGCACGTCGTTGATGTTGCAGACGCTCGACCCGCCGGCCATCGCGACCTTGTGCTGCACGGCGAGATACGCCGAGAGGCCCGCGCCATATGCGCCCAGGGCCGCCACACCCAACATCGGGGCGTGGGCCATCGCGGCGCCGCAGAGCATCAAGCCCGAGACGAGGCCGGTGATGAGGGCCGGGGTCTCTTGGCCGTCGCCCAAGAGCGCCAACGCGACGCCGCCTGCGGCGAGTCCGAGCACAGGGAGCAAGAGGGTCATCAAGCGCTTCATCGTCTCTCCGAGAACGTGCGGGGGCAGCGGGGGTGGACCTCGGCTCAGCGGACGTTGCGCAGCTCGCGCCGGTCGGCTTTGGCCTTGAGGTCTTCGCGCTTGTCGTGCAGTTTTTTGCCTCGGGCGAGCGCGATCTCGATCTTTGCCCAGGGCCCCTTGAAGTACATCGCGATGGGGATGACGGAGAGGCCCTTCTCTTGCACCGCCCGGCGGATCTTCTCGATCTCAGCGGGCTGCAAGAGGAGCTTCCGGACGCGCTCGGCGAGGTGGTTGTTGTCGCTGCCGTGGGTGTAGGGCGCGATGTGGGCGGCGTGTAGGAACGCCTCGCCGTCTTTTACCTTGACGTAGGCGTCGGTGATCTGGGCCTTGCCGTTGCGTAAGGACTTGACCTCGGTGCCGAGCAGAGACATGCCGGCCTCGAAGCGGTCGGTGATCTCGAACTCAAAGGTCGCGCGCCGGTTCTGGGCGATCGGGCGCACGGTCTTTGGCTTCTGGGGCTTGTTCGTGGGGTTGGTCATGGCCCTGTCCGTCTTTGGGCCTGCATAACCGACTGCCCGCTCGGCGGCGCGCTCGTCGGGCCTAGGCTGAGTTATGCAGGTGGGAATGAGGTGGTGAATGACGCTGACTTTGGCCCTGATCTCAACGCTCTACGCCTTCGCTGAGGATCCCGAGCGCCTCCCTACACCCGCCCGGGTCGCGCCGCCGAGGACGGTGGTGTTCATTCATGGCCTCTACCTCAACGCGGGCTGCTGGGATGACTGGAGAGAGGTGTTTGAGGCCCAGGGTTACAACACCCTCGCGCCGGAGTGGCCGGGGCATGACGGCGAGCCCGCGGCGCTGCGCGCGGACATCCCAGAGGCGCTCAACACGCTGAGCTTTGAGCAGCTCGTCGCCCAGCACCGGGAGCTGGTCGCGGGTCTGGACTCGCCGATCCTCATCGGGCACAGCATGGGCGGGCTCATCGTGCAGCTTCTTCTGCAAGAGGGCCTCGGGAGCGCAGGGGTCGTGCTGCACTCCGCCCCGCCCAAGGGCCTCACGAGCTTCGCCCCGGCGTTCTTGCGCTCAAACGCCCCGGTGCTCAAGCCGGGCATGGACCCGATCCTGCTCTCCCCGAAGCAGTTTCACTTCGGCTTCGGCAACTACCTCGATTCGGACGCGGCCTTGGCCCTGTACGAGGCGAGCTTGGTGCCCGAGGCCAAAGGGGTGGCCAAGGGGCCGCTCACTGATGCGGCGGAGGTGGACTGGGCGAAGGAGCGCGCGCCCTTATTGATCGTGGCTGGCGCTGAGGACCACGTCATCCCCGCCGGGCTCAACGAGCGGATGGCGCGGCGGTATGAGGCCTCGCCCTCGCGCACGGACCTCGTCGTGATGCCCGGCCGCACCCACGGCACCTTGACCCAGCCCGGCTGGGAGCAGGTGGCGGACGACGTGCTCGCCTGGCTCGCGGAGCTCTGAGCGGCGATCCACTCCACGGCGCTCCACTGAGACGCGGTTTGGCGCCCGGCGCTCCACCACGCTCCACCTCTGCCCCCGGATCCACCCCCACGAGGCTGGGCTCGGCGACCGAGAGGATCGCCGTGGTGGATCGTCGCGGTGGATCACGATCCACCCGGCCCGACGCCGTGGATCCTGCGCCCCAAAGCCCAAGGATCGTCAAGAAATCAAGCTGGAAACCACATTAAGGGCATCCCCTGTCCGGGCGCTCCTGCCGGGGGATCCACCAGAGATCAGGCTCGTGGGGCGTTTTCCCCCTTTCGCCTTGAACGTGGATCAAAATGGAGTAGAGTGGAGAGGTAGGGTACAGAAGGGTGCGCGGTGGTGCACTCGAAGGCCCGGATGGGTGAATGCTCGGAGAACGCTGCCAGGTCTCGACGTCTTTGGACGACAAGGGTCGCATCGCTCTCCCTGCGCGGCTGAGGCACAAGATCAATGACGCTGGGATCGAATCACTGGTGCTCACGTGTGTGGATGGAGGAATCCGGGCGTTCACCCCGGATTACTTCGCCCAGCGCGTCGAGGGTCCGTTCCAGGACCGAGACCCGTTCGATCCCGTCGCTCAAGCATACTTCCACGCCGTGCTCGCTGACGCTGAAGACTGCGCGGTGGATCCTCAAGGCCGCCTGCGTATCCCCAACCGGCTCCGCCAAGACGCCGGCCTCGACCGCGAGTGTGTGCTCATCTCCGTCATGCAGTGGATTGAGCTCTGGGATCCGGCGCGCTGGGAGGCCACTCGCCAGCAGGCCATTCACGAGTACGCCCGGGCTCGTCAACAGGCGCTCCCCGCCACGAAGGGGTGAGCCAGTGACGGTGTTCCAGCACGAGACGGTGATGGGGTCCGAGGTCTGCGCGCTGCTCGCTCCGCGCGACGGCGGCCTGTACCTCGACTGCACCTTGGGCGGCGGCGGCCACGCCGAGCGGCTCTTGGAGGCCTCGGGGCCCACGGGCCGGGTGATCGGCCTCGACCGCGACCCAAACGCCCTCGCCGCCGCCTCAGCCCGCCTCGCCGGGTTTGGTGAGCGCTTCGTCGCCGTGCGCTCAACCTTCGGCGCGCTGCAAGCCGCCTTGGCCGAGGCCGGTGTGAGCGCTGTAGACGGCCTCGTCGCCGATCTCGGCGTCTCGAGCCCCCAGCTCGATCAGGCCGCCCGAGGCTTCTCGTTTATGCGAGACGGCCCGCTGGACATGCGTATGGACCCAGACGCCCCCACCACGGCGGCGGAGCTGGTGAACGGCCTCCCCGAGGCGGAGCTGGCGGATCTGCTCTATGGCCTCGGTGAGGAGCGCCAGTCGCGTCGTTTGGCCCGGGCCATCGTCGCCGCGCGGCCGATCACCGGCACGGCGCAGCTCGCCCAGGTCATCGCCGGGGCGATGGGCGGCCCTCGGGATCGCATTCACCCCGCCACACGCTCGTTCCAGGCCCTTCGCCTCGCCGTCAATGACGAGCTGGGTGAGCTGGACCGGCTCTTGGCGGCCTTGCCTGGCTGCCTCACCGTGGGCGGTCGGGCGGCGGTGATCTCGTTTCATTCTTTAGAAGATCGTCGGGTCAAGCAGCGTTTTCGGGCGCTCGCGGGGCTGGACGCCGAGAAGGACGCCTACGGGCGGTCCCTCGGTGTTCCGACGGCGAGGCTCATCACGAAGAAGGCCGTCGAGGACGCGGGCTCGGGGAACCCCCGGGCGCGCTCGGCGAAGCTCCGGGTGATCGAGCGGGTGTAGCGGCAGCGGTGCAGTACGTCGGCGGTGGCTGAGGTGGCGTAGGAGGTCGGTCATGGAATGGGGTCGCGAGCTAGGAGGCGCTTGGGTCGGTCGCTCTGCGGCGGGGCTCCTCGCGGGCGCGTCGCGGGCAGGTGTGCGGGTCGGTGTGGTGCTGCGGTACTTCACCTTCGCGATGCTGCTCGTCGCCTCGTTGATGTTTTACGTCTGGTCTCGGGTGGACGTGCGCGCCAGCGCCGCCGAGCTCGACCGCGTGAACACCCAGCTCGCCACCCGTCAGGCCGAACAAGAGCGCCTGCGCCTTGAGCTGGCCACCCGCCAAGACCTCGCCCGCTTGGGCCAGGTCGGCGCGGCCATGGGCCTCGTCTCTGACGTTCAGGTTCGCACCGTGACGATCGGGGTGGCCCAGTGAACAAGCCCGTCGCCAACGATCTCTCCGCCTGGCTTGGCGCGATGCTCGCGCCGGATCCTGGCACCGTGGATCGGGCGACGCTCATGGCCCGGGCACGTTTCCGCGCGTCATTGATCATGGTCGGCGTCATTCTTGGCTACGTCGTGTTGGCCCTGCGCGCCGTGCCCCTGATGTTGATGCCCGACGATCGCCTTCAAGCCAAGGCCGCGACGCAGTTTCAGACGGCGGTAGAGGTGGAGGCCCCGCGCGGCGACATCCTCGGCCGCGACGGCACGGTGCTGGCCACCTCCGTTGAGATGCCCGCGCTGCGCGCCGATCCGTCCAAGCTCACCGCCGAGCAGGTCGGGCCTCTGGCGCGTGAGCTGGCGGGCATGCTCGGCCTCGACGCCGCGGACCTCACCGAGAAGCTGAGCAAGAGCGAGCGCCGCGACATCCTGCTCGCCAGCCAGATCTCCCCCGACGCCGTCGACGCCGTCGAGAAGCTCGTCCCCGGCGCCTTGTGGGTAGACTACCAGTCCACTCGGTTTTACCCCGGGCGCGCCCTGGCGGCCTCGCTGTTGGGCATGGTCGGGCAGAACAACCAGGGCCTTGAGGGCATCGAGCGCTCCCTGGACAAGCAGCTTCGGGGCAGCACCTACCGCTTCGTGCAGCAGCGTGACCGCCGCGGCCGCAACATCTCTACGGCGGGGGACGCCCGGGCCCGGGCCCACGCCGGAGACTCGGTCACCCTCACCATCGAGCCCTTCATTCAGCGCGCCGCTGAAGACGCGCTGGACCAGATGATGATCACCTCCGCTCCGGCCGCGGCCATCGCGGTGGTGATGGACGTGAAGACCGGCGAGATCCTCGCCATCGCCAACCGGCCCAACGCGAACCCCAACGACGTCTCCACCATCGACGTCTCGGCGATGCGTAACCGCGCCGTCGCGGATGCCCACGAGCCGGGCTCGGTGCTCAAGCCGTTTGTGGTCGGCCTCGCCGTAGACAAAGGCATCAACAAGGCTGAAGACCTCATCGACTGCGAGGGCGGGAGCTGGCGCGTCGGCAACAGCATCATCAACGACGACCACCCCCACGGAGTCGTGACGCTCTCTGAGGTGGTGAAGTACAGCTCCAACATCGGCACGGCCAAGCTGGCGTTTGCCATGGGCGCTGAAGAGATGATGGCGGGCCTCAAGCGGTTTGGGTTCACCCAGCCCTCGGGCCTGAACCTCCCCAGCGAGGTCTACGGCTTCTTGCGGAACCCCAAAGGCATTCGGCCCATTGAGGTGGCGACGACGGCCTTTGGTCAGGGCATGACCGCCACCGCGGTGCAGCTCGCGGCGGCCTTGGCCGCGGTGGGCAACGACGGCGTGCGCATGAAGCCGTACCTGGTCTCTGAGGTGCGGGATCGCCTGGGCTATGTCCGGCTGCGCAACCGCCCGGTGCGGGTGGAGCGGGTCATCTCTGAAGAGGCCGCGGACAGCCTCGTGAAGATGATGATCACGGTGTTGGAGACCGGCGGCACGGGCACCAAGGCCCGGCCCGAGGGCTTCTCCGCCGCGGGCAAGACCGGCACGGCGCAGAAGGTCGTGGACGGCCACTACTCGGCCACGGCGCGGGTGTCGTCGTTCATCGGGCTCACCCCGGCGAACGATCCTCGCCTCGCCATCGTGGTCATCGGCGACACGCCCACCATCGGCAGCAAGTACGGCGGCATCGTCGCTGGCCCCGGCTTCTCGCTCATCGCCACCCGGGCGCTTCGTTACCTGGGCGTGCCCGAAGATGTGCCGATTGAGCCCAAGCCCAAGCTCGCCCCGCCGCCTCCGGCGCTCGGCCCCGATGGCCTGCCCCTGCCCGTGGTGCCGCCGCCCATGGCGATGCCCGCCCCGGTGAAGGTGGCCCCAGGCCCCGCCCAGCTCACCTGGCTGGCCGATGGGCGCATGTCCGTTCCCGACCTCACCGGCCGCTCGATGCGTGACGTGCTCGTCGCCGTCGATGGCGCCGGGGTTGAGGTCAGCCTCGTCGGCTCAGGCCGCGTCGTCTCTCAAAACCCCGCGCCGGGCTATGCTTTGGCGGCGGGGGACCGGCTGGAGGTCGTGCTGCAATGACGGCCAACCTCCGCCAAACAAGCTCTCAGAGGTCCGAAGGCGTGCTCTTGCGCTTTGCGGATGATCTGCCGATGGTCGGGTCTGCGCTGCCGCGTATGCTTGACAGAGCCCCGAGCGCAATCCCCGCGCGAAGGGTGTGCCCTGGTGACGCCAGCCCCGCTTCTGGCCCATCAGAGACGCTGTCGATGCTCTCGCTGCCCGCCGAAACCCTGCTGAAACCTGCTGATGCTGTCGCTGACGCTGTACGAGGAAGTCCTCGTGCGCGCGGCCACGTCGGCCCGGCCATCCTTCACGCTCCCGCCCCGCAGACAGGCTCCGCGCGTCGCAGGCCGGGGGTGCGGGTCCGGCTCGCCAGTCATCGCTGGCGCTCGCCTCGGAGGTCAAGCGCGCTGTTCTGGCGCGCCTCCTTCCGCCGTGAGTTGTGCTGGTCCGTCGCCCCGCCCTGTCGCTCCTCGCTGAGACAACTGCTGCTGCTGGTTTGGAACCCCGGCCTCTTCGCGCTGGGGCCTCGCGGGGTGGGAGCGTCTGAAGGAGGCAAGACACGATCGGACCTCCATTGGGCAGGTGTTGGTGGCGCCTCTCTGCACGCTGAGCCGTATCTCCAATCCGCGTGACTCCCTGGCAGTACGCAGAGGGGCGCCACTCACCGCCGCCCGACATCTCCGCCGCTTCATCCTGAACTTCTCCTGATTCTCCCTCTCCCCGTCGCGACCCCCCTCCTCCCCGCTGAACGCTGATGATGCTCTCCGAGCTGCTGCGCGGGGTCGACGTGGCTCATGTTCATGGCCGCGTTGATCTTCCCATCGTCGCCATCACCCAGGACTCGCGCCGCGCGGGCCCCGGGGCGGTGTTTGTCGCCCTGGTCGGGCGGCGTGGGGATGGCCACGATCACGTCGCTGGGCTCAGCCAGGCCGCGGCGGTCGTCGTTGAGCGGGACGTAGAGGCGCCCGCCGGGGTCACCGTCGTGCGGGTCAACGACAGCCGAAAGGCCTTGGCCGAGCTGGCCGCGGCGTTTTTTGGTCATCCGTCCAATGATCTGAAGGTCGTCGGGGTGACCGGCACCAACGGCAAGACGACGACGACGCAGTTGATCGAGGCCATCGCCGCGGCGAACGGCGTGCGCGCCGCGGTCATCGGCACCGTGGGCAACCGTGTGGCCGGGGAGAACCTGCCCGCGACCCACACCACGCCCGAGCCCACGGAGTGGCAGGGGCTCTTGCGCCGCGCCGTGGACGCTCGCTGTGAGTGGGCGGCCGCCGAGGTCAGCTCCATCGGCTTAGACGCCCGGCGGGTGGACTCCACGCGCTTTGCGGTGGGCGTCTACACGAACCTCACCCAAGACCACCTCGACTACCACGGCGACATGGCGGCCTATGCCCAGGCCAAGGCGCGGCTGTTCTTGGAGCTTTTGCCCAGCGGGGCCACGGCCCTGCTCAACGCTGAAGATCCGGCGGTGATGGCCTTGCCGACGCTGCCTGAGGGCGTGCGCCGGGTGACCTTTGGCGTAGATCACGGCGACGTTCACGCTGAGGGCCTACGCCTCACCGTCTCTGGGAGCGAGGCGACGGTGGTGACGCCTTGGGGTGACTTCGCGCTGCGGCTGCCCCTGCTCGGTCGGCACAATGTCGCCAACGCCTTGGGCGCGGCGGGCGCGGCCTTGAGCTTGGGCTTGAGCCCGGAGCAGGTCGCCGAAGGGCTCTCGAAGGCGCCGCCGGTGCCCGGTCGGCTGGAGCCTGTGGCCAACACCCGCGGCGTCACGGCGCTGGTGGACTACGCCCACACTGAGGATGGCCTACGCACGGTGCTCAGCGCGCTCCGAGAGCTCGGCGCCAAGCGGATTGTGCTCGTCTTCGGCTGCGGCGGCGACCGCGACCCCCAGAAGCGGCCGCTCATGGCCCGGGCGGCGAGCGAAGGCGCCGACGTGGTCATCGCCACGAGCGACAACCCCCGCGGTGAAGATCCGCTGGCCATCCTGAACGACATGGCCCCCGGGCTCGGCCCCGACGCCCTGATCGTGCCCGACCGCGCCGAGGCCATCCGCCGCGCCGTCGCGCTCTCCAAGGCCGGGGACGTGGTGCTGATCGCGGGCAAAGGCCACGAGACCACCCAAGAGATCGCCGGGGTCAAGCACCCCTTTGACGACCGCCTCGCCCTGCGCGCGGCGTTTTTAGAGGAGGGCGCATGATCCTCACGCCAGCCGAGATCGCCCGGGCCACGGGTGGGCTCTTGATTCACGACGGCCCCGCCGGGCCGATCCGCACCGACAGCCGCGCGCTCACGCCGGGCGACTGGTTTCTGGCCCTGCGCGGCGACCGCTTCGACGGCCACGAGTTTTTGCCCAAGGCCCGGGAGCTTGGCTGCGCTGGGGTGATCGCCGAGCAGGTGCCTGAGGGCTGGGATCGGGGCTTCGTGAAGACGCCACGCACCTTAGAGGCCCTGCAGAACTGCGCGCGCTGGGCCCGGTGGAAGCTCGATTGCCCGGTGGTCGGCGTCACCGGCAGCGCGGGCAAGACGACGACGCGGGCGCTCATCGCCGAGCTGCTCGCGCCCCTGGGCCGGGTTCACCAGAACGAGGGCAACCTCAACAACCACATCGGCGTGCCGCTCACGCTGCTCGCTTGCCCCGAAGAGCCCGACGCCGTCGTCTTAGAGATGGGCATGAGCGACTACGGCGAGATTCGCCTCTTGCGCGACATCGGCCAGCCCAACGTTCGGCTCATCACCAGCGTCGGCGCGGCGCACACCGAGGCCATCGGCTCCGTTCAGGGCGTCGCCCGCTGCAAACAAGAGATCTTTGACGGCGCGAGGGCAGGGGACTGGGTGATCGTCAACGTAGACGACGAGCACATTCGCCAGATGCCTCTGCCAAAAGGCGCCGGGATCCTGCGGTTTGGCATGGGGGAGCGGGCCGACGTGCGGCTTCTGCGCGCTGAGCTCGACCCGGAGCACCTCACGACGGAGCTGGTCTTGCGCCTGCCCGACGGTGAGCTGCTCACGGCGACCTTGCCCGCGCCGGGGGTTCACCTCGCGCGGAACGCCGCCGGGGCCGTCGCCGTGGCCTGGGCTTTGGGCGTGCCCAGCCGGTCATACGCCGAGAGCATCGCCCGCTACGCCCCCGTGGGCATGCGGATGCGCGTGGAGCGCCGCCAAGGTGGCATCACCGTGCTCAACGACGCTTACAACGCGAACCCGCTCTCGATGCGGGCCTCGCTGGACAGCCTCGCCGCCGTGCGGGGGCGCCGCCGGGTGGCCTTGCTGGGCGACATGCTGGAGCTGGGTGAGGTCGAGGACGGCGCGCACCGCGAGCTGGCGGCTTACGCGGCGTCGCTGGGGATCGAGGTGCTCGGCCTCGCCGGAGCCCGCTTCTCGGCGGTGGCAGAAACTGCCAAGTCGGCCAAGTCCCTGCTGGTCGCCCCCGACGCCGACGCCCTCGCCGAGCGTGTCCAAGGGGTGCTGCGCCCCGATGACGTGGTGCTCATCAAGGGCTCACGCGGCTCCAAGATGGAGCGTTCTCTCGTTTGGCTCCCCCTGGAGGCTCCGCCGGAGCCGGAGGGCTGATGTTCTACCACCTCTTCGTCCCCTTGGCGGACGACCACATCTTCTTCAACGTCTTCCGGTACACCACGTTCCGGACGGCCTGGGCGCTCATGACCGCGCTCGGGTTCTGCTACTTGGTCTTCCCGAGCTTCATCAACTGGATGAACACCCGGAAGATGGAGCAGATCATCCGCACCGACGGGCCGCAGGAGCACATCGAGAACAAGCTGGGCACGCCGACCATGGGCGGGGTGCCGATGCTCGCGGGCATCACGCTCTCGGCGCTTCTGTGGTGTCGCCTCGATCAGTGGTCGGTCTGGGTCTGCCTCATCGTGCTCCTCGGCTATGGGCTCATCGGCTTCGTAGACGACTGGAAGAAGGTGATGGAGAAGTCCGCCGACGGCCTCGCCGGGCGCTGGAAGATCGTCGGGCAGCTCGTCTTCGGCGTGCTGCCCTTCGCCTGGGCCTACCAGACCGGGCGCATGAACGCCGTGTTTCAGCTCCCGTTCTTTAAGGCGGGCGTGGACTTCGGGAACCTCTGGGAGGGCGCCCCGCCCAGCCTGGGCTGGCTCTACCTCGCCTTGGTGCTGTTCATCCTCGTCGGCGCGTCCAACGCCGTGAACCTCACCGATGGCCTCGACGGCCTGGCCATCGGCCCGGTGATGACCTCGGCGGGCACCTACGGCATCTTGGCGTATGTCGCCGGGAACACGAACTTCTCGACCTACCTCGCCGTGGAGTACGTCGCCGGGGCCTCGGAGCTCACGGTGCTGTGTATGGCCGTGGTCGGCGCGGGCCTGGGCTTCCTCTGGTACAACTCCTACCCCGCGCAGATCTTTATGGGCGACGTGGGCTCGTTGGCCTTGGGCGGGCTGCTCGCGGCCTTGGCCGTGGTCACCAAACATGAGGTGCTCCTGGCCCTGGTCGGCGGGATCTTCGTCTTGGAGACGGTCTCGGTCATCGTGCAGGTCGTGAGCTTCAAGACCACGGGCAAGCGCGTGTTCGCCATGGCGCCGATTCACCACCACTACGAGAAGCGTGGTTGGTCGGAGCCGAAGATCATCGTGCGGTTCTGGATCATCTCGATCCTGCTCGCGCTGGTGGCCCTCACCACCTTGAAGCTGAGGTGAGCATGGGCGCCGCCACAACCCACGTCATGCCACGTCGGGTCACCGTGCTCGGGGCTGGGCTCTCGGGCCGGGCCGCCGCGCGTCTGGCGTTGCGCTTGGGCGCAGAGCGGGTGACGCTCACGGATCTCAAGGCGGACTCTGAGGGCGTCGAGGGCGCGCACAACGTCTTTGGCCGCCATGAGGACGCCGATCTCACCGACGTGGACCTCGTCGTTGTCTCGCCGGGGGTGCCCGCCGCGGCGCCGCCGGTGCGCCGGGCGTTGGCCGCTGGGGTGGAGGTGCTGGGTGAGCTGGGCTTCGCCTGGCGACACCTGCCGCGCCTGCCCACGGCGGCGATCACCGGCACCAACGGCAAGTCCACCGTCACCCACTTCACCGGGCAGCTCCTGCGTGGGGTCGGGCGGCGGCCCTTCGTCGGCGGAAACCTGGGCACGCCCTTGTGTGAGGCCGTGGGCGGTGACTTTGACTGCCTCGTCGTCGAGGTCTCCTCCTACCAGCTTGAGCTCGCCGGAGACTTCGCGCCGGACGCCGGGGTGATCCTCAACCTCACCCCCGACCACCTCGCCCGGCACGGGACGATGGAGGGGTACGCCGCGGCCAAAGCCAAGCTCTTTGACCACATGACGCCCGCGCTCTGGCCTATGTCCCCAATGGAGACATTCTCCTGAAGGCCGCCTGTGAGGGCAAACCGGGGCAGCGGCGCTGGCTGGATGCTGAGCCCGGCGTGCTGCTCGGCGACGATGGCTCCTACGCCCTCATCGAAGGGGAGCGCCTAAACCTCTCCGGCCTCAAGGTCATGGGCCGGATCAACCGCTGGAACGCCGCCGTGGCCGCCGCTTTGGCCCGGGCCTTGGGCGCATCTTTGGCGGCGCTCGACCTCTCGGCGCTCACGGCCTTGCCCCACCGCATGCAGCCCGTGGCCGAGCAGGGCGGGGTGTTGTGGATCAACGACTCCAAAGCCACGAACGTCGACGCGGCCTTGGTGGGCTTAGAGAGCGTCGATCGCCCGGCGGTGGTGATCCTCGGCGGCCAAGGCAAAGAGGGCGCGGACTACGGCCTGCTCCGCCCGGCGCTCTCACGCGCGGCGGTGGAGGTCATCGTCTGCGGCGGCAGCGCCCAGGAGATCTCCCAAGGGTTGGGGGCGCATCCCCACCACGTCGTCTCTGGCCTCGCTGACGCCGTGGCCTTGGCCCGTCGCCTCGCGCGGCCCGGTCAGGCGGTGCTGCTCACCCCGGCCTGCGCCTCGTTTGATGAGTTCAACAACTTCGAGCACCGTGGGGCCGTCTTCGCGCGGCTCGCCCAGGAGGCCACGACATGAAGGCCCGCCGTTTTGATCTGCCCCTCATGGGCCTCGTCGTCGTGCTGCTCATTCTGGGGCTGGTGATGGTGCAGTCGGCCTCGGGGCCCGTGGCCGCCGACCGCCTGGACGACCCCTGGTACTACGTCAAACGCCAGCTCGCGGCGATCATCGTCGGCATCATCGGCGGCGTCGGCATCGCGTTCACGCCGTATGAGTGGCTGCGGCGCTACGCCTGGGCGGCCTACGCGGCGGTCATCATCGGGCTCATCTTGGTGTTTGTGCCGGGGCTCGGCCACCGGGTCAACGGCGCGTCGCGCTGGATCGGCATGGGCAGCGTGAACCTGCAGCCGTCCGAGCTGGCGAAGCTGGTCTGCGTCTTGTGTATGGCGCACTTCATCGACGAGAAGGGCGGCCGCCTGGACGACGTGAAGAACGTGCTCTTGCCGGCCTTGGCCATCCCCGTGCCCTTGATGCTGCTCATCGTCATGGAGCCCGACTTCGGCACCACGGTGATCATCGGCGGCATGGCCTTCCTCACCCTGGTCGTCGCTGGGCTGCGCACACGGTTTATCTACGCGCTCTTTGGCCTCGGGGTCACCGTCGGCGCCTTGGTGGCCGTGGCCGAGCCCTATCGGCTCAAGCGCCTACGCTCGTTCATGGACCCTTGGGCGGACGCGGCGGGCTCGGGCTACCAGGTCATCCAGTCGATGATCGCGTTTCACTCCGGCGGGCTCACCGGGCGTGGCCTCGGCGAGAGCCAAGCCAAACACCTGTTCTTGCCCGAGCCCTGGACCGACTTCATCGGCTCGGTGTTGGGCGAAGAGCTGGGCCTCATCGGCGTGCTCGCGCTGTTGACGCTCTACGGCCTGCTCATCTGGCGCGGGATGCACGTCGCCCGGCAGGCTGAAGACCTCTTCGGGGCCCTGCTCGCGACGTCATTGACCGCCGCCATCGGCCTGCAGGCCTTCTTCAACCTCGGCGTCGTCATGGGCATCGTGCCGCCCAAGGGCCTCGTGCTGCCGTTTATGTCCTATGGCGCCTCCGCCATCGTCGCCCAGCTCTTCGCCGTGGGGCTCTTGCTCAACGTCTCGGCGAACAGCGCCGCCGGAGCCCGGGCGCCCACCATCTACCGCCCGAGCGCCACGGCGGAGGGGGTTCTGGCCCGATGATGTTCCGCGGAAAGGTGCGTCAGGTTCATTTTGTGGGCATCGGCGGATCCGGCATGAACGGGCTCGCTGAAGTGCTGCTCACCTTGGGCTTTGTGGTGTCCGGCTCGGACATGAAAGAGAGCGGCACCGTGGCCCGGCTGCGGAGCTTGGGCGCCCAGGTGTTCATCGGCCATCGCGCGGAGAACATCGTCGGCGCCGACGTCATCGTGCGCTCTACGGCGGTGCCCGACCACAACCCGGAGCTCTCCGCCGGGCGCGCCCAGGCCATCCCCGTCATCCCCCGGGCCGAGCTCCTCGCCGAGCTGATGCGCATGAAGTACGGCGTCGCCGTCGCCGGCACCCACGGCAAGACGACGACGACCTCGATGATCGCCCAGATCCTCGGCGCCGCGGGCCTCGACCCCACGGTGGTGATCGGCGGAAAGCTCGACGCCTTGGGCTCAAACGCCAAGCTCGGCCAGGGTGAGCTGCTCGTCGCTGAAGCCGATGAGTCCGACGGCAGCTTCTTGTTGTTGGCGCCTACCGTGGCCGTCATCACCAACATCGACCCCGAGCACCTCGACCACTACGGCGACTTCGCCACCTTACGCCGGGCGTTTGTAGACTTCGCCAACAAGGTGCCCTTCTTCGGCTTCACCGTGGCCTGCTTGGACCACCCCGTCGTGCAAGAGAGCCTGCCCGAGCTGCGCCGCCGCGTGGTCACCTACGGCCTCACCCGGCAGGCGGACCTGCGCGGGGACGACATCCGCTGCGACGGCTTAGAGACGAGCTTCGCCGTACATCGTGGGCCCCGAGAGCCTGGGGCGCCTGCGCCTGATGATGCCCGGCCAGCACAACGTGCAGAACGCCTTGGCGGCGGCGGCCACGGCCTTGGGCCTCGACATCCCCTTTGAGCAGGTCGCCGCGGGCTTAGACGGCTTCACCGGGGTGCAGCGCCGGTTCACTGTCGTGGGGGAGGCCGGCGGCGTCATGGTCGTGGATGACTACGGCCATCACCCCGAGGAGATCCGCGCCACCCTCGCCGCCGCCCGCGCGGGCTTCGAGAAGCGTCGGATCATCGCGGTCTTTCAGCCGCACCGCTACACCCGGGTTCGCGACCTTCACGCCGACTTCTGCCGGGCCTTTAACCGCGCCGATCGGGTGCTCGTCTGCCCCATCGCCGCGGCGGGGGAGGCGCCCATCGACGGGATCGACCACCAGAGCCTCGCTGAAGGCCTACGCCGCTACGGCCACCGCGGCGTCGATCGGGTGGACGATCTGGACGAGGCCCTCACCCGGCTCGCAGACATGGCCCAGCCCAACGACCTGGTGATCACCTTGGGCGCGGGCAACGTGAACTCGATCTGCGCGCCCTTGGTGCAGCGCCTCGGCGGGGAGCCTCGTTGAGCGAGTCCGCGCCTCCATCGGCCCTGCCCACGGCCGCCCTCGCCGAGCGCCTGCGCAGCGTGCCGGGGCTGATGGTGCGTGAGGACGAGCCGATGAGCCGCCACTGCACCTGGCGTGTGGGCGGCCCGGCGGCGTTGTGGGTGGTGGTCGAGACCGAGGAGGCGCTGTTGGAGGCGGTGGGCCTCATCCGCGAGGCGAACGAGCGTGTGGTGCCCGTAGACGGCCAGCACCTCTGGGTTGGCGACGGCGGCGCGGACGGCGTCTGGCTGCGACTCGGCGCCTGCGCAGAGGGCATCTCCCGCGAGGGCCTACGCCTCGATGTGGGCGCCCAGACGCCCGTGGCGGCCTTGGCCAGCTACGCCAAGCGTGAGGGCCTCATCGGCTTAGAGCTCTACAACCACGTCTCAGGCACCATCGCCGAGCTGCTCCGCCGCGACGAGCCGCCGCCGACCTTGGTGGGTGTGCGGGTGCTGCGCGGCGGTCGGCTCACCGAGGTGGTGCCCGGCAAGCTCAAGGACGACCACGTCATCGTGCGGGCCCGCCTTGAGCTTGACCCCGCTCAGGCGCTCAAGGGCGGTCGCGCCCCCAAACGTGGGCCGGGCCTGCCGGGGCGCCTGTTCTTGGACCCCAAAAAGAACCACAACGCGGCGGAGATGATGAGTGAGCTTGGCCTGCGCGGCGTGCGCTTACGCAGCGCGCGGCTCGGCGGCTATGAGCCAAACACCCTCATCAACCTCGGCGGCGCCAAAGAGAACGACCTCAAGGTGCTCATCGGAATGGTCAAAGACCGCGCCAAGAGCCACCTCGGCGTAGACCTGAACCCTGAGCTCAAGCCCCTAGGGCGTAGCCGGAGGAGTGATGGCTGACACGACAAAGACGGTGATTCCCCGCGACGCGCGGGTGGCGGTGCTTCTGGGCGGCATGTCCAGCGAGCGGGAGATCTCCTTAAAGTCGGGCAAAGCCGTGCTCGGCGCGCTGCAGAGCCGCGGCTGGGACGCCCACGCCGTCGATGTGGGCCCGGATCTGCCCGAGCGCCTGCGGGAGCTCGGCGCCCAGGTGGCCTGGATCGCGCTGCACGGCCAGTTCGGCGAGGACGGCTGCGTGCAGGGCCTCCTGGAGATTATGCGGATCCCCTACACCGGCTCCGGCGTGCGGGGCTCGGCGATGGCGATGGACAAGATCGCCACCAAACGGGCCCTGGTGGGCTCGGGCGTGGTGATGCCCGCGGACACGGTCTGGCGCCGGGGTGAGGCCATCCCTGAAGACCTCACCTTGCCCGTCGTGGCCAAGTTCCCCGAGGGCGGCTCAACCTTGGGCATCGTCATGGTGCATGAGGAGCACGAGCTTGAGAAGGCGCTCTTGGACCTGGGCCAGCTCGGCGAGGAGGTGCTCCTAGAGCAGTTCGTCTCCGGCGCGGAGATCACCGTGGCCGTGCTCAACGGCCGGGCCTTGCCTGTGGTCGCCATCGTGCCCGAGTCCGGCTTCTTCGACTTCGCCGCGAAGTACACCAAGGGCCTCACGAAGTACATCGTGCCCGCGCCCATCGACCCCGCCGTGGCCGAGCGCGCCCAGCGCGCCGCCGAGGAGGCCTACACGCGCCTGGGCTTGGGCGGCGTCGCCCGCGCCGACTTCATCGTCGACGCCTCGGGCCAGCCCTACTTCTTGGAGATCAACACCATCCCCGGCATGACCGCGACCAGCCTGAGCCCAATGGCGGCCGGGGCCCTGGGGATGTCCTTTGAGGAGCTCGTCGAGACGATCCTCCTCGGCGCGCGCCTGCACTTGGAGCGCCGAGACGACCGCGCTTGAGCCTCAAGGATCCTTGTTTGGGGGTAAAAACGACCCCGAGCAGGGAAAATCAAACTATTTACTTGTCAAGACTTCTCGGCCTCTGGTAAAAGAAGCTCAGTCCCCGCAGAAGCCGCCGCCGCACCGCGAACGCTGATTCCCTCCCCGCTGCCCCTGCCTGTTGAGAGCCATGCTGACCCGCCTCCGTGACCGCCTCGCCGACCTGCTGGAGCGCCCCATCGTGGGCCGCGTCCTGCGGCTCCTTGGCGTGGCGGTGGTGACGGCGGGGGTGAGCGGCCTCGGCGTTTATGGGGTCTGCAACTACCACCGCTTCGCCCGCGTGGCGACGGTGGAGGTCGTCGGCAACCACCACGCCAGCGTCGTGGCCGTGCGCCACCTCGCCGATGTTCACGAGGGCGACGCGCTCTTGCTCATCGACCTCAACACCGTCATCCGCCAGGTGATGCGTCACCCCTGGGTGGCCGAGGTGGAGGTCGAGCGGGTGTACCCCGGCGGCCTTCGGGTGCATGTGCAGGAGCACGAGGACGTGCTGCTGCTCTCCCACGCCGGGCATCTTTACCGCGTGAACCCCTCGGGTGAGGTGTTCTTGCGGGCCCGCGGCGACGGCCTCGATCGGCCGGTGCTCACGGGCCTGGACGATCGCCTCGTAGAACAATATGGGCCGGTGGCTCGGCGCATCGTGCTCGACGCGCTGCACATCCTCGACCTCGTCGGGGAGAGCGGCGTGATTCAGCCCGATGACCTCTCCGAGCTTCATTTTGACGAGGCCTTAGGCTTCACCCTCCTCCTCCGCAACGGCGGCTTGCTCCGGTTCGGTTTCCGAGACCCGGCGCAGCAGCTTCTGCGGCTCGGGGTCATGGCTCGCAACGGGCTTGACCTCTCCGTCCCTCACCACATCGACCTCGACCTCGACGGCCTCGCTGTGGCGACCCCGCTCTCGTCCTGAGCCATCCCCGGCTCATCCTCGGACGCGACGACCTCTGCAAGCACCTCGCTGCTCCCCTCCTGCACTCCTCCTCGTCTCCTTCGTCCCCCGCGAACGACAATCCCTCCAAGCCTCGCCTGTCCTCCTGTCGCGTCAACGCGCAGGGGCACCTCGGGAGAACTCCATGCCCATCGAAATCATTGAGAACGAACTGGTCGGCGCCAAGATCAAGGTGATCGGCGTTGGCGGCGGCGGCAACAACGCCGTCAACACCATGATCGCGGGTGGTCTCACCGGGGTCGAGTTCATCGCCGTGAACACCGACGCCCAGGATCTTCGTCGCTCGCTGGCCCCCCGCCGGTTTCAGCTCGGCGGTCAGCTCACCAAGGGCCTTGGCGCTGGCGCCAACCCCGGAGGTCGGCCGTGAGGCGGCCCTTGAGGACAAGGAGCGCCTCGCGGAGCTCGTCGTCGGCGCGGACATGGTCTTCGTGACCGCCGGCATGGGCGGCGGCACGGGCACGGGCGCGGCGCCGGTTCTGGCCCAGCTCGCCCGGGAGCACGGCGCGCTCACCGTCGGTGTGGTCACCCGCCCGTTCTGGTTCGAGGGCAAGAAGCGCCGCCGTCAGGCTGAAGAGGGCATCGAGGCCCTGAAGGGCGTCGTGGACACCCTCATCACCATCCCCAACCAGCGCCTCATCGCCATGGCCAGCGACCGCACCACCATGAAGGAGGCGTTCAACCTCGCCGACCAGGTGCTGCTCCAGGCGATCAAGGGCGTGTCCGACCTCATCAACTTTGAGGGCATCGTCAACGTCGACTTCGCCGACGTGCGCACGACGATGGCCAACAAGGGCGTGGCGCTCATGGGCGTCGGCACGGCCACGGGTGACCACAAGACGGTGGACGCCGCCCAGCGCGCGATCTCCTCGCCGCTGCTCGACGACGTGTCCATCTCCGGCGCCACCAGCGTCCTGATGAACATCACCGGCAACTCGAACCTCACGATGTACGAGATCAACGAGGCCTCCTCGCTGATTCAGGAAGAGGCCCACGAGGACGTCAACCTCATCTGGGGTTGGGTCATCGACGACACCATGGGCGACGAGGCCCGCGTCACCGTCATCGCCACGGGCTTCGAGGAGGCGCGTCAGCAGGTGGTGCCCTCCGCCGAGCGCCGCGTCGCCGTTCAGGTGGCCGGTCGCCGCGGGATGCACGGCGGTCACGGCCGCGAGATGGCCAGCGGCTTCGACATCGCGCATGACGACTACGACATCCCGACGTTCTACAAGAACGCCGACTGAAACGACTCTGGCTGGTGCTCTCAGCCTGCGGCCCGGTCCCTCTGAGGCAGAGGAGGCCGGGCCGCCTCGTCTTCAGCGCCGCCGAGTCAGTCCGTGGGCAAGGCGTCGCGCCGGGCGCGTAGGGTCTCGGTCAGCTCCCCCTCAAACCCGAGGGTGCCCGCGACGATGAGGCCCTGGTCGTAGGCGTTGAACGCCTTGGCGATGAGCACGCGGGTGCTCTTGTCGACCTGGGCGACGTAGAGCGCGGCCTGCTCGGCGCTGAGCCCGGCGGGGGTGGGTGAGCGCATCATGTCTTCGCGGAGCGTGATGTAGGCGTCGCCGAGGTCGAGCAGGCCCCGGAGGATCCACTCCGGCTCGTGCTGCTCGACGACGTGCACGAGGTCGGCCTCGGCGTCCATGATGAGCCCGGCCCGGGCCTCTAGGTTCTTCTTGACCTTCCGCTCAGACTCGTTCAGCGAGAGCGCCGCCGCTTGGTCGAGGTCGTGCCGGGCGAGGGTGTACCAGCCTTTGCCGAGGATCCAGGCCAGCTCTGGGTCGCGGCGGGTGGTGGAGAGCGCGGCCTGGAGCAGCTCAAGCCCTTTGGCCTCTTTGCCCGAGCCCAACATCGCCACGCCACGCGCCACGTCGTAGGTGACGCGGTCGTTGAGGCTCAGGCCGCCGGTGGTGGGCACCTTGGCGAAGGCCTTGAGCGCCTCGTCAAAGCGGCCGAGCTCCTCAAGACATAGGCCGCGGCGAAAGTGTACGCTCGGCGCGAGCTCCTCGGGGGGATCTTGGGTGAGGAGCAGATCGTAGGCCGAGATCGCCGTCTCCAGCGCTCCGCGCAGCTCGTAGACGACGCCCAGGTGGTAGAGCGCCTCGGGTGGGCCGTCCGGCAGGCCCGCGAGGTACACCAGCCGTTGCTCAGCGCCCTCCAGGTCGTCGTTGAGCAGCCGGGAGTAGGCGTCCTCAAACAGCGCGTCGGGGCTCTGGCTGGCGAAGACCCCAACCAGCGCCGCCGGGGGCTGGTGCTGGTCCAAGGGGTAGAGCACGACGGGCGCGCGGGCGGCGCAGGCGAAGAGCACGAGCAGGCTTACGATGGTCATGGTGCAGGAGACCCTGGCGGCGGCGGGGAGGTTCCCGTGTCGGCGTCCGCGCAAAAAAGTGGCCTCCACCCTGGCCGTGTGAGCGTTGGGGTCCTCCTCCACTCAGGAGGGGGGAGCCGCATGTCCGCTTCAGGCTTCCTCACGAGGAGGCGTGCACACCACGGAGAGGGGCGGGTCCCGGGACATACTTGTGGAGGAACCACGATCGCTCTGTACTCGAACCGGGCAGAGGCCAAGCTCACTATACCCGAGCGGGGCGCGGCTTGCGCGGAGGTCGTCTGCGGGGCTAAAACGTCTCGCGGCTCACCCTGGCGCTTGAGGTCGGGAGGAGCCGCCGAGACGGTCGTGGTGACGGGGTCGTGGTGACGGAACTTTTGCTCCTGGGCGGTCACGCGCTGCTCGCCTCAACGCTCTCGCTCTACGGGCTGCATCGGCTGTGGCTCACCTCGCGGTATTGGCGCACCCGGCGGCAGGCGCCGACCCTCACGACGCTGGAGGAGCGCGCGCTGCCCCTCGTCACCGTGCAGCTCCCGGTCTACAACGAGCGGTATGTGATCACCCGGCTCATCGACGCCGCGGCGGCGCTGGACTGGCCTCGGGATCGCCTGGAGCTGCAGATCCTCGACGACAGCGACGACGACACCACCCCGCTCGCTGAAGCCGCCGCCGCGCGCCACCGGGCGAAGGGCCTCGACGTCACGGTGCTGCGCAGGCCCGACCGCCAGGGCTTTAAGGCCGGGGCCTTGGCTTGGGGGCTCAGCCGGGCGAAGGGCTCGATCATCGCCATCTTTGACGCCGACTTTGTGCCTCCCGCCGACTTTTTGCGCCGCGCGGTGCCCGCCCTCGGCCCAGAGATCGGCATGGTCCAGGCGCGCTGGACCCACCTCAACGAAGGAGAGTCTTGGCTCACCCGGGTGGAGGCGATGTTGTTGGACGGGCACTTCGTCATCGAGCACGCCGCCCGAGCGCGCTCCGGGCGCTGGTTCAACTTCAACGGCACGGCGGGGCTGTGGCGCCGGGAGGCGATTCACGACGCCGGCGGCTGGCAAGGGGACACGCTCACTGAAGACCTCGACCTCTCGTACCGCGCCCAGCTCGTGGGCTGGCGGTTTGTGTACTTGCCGGATCTCGCCGTGCCCGCTGAGCTTCCCGGCGACATCTTGGCGTTCAAGAGCCAGCAGCGCCGCTGGGCGAAGGGCTCGATCCAGACCGCGAAGAAGCTCTTGCCGAGGCTCTGGCGCTCGCCCGCCCCTTGGCCGGTGAAGGTCGAGGCCACGGCGCACCTCTGCGCGAACCTCGCGTATCCCCTGGTGCTGCTGCTCTCGGTGATCACGCCCCTCGCGGCGATTCAGCGGGTGGGGCACCCCTTGGTGGAGCCGCTCCACGCCGTGTTCTTCACCGTGGCGATGACGTCCCTGGGCGTGTTCTACGGGGTGAGCGCCGGGGCAACCCACAACGACTGGGCGCGGCGCCTGGGCCGGGTGCCGTGGGCGATGGCCTTGGGCGCGGGCATGGCCGTGAACCAGAGCCGGGCGGTGTTTGAGGCGCTCTTTGGCGAGGTCGGGGCCTTTGTGCGCACCCCCAAACGGGGCGAGTCCGGCGGCGGTCGATACGCCTTGGGCGGCGACGGCGGCGCCATCGTTGAGATCACCCTCGGCCTGGGGCAGCTCATCGGCGCCGTCGCCTGCATGTTCGCCGGGGCCTGGGGCTCGGCGCCGCTGCTGGCGCTGTTTGGCCTGGGCTACCTGTGGGTGGGCCTGGGCAGCCTCAGCCCGGCGCCGTCCCCGAAGCCGGTGGTGGCCGCTGAAGCTGAGGCAGCCGGGTGAACGGCTGATTGACGGTGAGCGCCCCGGGCGCGACGGCTGAAGCGGGGGAAGACGTGGCCTCAACCCCCAGCCTTTGCAGGGCCTCGGGCTGATCACACCCGGCGACGATGAGGTGATACCGCTGGGCGAGGCGCGCGAGCATAAACGCCCGCTGCAGCCCCGCGCCAGAGGGCACCGGCCCGGTGAGTAAGCTCTGCCAAGGCGGCGCGGTCATCGCCATGAGAGATGCGAAGGCGCGCTCCCCATCGCCATCTCCGGCGCCATCTGGGCAGCGCGCGTCGAGCACGATCCGCGCGCCGTCGATGAGGGGAGGGGAGGGCGAGAGCGCGAGGTAGGTGGCGGCGCGGCTCGCCTGGTAAAAGTTCGCCGCTTTGGCCTCGGGCACCCGCAGGATGCAGGCCGAGACGGGCTCGGGCACCGTCCACCACGGGTCTTGGGCGGCGGCGGCGACACGCAGGGCGGCCCGGGGCTCGCCCAAGGTCCAGCGCCCATCCCCCAGAGAGAGCAGGGCCAGGCGGGTGCCGTTGTGCTCACCCAAGGCGTCTACGGCCTCGCGGAAGGGGTTGCCCTCCACCCGGCCCACCTGCACCTCGGGGTCACAGACCATGGCCCGGGCGTGCAGCGCGGCCAAGGTGTCACGACCGCCGCAGCCAACGGCGCTGGCCTTGTGACCGCCGGAGAAGCCCGCGTATTGGTGAAGCTCCACGACCCCGATGGCGAGGGTCATCTCGGCCTCAGCGATGGGGTGGGCGACCTGGCAGGGGATGCCATGGACGAGGCCGAGATCGGCGGTGTCGTCGGGGGTCGAGTTCACGACGGGCCAGCCGCAAGCGGCGCGCATCCGCGAGAGCTCGGCCTCGGTGAGCGGGCGGTGCAGGCCGAGGCCCACGACGACGGTGATCTCCGCGGGGGCGCGCTCCCCCAGCGCCCGGCGAAGGGTGGCCAAGACCGCGACGGTGTCCAGAGGCCGGGTGAGGTCGGGCACGGCGATGGCGAGGCGGCGCAGGCCCGGCGGCAGGCTCAGCCCGGCGAGGGCGGCGTCGAGCGAGCCCACCACACGAGGAGGCTCAGCCAGAGCGCCGGATGTTCGATCCACGGGATCCACCAGACCTCCTGCCAACCTCGGACATCGTACTCAGCGAGCGCCAGGTACGACAAGGGGCACAACGAGGCGAACACCAGCCACGGCCACACCCCGCGCAGCATCGCCGGGGCCAAGGCCCACAAGACATACCAAGGGTGAACCACCGGGGAGAGCACCAAGAGCGCCCCGGCGACGTGCAGCATCAGGCGATCCAGGCTGGGCCCCTGGCGCAGAATGTTTCCGCAGTAGAGCCCGCCCAAGGCCACGCCCAGCCAGCGCGCCCGCTGCCCGTCCCCGGTGAGCGCCTCCAAGAACGAGAAGGCGAGGCCGTTGAACGCCCAGGCCTCGTAGTACCGCCCAAACCCTCGCCCAAGCGCGCTCCCGGCGTCTACAAAGGGCAGGCCCAACGCCACGATGGCGAGCAGCCCCGCAAGCACGCCGAGGGCGAGGCCCCGGCTGGGTGTGCGGGCCAAGGCCAAGATCACCAGGCCCGGCAAGAGCTTCACCGAGGCGCCGGCCCAGGCGAAGAGCGCGGCGAGGCCCGGCCTCTGGGCGAACGTGAAGCTCAACATCATCCCCAAGACCGCGGGCCCCTCCAAGTGCCCGCTCCCCGCGGTCTCGATGATCGGCAAGGGGTGCAGCGCGTAGGCCACGGGCGCCCAGGCGGCGATCCCTCGCGCCGCGCACAGCCGCCACAAGATCGCCGCCACGCCGAGATCACAGGCCCCGGACAGGATCTTCCAGCCCACAGGCGAGGCCGTGAGCGCCACCACGCCACGAAACAGCCACAAGGCCCCCGGCGGGTAGATCGTCGAGACGTCCTTGTGGTTCACCTGGGCCCAGACCTCATCCCGCAGCGGCGTGAGCGTTGGGTCGCTCGGCGCGTACAAGAACGGGTTGAGCCCGGCGGCGATCACCTCACCCTCCCAGAGATAGCGGTAGACGTCATCGGAGAGGCTCGCCGGAGAGAAGAGCATCACCACACGCAGCGCCGCGCCCAAGGCCAGCCAGCCCCAGGCGGCGGAGGGTTGAGCCCGGTGCGCCCACGCCGCGCCCAGCGCCCCGAGGGACCACAGGCTGGTGAGGCCAACAAACGCCGTCGCCGCGCCGCGCAGGTCGCCCAGCGCCACGACGCCCGCCGCGCTCAAGACGCAGAGCAGGCCGCAGACAACGGCGAAGGGCGGGGCGCTGGGGGCGTTGGTGGGGTTCAGGTGAAGCCTCGGTGATGACTTGACATGACAAGAGAGACCGCGTACCCATTATCGGGTTAAAAGTGTGTGTGTGCCTCGCAGCGATGACGCTGCATCCGGAGTCGTCATGTCTCGCGCGCGCCTCGTGCTCCTCCTCATGCTGGCCCCGACGCTGCTCGCGGCCAAGTGTCGCGACAAGAAGATCGAGGAGGTGCCTGATGACACCATCGCCGTGGACATCCCCGCGGTGGACGTCGCGCTGCAGATCATCTCCATCGACCCGGCCCTGGGCGACGCCAACAAGCCCTTCTCGGCCCGCATCTACGGCTCCGAGTTCGCCCAAGGCTCGACGGTGAGCTTCAGCGGCACCCCGGCCTCGTCGGTCACCTTCGTCGATGCGAACACCCTCGACGTCATGGTCCCGGCCTTGCCTGAGGGCTCGGTGGACATCACGGTCAAGCTCCCCAGCGGCCAGCAGTCCACCCTGCGCCGGGGCCTCTCGCTCATGGCGGCGAACGCCAACGCCGTCTGCGACAAGGCCACGATCTACTTCGACCTCGACAGCAACACCCTGCGCCCCGACCAGCGCACCGCGCTCAACGCCCTGGTGCCCTGCCTCTCCCGCCGCACCGAGCGTATTCGCCTAGAGGGCCACACCGACGAGCGCGGCACCACCGACTACAACCTCGCCTTGGGCCAGCGCCGGGCGAACGCCGTCCGCGAGTACCTCGTGAGCCAAGGTGTGCCCCCGTCCCGCATCGACTCCGTGACCTACGGTGAGGAGCGCCCCACCCGCGCGGGCTCCGGCGAGGACGTCTGGTCCGCCAACCGCCGCGTTGAGCTCCGGGTGACCCGGTGAGCCCCCGCCGCCTCGTCCTGCTCAGCGTTGGCCTCGGCCTGCTCAACGGCTGCGTGCTCGACCGCACCGGCCAGTCCGCCACCGCGGCGTATGAGCGTGAGTTAGCGGCCCAGAAGGCCCGCGCCGATGAGCTAGAGCGCCTCAACGCCGATCTTGAGCGCCGCCTCGTGCAGCTCGACGAGGTCGTGCGTTACCGCGGCCAACAAGAGGCCGAGAAGCTGGAGAACCTCGATCAGGTGCGCGACGAGGTCCGCCGCCTGCGGGGTGAGCTTGAGACCGGCCAGCACGAGGCCGACGCCACCAACACCGCGTCCAAAGCCTTCCGCGAGGACGCCCAGTTCCGCTTGGAGTACATGGAGCTGCGCGTCGCCACCTTAGAGAAGGCGCTCGGCGTCAAGCCTCCCGCCGCGCCGATCCCCGGCGGCCAGGTCGCCGTCGCCCCGCCCGCCGGTGGCGGCGAGATCACCGCTCCAGTAGGCCCTCCCAAAGAGGTCGAGCTCGCGGCCACCCCCGACGACCTCATCCGGATGGCTGAAGAGTCGCTCAAGGCCAACCAGCCCGTGCTCGCCCGGGCCCAGCTTGAGCGCTTCTTACGCGAGAACCCCAACCACGCCCGCGCCGTCGAGGCCCGCTATCGCCTCGCCGAGACCTACTACAACGAGAAGAACTACAAGTCCGCGGCCTTGAAGTTCGACGAGGTCGCCACCCAGGCCCCGGACAGCGTGTGGGCGCCGTGGGCGATGGTGCGCCAAGGGGAGTGTTTCAAGGCGATGGGGAACAACGACGCGGCGAAGCTCTTCTGGGAGGACGTCGTCGCGAAGTACCCCAAGAGCAAGGCCGCCAAAGAGGCCAAGACGCTCCTCGGCTCCTGATGCTGTGGCTGCGCTTGACCGCGCTTGACAGCGGGTGCGCGCGGACATAGAAGAATCGTCCCTGCTTCCTTCATCGAGGAGGCGCCCCCCCGGGCGGCTCCTTTTTTTTGGCCTCGGCGTGGCCATCACCTCCTGAACCTCATCCCGCCGGTCCTCCTCAACATGTCCGAGTCTCCACGCCCCACCACCGACATTCGGCCGATTCAAGCGCAGCTCTTCGCGCTGTTTGAGCCCGTCGCCGTGTCGTTGGGGTACGAGCTTGTCGCCGTCGAGCTGACCAACACCTTCGGGCGCCGCACGCTGCGCGTCTCGGTGGATCGCCCCGGCGGCGTCATCATGAACCCCCTCGCCAAGCTCAGCCACGCGCTCTCGGCCCTGCTTGACGTCGAGGATCCCATCTCCGGGGCGTACGACCTTGAGGTCTCCTCCCCCGGCATCGAGCGCCCGCTTCAGCGGCCCGCCGACTTCGCCAAGTTCTCCGGCTACCGCTGCCGTCTTCGTTTAGACGGCACCGCCTCGCGCCGCCAGATCACCGGCCGCCTCAAGGGGCTCGACGGTGACGCGGTGCTGATCGAGGCCGACGGCCAGCCGCACTCGATTCCCCTGGCCCAGATCGTCCGCGCTCAGCTCCAGCTCACGCTCGACGAGTACGAGTCTTTGGCCGAGTCGTCGCCACCGCGCCCCGACCCCGATGGAGGTTCGCCATGATCAGCGAGCTCGCCCGACAGATCGACATGCTCCACCGCGAGAAGAACATCCCCCGCGACGCGGTGATTGAGGTTCTTGAGTCCGCTATGGTCGCCGCCGCGCGCAAGCGCTTCGGCAACGAGCGCGACATCGAGGCCCAGTTCAACGAGGAGCTGGGTGAGGTGGAGCTGTTCGAGTTCAAGACGGTGGTTGAGGAGTTCGACAACAACGACACCGAGATCCTCATCGAGGAGGCCCGCGCCCTCGATCCGGACTGTGAGGTCGGCGACTCCTTGGGCATCAAGATGGACGTCGAGGGCTTGGGCCGCATCGCCGCCCAGACGGCCAAGCAGGTCATCATCCAGCGCGTTCGCGACGCCGAGCGTGAGATGACCTTCAACGAGTTCCGCGACCGCAAAGGTGAGCTCATCACCGGCATCGTTCGGCGCTTCGAGAAGGGCAACATCATCGTGGACTTGGGCCGCGCCGAGGCCATCCTCCCCCGCCGTGAGCAGGTGGTCTCCGAGACCTACCGCCAAGGCGACCGCATCCAGGCCTACGTGCTCGACATCACCCGGGCGGCGAAGTCCTCTCAGGTGGTGCTCTCGCGCTCGCACCCCGGCCTGTTGATGAAGCTCTTTGAGCTTGAGGTGCCGGAGATCTACGAGGGCATCGTGCGGATCGAGGCCTGCGCCCGCGAGCCGGGCTTCCGCGCCAAGATCGCCGTGTCTTCGACGGATCCCGACGTCGATCCGGTCGGCGCCTGCGTGGGCCTCAAGGGCTCACGCGTTCAGGCGGTGGTGCAAGAGCTGCGTGGTGAGGCGATCGACATCATCCCTTACCACCCCGATCCGGCGCGGTTCATCGTTCACGCCATCGCCCCGGCGAGCGTGTCCCGCGTCTACATCGACGAGCACACGCACTGCATGGAGCTCATCGTCCCCGACGAGCAGCTCTCCAAGGCCATCGGCCGCCGCGGCCAGAACGTGCGCCTCGCGGCCCAGCTCACCGGCTGGCGCGTAGACATCTACTCCGAGACCCGGCACGCCGAGCTCAACGATCTCGCCCGCGGCGAGTTCGCTCGCCTGGAGGGTGTCGACGCCGACACCATCGAGCTGCTCATCCGCCACGGCTTCCGCACCGTCAAAGATCTCACCGACGCCGAGCCCTACGAGCTCGCGTCGATCCTCGACGTCGAAGAGGAGGAGGCCGCCTCCCTCATCAACCACGCGGACAAGGTGCTGGACGCCCTCATCTATGAGGACTCCCAGCGCAAGAAGCAGGCGAACGAGATCGCTGATGATCTCCCGCCTGAAGCGGACGCCTGAGCCTGCATGGGGGCTGAAGATCCTGAGCGCCGCTGCCTGGTCAACCGGGAGTCAGGCCCCTCCGGGGCGCTTCTGCGCCTCGTCCTCTCCCCAGAGGGCGAGGTCTTCCCCGACTACCGAGCCCGTCTCGGCGGTCGTGGCGCCTGGGTGACGCCCAACCGCGCCGCCATCGAAGAGCTCGAGAAGAAGCCCGGCTTGTGCAGTCGCGCCTGGTCTACCCAGGCCCGCACCGCGGGGCTCTTGCTCAAGGTGCAAGAGGCCAACCAGCGCGCGGTGGAGGAGGCCTTGGCCATCGCCTCGCGCAGCGGCGTGTTGACCGGGGGCAAAGACGCCGTTCGCGACGCCTTGGTCTCGGGTCTCGCTGAGTGCCTCGTCTTGGCGAACGACACGAGCCCGCGCCTCTGCGATGACCTGCGCAGCCGCGCCGGGGCGCTCCCGGTGTTCACCGTCCACCTCAGCGTTGACGAGCTGGGTCAACGAATCGGAAAAGGAGCACGATCCGCGCTCGTCGTCCGGCGGTCAGCGGCCTCCCGCGCGCTCCTGCGGGAGTTGCGTTGGCAGGCGGCGCTGCGTTAGGGGAACCTCTCTCCTCGCTCGCAGGCGAAGGTTGAACTTTGGGCGCTGGCGCGATAGCTCAGTGGCCCTGCATCATCGAAGGGCCCGACGCTGTGAAGGCGGAGAGTGCTCGGGCGAATCTTGTACCCTCTCCCAAGCGATGGAGAGGCGCGAAAGGAATCGAATGTCAAAGAAGGACCTGCTCGACCGGATTACCTCCAAGCCGAGCCCGAGCAAGCCAGCGCAGACCCCACCGCCGGTTGCTCGGCGCCGCCCCGGAGAGGGCCCCGTTGAGCCTCCCAAGGAGGTCGAGACCCGCGTCACCAGCGACGTGATCCGCCGTCGTAACGATCGCCCGACGCAGCCGGCCCGTCCCGCGCCGCCCCCTCCGCCTCCGGTGACGCGCCTTCGCAAAGCCGATCCCGTCGAGCGTGAAGCCTACCGCGAGCCCGCGCCGGTTGTTGCGCCTCCCCCAGTGGTTGAGGCCCCTCCGCCGGTGGCTGTGGCCCCAGTTGTGGAGGCGCCCGTCGTCGAAGCTGCCGCCGCCACGCCCGCCCCTGTGGTGGTCGAGGCTCCTGCGCCCGCCCCGGTGGTCGTTGAGCCCGTGGCGCCGCCGGTTGAGGTCGCCTCCCCCGAGCCTGCGCCCGCCGCGCCCGTGGCTGCCCCGGTCGCCGCCGCGCCCGTCGTCGAGGCCCCCGCCGAGCCTACGCGTCGTGTGCCGGTCCGCGCCGCGCCGCCGCCCCGCCCGCCCGAGCCCCCGCGTCCGCCCCCACGGGCCGCCGCCCAGCCCCGCGAAGGCTCCCCTGAAGGTGAGCTGCCGCGTCTGCCGGGCCTCGGTCGCGCCGTGGTGCGCCCGCCCCCGGGCTACGATCCCTCCAAGCCCCAGGCCGAGTCCGATCGCCCCCGCCTCCCCGGCCTCGGCCGCGCGGTGGTGCGTCCGCCCCCGGGCTACGACCCCAACGATCCCCGCGCCAGCCGCGCGGCGCCGCAGCCCCGCGGCCCGAACGATCGGGGTCCGAACGATCGTGGCCCCAACGATCGTAATCAAGGCGGCCCCGGCCAGCGTGTGCCCACCCCTGGCGCCCAGGCGCAGCAAGGGGACAACCGCGGCCCTCGCCCCGATCAGCGCGGCGGCATGCAGCAGCAGCCCGGCAACTTCGGAGGCCCCCCCGGCCCCGGCCAGCCTGGGACGTCTGAAGAAGAGAGCCGCCGCAACCGCAAGCGCGGTCGTGTCGAGGCCCTCGACGGCATGGACGCCAAGCTCCAGCGCAAACGTCCCAAGAAGGGCGCGGTCAACAACCGCCTGATGAGCCCCAAGCCCAAGGCTCAGAAGCGCAAGATCCAGATCGACAACACCGTCTCCGTCCGCCAGCTCTCCCACGAGCTCGGCGTGCGCGCCCCTGAAGTGATCAAGGTCCTCTTGGGCATGGGTGTTCAGGCGACGGTCAACGAGCAGCTCGACCTCGACACCGCCACCCTCGTCGCCCAGGAGTTCGAGTACGAGATCGTCAACGTCGGCTTCAACGAGGCCGAGGTGCTCGAGGACGTGCAGCAGGCCGACGTGAACGCGGTCAAGCGGCCGCCCGTCGTCACGGTCATGGGTCACGTCGACCACGGCAAGACGACGCTGCTCGACGCCATCCGCAAGACCAAGGTCGCCTCGGGTGAGGCCGGCGGCATCACCCAGCACATCGGCGCCTACCAGGTCAAGCGCGGTCAGGAGTGGGTGACGTTCATCGACACCCCCGGCCACACCGCCTTCACCGAGATGCGCGCCCGCGGCGCCCAGGCCACGGACATCGTCATCCTCGTCGTCGCCGCTGACGACGGCGTGATGCCCCAGACGGTGGAGTCCATCAACCACGCCAAGGCCGCCAAGGTCCCCATCGTGGTCGCCGTGAACAAGTGCGACAAGCCCGGCGTGAAGCCGGAGAACATCCGCACCAAGCTCATGGAGTATGGCCTCGTCCCTGAAGAGTTCGGCGGTGAGACCTTGATGGTGAACGTCTCCGCGCTCAAGGGCACGGGCATCGACGATCTCCTCGACGCCGTCCTGCTCGTCGCTGAGCTTGAAGACATCAAGGGCGACCCCGACCGCAACGCTGAAGGCATCGTGCTTGAGGCCAAGCTCGAGACCGGGCGCGGCGCCGTGGCCACCTTGCTCGTCAAGACCGGCACGCTCAAGCAGGGCGATCCCCTCGTGCTCGGCAGCACCTTCGGCAAGATCCGCGCGATGACCGACTTTGTCGGCAAACGCCTCAAGACGGCCGGCCCCTCTACCCCCGTCGAGATCATCGGCCTTGAGACGCCGCCGCAGCCCGGCGACACCTTCATCGTCGTCGCCACCGAGAAAGACGCCCGCACCTTGGCCGATCACCGCGCTGAGTCCGCCCGCCGCGCCAGCGAGCCCGGCCAGCGCGCGAAGGTCACCCTGCAGGATCTCTTCACGTCCCAGGCCGAGTCCGAGATCAAGAAGCTCAACCTCGTCATCAAGGGCGACGTGCAGGGCTCGATGGAGGCCCTCAAGGGCGCCGTCAGCGGCGTGAAGGTGCCGGGCACCGAGGTCAACATCCTGCACATCGGCGTCGGCGCGGTCAGCGAGTCCGACGTCACCTTGGCGGGCACCTACGGCGCCATCGTCGTCGGCTTCAACGTGCGCCCCGACGCCAAGGCCCGGCGCGCCGCTGAAGAGAAGGGTGTTGAGGTTCGCTCCTACCGCGTCATCTACGATGTCCTCGACGACATCAAGAAGGCGCTCGGCGGCATGCTCGCCCCGATCAAAGAGGAGAAGATCCAGGGCCACGTCGCCATCCGCGAGGTGTTCAGCATCCCCAAGATCGGCAACGTCGCGGGCTGTTTTGTCCTCGACGGCAAGATCGCCCGCTCCCACTCCGTTCGCCTCACCCGCGACAACGTGGTCATCTGGGAAGGCCGCCTCAACTCGCTCCGCCGCTTCAAGGACGACGTCCGCGAGGTGGAGAAGGGCTACGAGTGTGGTCTCGCCTTGGACGGCTTCACCGACATCAAGCAGGGCGACGAGCTCGAGTCCTACACCGTGGAGATGGTCTCTCCTGTCTAATCGGGGTCACCCATGACGCAGGAGCAGATGCACGTCGCCACGGCGCGGTTTGTGCTGCGGGTGCCTTGGGCCCGCAGCCTCAAGGACAAACGGCAGGTCGTGCGCAGCCTGCGCGACCGCCTCGCCGCGCGGTTTAACGCCGCCGTGGCCGAGGTCGAAGACATGGACAACCTCCAGCGCGCCGTGCTGGGGGTGGCCTTCGTCGGCAACGACGCGGGGATCCTGCGGGCCGAGCTCGACAAGGTCACCCAGCTCGTCGTCTCCCACTCCGAGGCCGAGCTGGTGGATCGTGAGGTGAAGGTCACGCCCTTCGCCACCCGGTTTATGGATCTCGGGCTCAGCACCAGCGAGGGCTGATCCGGGCTGCGTTGACTGGGCTGCGTTGACTGGGCCGCCATCGCCCCGGATCAATTGCACTTGACATGCCAACACTAAGCCTCGGATCAGGTTATAGTGCGCGGCATGTACGCTCCTCCTCGCGTTCGTGGCGAAGACTCCATCTGGCTCTCCCGCGCCCAGCTCACGGCGTTGGGGATTATGAGCATCTCAACCGCCATCTTGGCGTTTTTTATCGGCCTTGAGCTTGGGCAACGAAAGGTGCCCGAGCCTGTCGTGATCACCCAAGACATCGGCCTGATCCCCGCTGAGGTCGAGAGCGACGCCTTGGTCGAGCTGCTCGCGAAGGTGGAGCAAGCCGCGGCGAAGACGGCCACGACCACCGAGGCCGGGGTGCTGAGCTTCCCGACGGCGCTCACCGAGGCCGAGGTCAGCGTGGTCTTGCCCGCGCCCCCGGCGCCCGGGGAAGGGGAGACGCTGCTCGTCGCCGCGGGTGAAGCGGCGGACGCGCCGCCGAGCGATCAGATCGGGAGCGTGCCCGGCCCAGGTTACGCCTTGCAGATCGCCACCGTCGAGAGCGCGGAGGAGGCGAAGGCCAAGGTGGAGGCGGCGACCACCGCCGGGCTCAAGGCCTTCTCCGTGGCGGCCTTAGACGAGGGCGTCACCCGCTGGCATGTGCGCGTGGGCCCCTATGGCGACGAGAAGGAGGCCAACAAAGCCAAGGCCGGCGTGTTGATCACGCTCGGGCTGGCGGAGGCCACCCTCACGCGGGTACGCTAGGGCGAAACCGCTTAGGAGTCGCCGTGCGCCGTGTGGAGAAGCCTTGGGGCCATGAGGAGATCTGGGCCGAGACCCCGGACTATTTGGGGAAGGTGCTCGTGATCCTCGCCGGGCGCCGCCTGTCGCTTCAGCACCACGAAAAAAAGGAAGAGACGATCCGCGTCACCCAGGGGGAGATGTTGCTTGACCTGGAGGACGACGCGGGCGCCTTGGTGGCCCACCACCTGCGCCCCGGCGATGTGCGCCACATCCCGCCGCGCCGAAAGCACCGCATGACCGGGATCACCGACTGCGAGGTCTATGAGGTCTCGACCGCCCACCCCGACGACGTGGTGCGGCACTCGGACGACTACGGGCGTGTCCCTGGTTGACATGGCGCTCGGTCTCACGCAGACTTCCCTCTGACGCGCTGTAGTCGACCAGGAGAGTCCATGCTGCGTACGTTGTTGGGGTCGGCCCTCGCCGCCGCCCTGCTGATGAGCGCGAGCCCCGCGCTGGCCCAAGAGGGTGGGGTCGTGGTCGCCACGAACGCCGTTGAGCTGAGCGACTCGACGCCCGACCGCTACGTCATCCAGACGGGCGACACCCTGTGGGACATCTCGTCGCGGTTCATGGGCGACGCCGGCTACTGGCCGAGGTTGTGGTCGTTCAACGACTACATCACGAACCCCCACTGGATCTACCCCGGCAACGTCATCGTCTTCCGCCCTGGCACGCTCTTGGACCCTCCGGGGCTTGAGCTCGATGGTGGCGCCCAAGACGGCTACATCGTCGATGCCGCCGACTTTGAGCTCTCCGAGCCCGAGTGTGGCCCCGACATCAACTTCACCTCGGCCTACCCCGCGGCCACCTACACCACGGCCTCGATGTTGGCCGATGAGCTGGAGCTCTGGGGCGAGGTGAAGTACGCGAAGACCGGCGCGACGCATCTCGGCGAGGGCGATCTGGTCTACCTGCGGATGGATGACCCCGACCTGGTGGCCTGCGGCGACGTGATCGCCGTGTACCGTGAGGGCCGCAAGGTGCGTCACCCCGACGCCAAAGACTTACGCTACGGCAGGCTCTACCACGTCGTCGCCGAGCTTCGGGTGGTCCACACCACCGATGAGATGGTCTCCGCGGTGGTGCGCCGGAGCTTCCGTGAGATGCGCCGCGGGGATCGTGTCGGCCCGGCCTACCCCGTCACCGCCAAGCTCCCGACGACCGCGCCCAAGGGGGATCTCGACGGCGTGATCATCGCCCGCAGCGGCCTCGACCAGTACGAGCTCGCGGCCACAGGAGAGACGGTCTTCCTCGACCGTGGGCGCGCGGACGGCCTTCGGGTGGGCAACAGCTTCTTCATCATCCACCACCGCGATGAGAACTTCGGCGTCGATCACGAGGATCTGGCGATCCCCGATCAGGTCGTCGGGCGTGTGGTCGTCACTCGGGTGGAGGAGGATCACGCCGCGGCCATCGTCGTCGACGCCAGCCGCCCCATCGCCGTCGGCGACGCGGTGTCGATGACGGTGGAGTGAGATTTAGCGGCGTGAGATCAGCGGCGTGAGGGCGCCTCCACGCTGAGGCGCTCACAAAAACTGGCCGCGCCCCGCCGTTGTGCCCTGGCCAGCCCGCGCTGTCGCGGATAAGCCTCGGCGTGCTGGTCGCCCCTCCCGGTCTCCGGGAGTCAGCCGTGAGTTATGTCATCCCTGGTCGCTGGGCCGCGTTGGCCCGGTCGACAGACGCTGTTGATCCGCGCGTGCCGCTGGACAACATCGGCGGTGAGGCGGGTCTGTTGAGCGCGGGCGGCGCGGAGCTGGTGGCCGCTGGATTTCGCCCCAAGCTCGTCGAGCAGCTGCTCAGCGCTCGCGACGAGGTGAGCCCCGATCCCTTCTACACCTTGGGCTCGCCGTTGTACCCCGAGTCCTTGCTCGGCTTGGCCCAGCCTCCGGCGCTCATCTGTGTGCGGGGGGCCAAGGTCGGAGATCGCACTGGGCTCGCCGTGGTCGGCGCGAGGGCCTGTACGCCGTATGGGCGGCTCGTGGCCCGGCGTCTGGGGGCTCAAGCGGCGAACCTCGGCGGGGCGCTCGTCTCCGGCGCCGCCCGGGGCATCGACGAGAGCGCCCACCGCGGGGCCTTGGAGGCGGGCGGGGTGACGATCGCCATCTTGGGCCAGGGGCTCTGCTCTCGCGCGTCGGGGCCCGAGGCGCGGCGGCTGCATGAAGACATCCTCAACGGCGGCGGCAGCCTGGTGAGCGAGCTGCCGCCTCGGGATCCGCCCACAAAGTACACCTTCCCACGACGAAACCGGCTCATCGCCGCCTTGGCGCGGGCGACGGTGGTGGTCGAGGCGTCTTTGCAGTCCGGCGCCATGCACACCGCGAAGGCCGCGCGGGATCTCAGCCGAGAGGTCTGGGCGGTGCCGGGGCGCATCGACGCGCCGGCCTCGGCGGGATGTTTGTTGCTCATCGCAGAGGGCTGCTTGTGTGTGCGAGAGCTGGTCGAGGTCACCGCGGGCTGGCGTCGTGTGGGCAACGATCCCGCCTCACGGCTGCTCATGGCCCTTGACGCGCCCCGGGGCCTGGGGGAGATCGCCGCACGTCTGGAGGCGCCGCTGCGTGAGGTTCTTGGCCTGCTGACAAAGCTGGAGTTGACGGGCGCGGTAGTGCGGTTACCCGATCAGCGCTATGCACTCTCGTAAATCCAGTCCATCCCGGCGTCGCTCCGTCTCGCCCAGCCAACACGTCGAGCTGACCCCGGAGGCCTTGGGCTTCTTGGAGCTGCTTCAAGACCTGGGTCATCTGGACGACGCCCTCTTTGAGCAGGTCTTGGAGAGCATCTCCAAGGCCCTCGTGCCTGAAGGCGCCACCCACGTTCAGGTGAGCCTCGACGACGTGCGCCGCCTCGTCGCCTCGATGCTCATGGAGCAGGAGGCGAAGTTGGGAGACCCGCAGCGCCAGCTCCTTGAGCGGGAGTGGGCGCTGCTGTTCTCTTGAGCGGCGGACGCCTTGGCCGTGAGGCTTAGGCCTCGGCGGGCGCCTTGGGGCTGGCTTTGCGGGTGACCGTCTTCGGCTTGGCCGGAGCGGCGGGGGCCTCAGCGACGGCGGGGGCGGCCTCGGGCGCGGCCTTCTTGGGCGCGGCCTTCTTCGCGGTGGCCTTCTTCGGTGGCTTTTTGGCGCCGCTGGCCTTCTTGGCGGTGGCCTTCTCTGCAGGCTTCGCCTCGGAGGGGGCCTCAGCGGCCTTCGCGGCGGCCTTCGCGGCGGTCTTCTTCGTGGGCTTCGCCTCGGGGGCGGCCTCAGCGGCCTTCGCGGCGGCGCTCGGGGCCTTCTTCGTGGTGGCCTTCTTTGGGGTGGCCTTCTTCGCGACGGCCTTCTTCGTGGGCTTGGGCGCCTCCTCGCTGGCCTCGGCGGCGACGGCCTTCTTCGCGACAGCCTTCTTCGCGACGGCCTTCTTCGCGGTGGCCTTGGGCGCGGCGGCGGCTTTGGGCGCGCCGCGGCGGGGGGCGCCACGGCCCCGGGACTTGGTGCTCGGAGGGGCGTCGCGGCGCTCGTTGAGCAGGATCAGCGCGTCGGCCAGAGACAGCTCCTCGACGGTCACGCCCCGCTTCAGGGTGGCGTTCACGACGCCGTCGGTGACATAAGCGCCGAAACGACCCTTCTTCACCACCACACGGCGCCCTTCAGGGCTCTCGCCGAGCTCGGCGAGGTTTGAGGCCGCGGCGGCGCCGCGCGCGCGGCTGGCGGGGGCGCTGAGCAGCTCCAGGGCCTGCTCCCGGCTGATCGTGAGCAACGACACGCCCGGGGGGATGTTCCGGACCTCTTTCCCGGCGCGCACGAAGGGCCCGAAGCGGCCGTTGAAGACGAGGATGTCGTCGTCGCTGGCGGACTTGCCCAGGTTGCGGGGCAGGGCGAGCAGGGCGATGGCGTCCTGGAGGGTACACTCGGCGGGGGTGAGCTCTTTGGGCAAGCTCTGGCGTTTGGGCTTGTCGTCGTCGGACGTCTCGCCGAGCTGCACGTAGGGCCCGAAGCGGCCGTTGAACAACATCACCGCGAGGCCCGTGGCCGGGTCGTCGCCGAGCTTGGTGGGGCCGGCGGGGGCGCTGCGCACGAAGGCGGCGGCGGCGGCGGCGGTCATCTCGTCGGGGGGCAGCTCATCGGGCAGAGAGCGGGTCTTGTCCTCAAGCTCGATGTAGGGCCCGAAGCGGCCGACGCGGGCCACCACAGGCACCCCATCCACGGTGCCCAGGGGGATCGAGCACACGACGCGGGGGTCGGCGGCGGCCTCGGCGGCGCGGATCTGCTCGGTGAGGCCGCTGTTCGGCTTGTTGGCGTCGTGACCGTGGTAGAACGACGACAAGTAGCGGAGAGGCGTCTCCTGACCCAACGCGATGGAGTCGAGGCCGTCTTCCATCGTGGCGGTGAAGGTGTAGTCGACGAGCTCTTGGAAGTGGGTCTCCATGAGCTGGGTGACGGCGAAGGCCGTCCAGGTGGGCACAAGCGAGGTGCCCTTCTTGAAGACGTAGCCCCGGGAGAGGATGGTCTCGATGATGCTGGCGTAGGTGCTCGGGCGGCCGATGCCCAAGGACTCCAGCTCTTTCACCAGGCTGGCGTCGGTGAGCCGCGCGGGGGGAGACGTCTCGTGGCTCGACGCGCCGACCTCGACAGCCTTGGCCGCGTCGCCCTCTTTGAGCGGGGGCAGGAGCGTGTCGGAGTCGCTGAGGTCAAAGGCGCCCTCGTCGAGATCTTCGACGTAGACCCGGCGATACCCCGCGAAGGAGAAGGTGCGGCCGTTGGCGCGGAACAGGGCGCGCTCTCCGGCGGCGGTGGTGGTCAACGTGTCGACGGTGACCCGCTCGCCTCGGGCGTCCTCCATCTGGCAGGCCATGGTGCGCTTCCAGATGAGCTCGTAGAGCCGGGCCTCCTCGTCACCAAGCTCAGCGCGGCAGCTCGTGATGCTGCGGAAGACGTCCCCCGCCGGGCGGATGGCCTCGTGGGCCTCCTGGGCGCCTTTGGCGCTCGTCTTGTACATCCGGGGTTGGTTCGGGACGTAGTCGGGCCCAAACTGGCTCTTGATGAGCCCACGGGCGGCGCTGATGGCCTGCTCGCTGAGGTGCAGGCTGTCGGTTCTCATGTAGGTGATCCAGCCGGTCTCATAGAGGCGCTGGGCCACGGACATCGTGCGCCGGGCGGGCCACTTAAACTTGCGGTTGGCCTCTTGCTGGAGCGTAGACGTGGTGAAGGGCGGGTAGGGCCGCTCGGTGAAGGGCTTCCGCTGGACCTTGTGCACCTTGGCCGCGCCCTGGAGCAGGCGCTCCCGCAGCGACGCGGCGGTCTCGGCGTTGAGCAGGACCAGGTCGGCGCCGGGCTTGAGCGCGCCGGTGGTGGCCTCAAAGTCGCGGCCGCTCGCCACCCGCTTGTCGTTCAGCTCGACGAGCTGCGCCGCCCAGCGCCCGGCCTGGGCGTCGAAGGTGGCGTTGAGATCCCACCAGGCGCCGGGCACGAAGCGCATGCGGCTGCGCTCCCGATCGACGATGAGGCGCACGGCCACGGACTGCACACGCCCCGCGGACAGGCGCGGCTTGATCTTCTTCCACAGGACCGGCGAGACGTTGTAGCCGTAGAGGCGGTCGATGATCCGGCGGGTCTCCTGGGCGCGCACGAGGTCGAGGTTTAAGGCCCGGGGCGAGGCCAGGGCCTCTTTGATCGCGCGGTCGGTGATCTCGTGGAAGACGAGGCGCTTCACCGGCACCTTGGGCTTGAGCACCTCAAAGAGGTGCCAGGCGATGGCCTCACCCTCACGATCCTCATCGGTCGCGAGGTAGAGCGCGTCGGCGTCGCTGAGCATCTTCTTGAGGGTCTTGACCTGCTCTCGGCCCCGCTCGGTCAGCACATAGAGCGGCGCGAAGTTGTTCTCGACGTCTACCGCCGTGCGCGCCCACTTCTTGTCTTTGAACTCTTTGGGGATGTCGGCGGCGGTCTCGGGGAGATCGCGGATGTGGCCCACGGACGCGGCGACCTGGTAGCCCGCGCCGAGGAACTTCTCGATGGTGCGTGCTTTGGCGGGGGACTCGACGATGACGAGGGGCTTGCCCATGATGCTCCGTAGATCTTCCGACATGAGCCGCGCGGCCCAAGATCATGCTCGCCGTATAGGATGCCGCAAGCGGGGAAGCAAGCCAGCCCCTGGCCGCGTCACGCACCCTGGTGAGTCATTGTGAGTGAGCTTCTGGACCGATACCTGCTTGTTCTGCGCGCTGAGCGGGGCGCGAGCGAGCACACGCTGCGCGCGTATGGCGCCGATCTCGCGGCGTTGCGGGCGCGCCTTTTGGAGCGCGGACGAGATCTCCAGAGCGCGCGTCTGGTGGATCTTCGGGAGCACCTCGCCGCCGTGGCTGAAGGCGCGCCCGCCGCCGCCAGCATTCGGCGCAGAGTCGCGGCGCTGCGATCCTTCTTTAAGTGGATGGTCTCTGAAGGCCTGATCCCCGACTCCCCCGCCGCGCGCCTGCGCAGCCCCCGCCTGCCGGTGAAGGTGCCGCGCTACCTGGACGAGCAGGACGCCGCGGCGCTGGTCGAGGCGCCGATTCAAGAGGGCTGGCTGCACGACCGCAACCGGGCGCTCCTGGAGCTGATGTACGGCGCGGGCCTGCGTGTAGGGGAGGTCTCGGCCTTGGACCGCGACGACATCGACCTCGGGCAGCTCCTCGTCACGGTGCGAAAGGGCAAGGGCCGCAAAGAGCGCCGCGTGCCCTTCGGCCCTCCCGCCGCCGAGGCGCTGGGCCTGTGGATGCGCCAGCTCCCCGCCCAGGGCCGGGCGCTCTTTCTGAACCACCGTGGTGGTCGGCTCTCTGCGCGGGCGATTCACACCATCGTCGGAGACAGCGCGCTCAAGAACGGACAGCCCCGGGTGAACCCCCACGCCCTCAGACACAGCGCAGCGACGCATATGTTAGCCTCTGGGGCTGATCTACGGGCCATTCAGGAGCAGCTTGGCCATGCTTCCTTGTCTACGACCCAGCGCTACGCCCACGTCTCTTTGGAGCGGCTGTTGGAGGTGCACCGCAGCGCGCACCCCCACGGGCGGCGGGCCGCGGGCGGGGCGAGCGGGGCGCCGGACAGACTTGAACCCTTTGACCCCGAGGAGGCTCCATGAGCGGCGGCCTCAAGCCTGAAGATGTGGCCGAGCTGCACCGGCTCAGCGAGGTGCTGCGCGACGGCACACACTACGAGCTCCTCGGCGTGGCGGAGGACTTTGACCGCACGGCGCTGAAGAACGCCTACCACAACCTCTCGCGGCGGTTTCACCCCGACCGCTACTACCGCCAAGACCTCGGCGGCCTCGAGAAGATGCTGGAGGACGTGTTCGCCGGGGTGAACCAGGCCTATCGCACCTTGGGGGACGAGCGCGCCCGCGCCCAGTACGACCAGGACCTCGTCACCGCCCAGAAGCGGAAGCCCAAGCCCAAGCCCCCGGCCAGCGCAGGCGCCTCCGCCGCCACCCGCCCGAGCCCCGCGCCGCCGCGCCCGGTCACGACGACCGCCTCGCCGCCGCCCGCCGGGGCCAGCCCCCGCTCACCGCCCGCCCGACCCCCGCCGCCTTCGCCGCCGAACGTGGGGCGTCCGGGCGGCGCGTCGCCGGCCGCCGCCACCACCGCAGATCCCTACACCGTACGTTTCACCCCTCCGGCGCCAGGCGCCGCCAGCCCCGCCGCCGCCGCCCGAGGCGCCTAAGCCCGCCGCCGAGCCCAAGAAGGCCTCCTCCCCCGCCGTAGACGCCTTGAAGGCCCCGATCATCGAGCGGCTCAAGAAGGCCCGGGGCTTCTTTAAGCTCGGCGAGGCGGACGTCGCCGCGAACGAGTGGTCCAAGGCCGCGAGAAACTTCAAGCTCGCGATGGAGTTTGACCCGCGCAACGAGGAGTACAAAAAACGCTTCGTCGAGGCCGACGCCAAGGGCCGTCGCCAGCAGGCCGAGAAGCAGATCGAGCTGGCGAAGAAGGCCGAGAGCTTCTCCAGCACCAAGGAGGCGTTCTTTCATTACCACCAGGCCGTAGGCTTCGATCCGCCGATGGGCGAGCCCTTCTACCGCCTGGGCAAGATCATCCAGGCCAACGGCAACGACAACAAGGGCGCCTTGACCTACTTCCGCAAGGCCGTAGACAAGGATCCGCAGGTGGTTGAGTACCGGCTGGCCTTGGCGAACGTGTATGAGGCCTTGGCGATGAAGCTGAACGCCAACCGCGAGTTTAAGGCGATCCTCGCCCTCAAGCCCGATCACGAGGAGGCCAAGGCGGGCCTCAAGCGCACGGCGGGTTGACCGGCGCGGCCCCCCCTGTTACTTCGCCTGCGCTCTATGGGCCGTTAGCTCAGTAGGTAGAGCACCGGCCTTTTAAGCCGAGGGTCACTGGTTCGAGTCCAGTACGGCCCATACCCCTCGACCCCATCGTCTAGTCAGGTCCAGGACGGCGGATTTTCATTCCGCTAACACGGGTTCGAATCCCGTTGGGGTCACCATCTCCCCCACGACCCCCTTCGGCGTCTGTCGGAGGGGGTTGTGTACTCTGGAGCCCTGCACGTCACGGCGGCGGGCACATCGTGACGTGTGGCGAACCCCAGGGCAGGATCGGAGCCTCGATGAACAGCTTCTATGAGCTTGGGCTGCTGCCCACCCTTCAGGCCACCCTCGACGCCCAGCGCATCACCCGGCCCACGGAGATTCAGGCGCGGGCGATGCCGGAGCTCCTCGCCGGGAGATCGGTGGTGGGCGTCGCCGAGACGGGCAGCGGCAAGACGCTGGCCTACGCCCTGCCGATCCTCCACAAGATCAAGAGCTTAGAGGAGACCGGCAGCCCGGTCACCGCCGAGAGCGCCCCCCGCGCCGTGGTGCTCGTGCCCAGCCGCGAGCTCGGCGAGCAGGTGGCCCGGGTGTTCAAGACCTTCACCCACGACACCCGCCTGCGGGTGCGCATGGCCCTCGGCGGCGTAGACCTGCTCAAGAGCCGGGAGAACGTGAAGGGCGCCTTTGAGGTGCTCGTGGCCACGCCCGGTCGCCTGGGCCAGCTCGTCGAGCGAAAGATCGTGTCGTTGGGCGACGTGCGCATGATGGTGCTCGACGAGGCCGATCAGCTCATGGACTTGGGCTTCTTGCCCCAGGCCGGTGATCTGGTGAACGCCACGCCGGCCGGTCGCCAGCTCGCCTTGTTCACCGCGACCTTGCCGCCGCCCGTCGCGCGCCTCGCCCAGCGCACCTTCAACATGCCCGTCGAGCTGCGCAGCCGGGGCAGCCACCGCCCGGTCTCGACGCTGCACACGATCAACCGCCGCATCGTCGATGGCCGCCGCTTTGAGCAGCTCCAGATCGAGCTGGCCACGCCGAACGAGGGCGGCACGCTCCTGTTCACCAACACCCGCGAGCAGTGTGACAAGGTGGTCTATCAGCTCGCCCGCATCAAGCGGCCCTGCGCCGTGTTCCGCGGGGAGATGGACCGCGTCGAGCGCCGGGTGAACCTCAAGAGGTTCCGCGACGGCGAGGTGGACCTGCTCATCGCCACGGACTTGGGCGCCCGAGGCCTCGACATCGAGCACGTCGGCCGGGTGATCAACTACAACCTGCCGTCGCGGGTAGATAACTACCTGCACCGCGCCGGTCGCACGGCCCGCGCGGGGCGCACGGGCGTGGTGATCAACTTCGTCTCCGAGCGGGATCAGGCGCTGATCAAAGAGCTGGAGCGCCTGGGCTGAGGGGCCCGGCGCCGACGCGCTCAGGGCGAGGAGCCGTCGCGGCGGGTGAACACGTAGGCGCCCGTGGCGTCTTTGTGGACGGCGAGGTCGTCGTCGGGGTACTCGACGGCGTCGTCGGGGTCGCGGCTGCCGATCTCTAAGAATCGGGCGGGGGCGTCGCCGCGGTTCACGAGCTGGTGAGCGTCGCCAGATCCCGCCGGGAAGCCCGCGCACATGCCCGCGGTGAGGCGCTGCTCTCCGGCGTCGGTGCGCAGCACCAGCTCACCCTCCAAGACGTAGACGAGCTCGTCCTCGTGGGAGTGGTGATGGCGGATTGAGGACTCGCGCCCCGGGGCGAGGGTCGTGAGGTTCACGCCGAAGCGGGTGAGGCCGAGGGCGTCGCCCAGCGCGCGCTTCTCGCGGGGGAGCACCCGGGAGCGGAAGGGCTCTGGGTAGCCCGAGCCCGCGCGCGGCGTGACGGTGGCGGGGTCGAGGGCGGGGAGGGTGAGGGGCTTCATCGGGGATCTCTGGGCGGGCGGGGGTCAAAATGAAAGACGGTGCGCTGGGCGGACTCGCGTTGGCCCTGGGCGTCGGCGAAGGCCAACAGGCGGGGGTAGGCGTCGAGGGGGAAGGTGGGGAGAAAGCGCAGGTGATCGACGAGGCACAAGAGGGTGACCTCTAGCACGCTCACCTGACGCGGCGTGGGCAGGGCGGCGAGGGTGTCGTCGAGGCGCGCGTCGAGCCAGGCCAGCGCGCCCCGGAGCCCGGCCTGGGTCTTGAGCAGGTACGGTGTGGGCGGCTCCTCCCCGGGCTTCAACAGGCGCATCGAGACCTGGGCGCTCATCGCCACCCAGATAAGCTCCTGGGCGTTCCGGGCGGTGTCGTCGTGGACGTGCTCGGGCAGCACGAGGGTTGGGTCTCCGGCGCGCCCGGCGAGGGCGGTGAGCTTGCGGCAGATGTTCTCCGCGCCGTAGACGGGCGCCCCTTGGGTGATGAGCGTCGGGAGCTTGAGGGCGGGGTGGCCGCCGAAGTCCGCGGGGTCGTGGCTGAGCAGGCGGGGGACCACCTCCAGGGTCCAGGGCAGGCCGAGCTCGGCGGCGAACAGGGTGGCGACGCGGGTGAAGTGGGAGCTGCTGCGGCCGATGATGACGACGGGTGACTCAGGCATGGGGGGTCTCCTCCAGCGCGGCGGGGCGCAGCCGCGCGGCCAAGAACGACAGGATCTCGTCGCGGGCGGCCCGGGTGGGCTCCCCCTCGGCGTCGATGAGGTGGGCGGTCACGACGCTGTGCGGGCAGGCCACGACGTCGCGAAAGAACGGGGGCGGGGTGGGTGAGGCGGCGGCGCTCGGCAGCACCCGGGGCTCGAAGCGGGGCCCCAGGGCCGCCTGGTACGCGGCGAAGCGCTGGGCTGTACAGAAGCGGTCACCCTCGAAGCGGTAGGCGCGCACGGTGAGGTCCTCGGCCTCCAGGCGCGCGCGCACCGTCGCCAGCTCCTCGGGCGCGATGTTGAGCCCCGCGGGATCATCGAGGGGCAAGGAGGGCTGGCAGAGGACCGGGGCCAACATCGTGGGCTCCAGCATCATCGAGAGCGCGAAGTTGCCCGTGAGGCACATGCCGACGGCGCCGACGCCGGGGCCGCCGCGCTCTGCGTGGGCGAGGCGGGCCAGGGCGCCAAGCCAGCTCGTCACCGGGCTCGACCGGCCGGCGCCGAGGGCCCGAAGCTCGGCGCTGACGCAGGCCGCCCGCAGCACCTGCGTCCCGGCGGCCGTCTCCGGCCACGCGCCGTCTCTCCCGAACAGGGAGGGCATGTACACGCAGAACCCCGCGTCCCGCACCCAGCGGGCGAAGCGGGCGACGTGGGGGCTGATGCCGGGGAGCTCCGCGAGCACGATCACCGCGGGGAAGACGCCGTCGCCCGGTGGGGCGGCGACGTACACGGCGCGCTCCACCGACTGGAGGGTGATGGCGCGGCGGGAGAAGTCGTCGAGGGGGTCGTCGTTCATGGGGGACAGTGTAGGGGCGGCGCCGCGCCACGACCATTGGCGGGATTGACGATGATCGGTCTGTTCTTGCCAAACCTCGAGCGCTGGCGTATGACCCTTCCGGCCCGGAGGTCGCCGCCATGATCGTGCATCTCGCGCTGAATGACGTGCTGGAGGGGGCGCTTGGCCTTGGCCTCGACATCGTGGGCGCCGCCCAGCGCCTCGTCCGCGCCGGGCTCGCCCCGAGCCCCTGCTCGTCCCGCGCCCTCACCCAGCGTGTCGTCTCCGCCGACGGCGGGCCGGTCACCTCGCTCTTGGGCCGCCCCGTGGCCGTAGACGGCGCGTTTGAGCCCGAGCTGCTCGGCCCCGGTGACGTCGTCGTCGTGCCTGGCGTGTTCACCCCCACGCTCGGCGCCGTGGACCGGGCCCTCGCGCGGCCCGACGTGCGGCGGGTCCTCGCCGCGCTGCAGGCCGCCCACGCCCGCGGCGCCACGGTGGCCGCCTCGTGCTCGGCGACGTTTTTTCTGGGGGCGGCGGGCCTGCTCGACGGCGCGAGCGCGACGACGACCTGGTGGCTGATCCCGGCGTTTAAACGACGGTTCCCGTTGGTGGATCTGCGCGCCGACCGGATGGTGGTGGAGAGCGGCGCCACGCTGACCGCGGGGGCGGCCTTCGCCCACGCCGATCTTGTGCTGGCCGTGGTCTCGCGGGTGGCGTCCCCGGCGGTGGGCCACCTCGCCGCCCAGTACCTCGTGCTCGACGCGCGCCCCGCCCAGGGCCGGTACATGGTGCTCGACCACCTCTCGACCTATGACCCCGCGCTCAAACGTGTCGAGGAGCTGGTCGTGGCCAACCTCGGGCGGCAGATCGGGCTGGATGAGCTGGCGCGGGCGGCGGGCATGTCGCCGCGCACCCTCGCCCGGCGTGTGCAGGGGAGCGTCGGGCTGACGCCGCTGCGCTTCGTGCAGCGCATCCGCGTCGCCCACGCCGCGCACCTGCTGGAGACCACCCAGGCCTCGGTGGAGGACGTCGCCGAGCGTGTGGGCTACGCGGACGCCGCGGCGTTTCGGCGCGCGTATCGGCGGCACGTCGGCGCGGCCCCCCGCGGGCGCCGCCGGGGAGAGGCGCCGGAGTAGGCGCTCGCCGGGCTCATCAAGGCGTGGGCGCGCCTGGGCTGAGCTTGGCCCGGGCCTCGGGGCTCAGCACCTCGGGCTCAACCCGCCAGGCGCCATCGACGATGAACGGCGAGGGGCTGTGGCCGCCGGTGACGATGTTGCGCAGCAGCACCTTGGCGATGCCGGGCATCGCCGAGAGCGGCACCTTGGGGTGGGCGTGGGGCGGGCAGCCGCCTTTGGCGAAGCGCCCCATGACGTGGGAGGTCACCGGGCCGACGGCCGCGTCGCGGGCCTCGGCGTCCAGAGCGATGAAGCGGCTGATGACGCCGACGAAGGGGGAGCGGGGCGTGGCCATCATGTTGCCCACGGGCGTCTTGCAGCAGGCGGTGTACCAGCGCACGAGGCCCTTGGGGTTGAGGCGCAGGGCGCGCAGCTCGTCTTGACCTTGGGTGATGCGCAGACGCGCAGGGGCGGTCTGGTAGATGTCGGTGCCGCCCCAGGCGTCGAGCACGTCCTCGCGGCCCAAGGCGGCGGCGAAGGCCTGGCAGTCGTCGCAGAAACAGACGCAGTGGTTGCCGGCGCCGGGGCTCACGGTGATCTCCCCGGCAACAGCGCCACAATCACAACGAAGGGGGACCGGGATCGACATCAGCGGCTCCAGAGGAGGTGAGGCACGCTGTACTCTCACCCGGCGAGGCGCCCGCCGCCACCCCCCGGCGTCAATCGCCGCCTGGGCCATCAAGGGCGCGGCAGCGCCTCCGCCTTGACCGGGGATCCCTCCGCGCTGTAGCATTCATCATGCACGACGAGACCACCTGGACCCCAGACGGGGAGCCCGCGGCCGTGGCGGCCTTTGAGTCGCCCGAGGCGCGGTACCACGATCTCGGGCTCATCGCCCGGGGCGGCATGGGCGAGGTTCGCCGGGCCTGGGATCGGAAGCTGCGGGTGCCTGTGGCGATGAAGGTGCTCGGCTGGGAGCTCCTGGAGAGCGCCGCCGCGCGGGCGAGGTTTCTGGGGGAGATCGCGACCACGGCGCGGCTGCAGCACCCCGGCGTCGTCTCGGTGATGGACCGCGGAGAGCTTCTTGACGGGCGCCTCTGGTTCACGATGACCTTGGTGGATGGCAAGACGCTGGGCGAGATGATCACCGGCCCGGCCGTGGGCCCCGACGTGGTTCACCGCCTCGTCACCCTGGTGCGAAGCATCTGCGACGCCGTCGGGTACGCCCACAGCCGCGGGGTGCTGCACCGCGACCTCAAGCCCGCGAACCTCATGGTGGGCCGCTTCGGTGAGGTGCGGGTGATGGACTGGGGCCTGGCGCGGTGGATCGGCGCGCCGGAGCTGCCGCCCTTCGCCGGGGCGCCGGTCTGGGAGAACGAGGGCGTCACCTTGGGCGGCGCGGTGCTGGGCACCCCGGCGTTTATGTCGCCAGAGCAGGCGCGGGGCCAGCACGATCAGGTGGGGCCAGCCTCGGACGTGTACGGGCTGGGCGCCGTGCTGCACAGCGTCCTGTGCGGTCGAGGCCCCCTGGAGGGCGACCCCAAGCTCATCTGGCGGCGCCTCGTCTCCGACCCGCCGCGCTGGCCCGAGGCCATCGAGCGCGCGGAGCTCCCCCCGGAGCTGCGCCACATCTGCGGCCGGGCGCTGATGCCCGACCCCATTCACCGCTACCCCGACGCCGGCGCGATGGCCGAGGCGCTCTCGTTGTGGCTCGACGGCTCGTTGCGCCGCGCCGAGGCCCTCGCCCAGACGCGCCGCGCCGAGGCCCAGCGCCCGGGGATCCTCAAGCTCCAGCGGGAGGCCGAGGCGCTTCGGGCCCACGCCGCCTCGCTCTTGGAGTCGTTGAGCGCTGAAGCGCCCGTCGAGTCCAAGCTGCCCATCTGGGAGATGCAGGACCGCGCCGCCGCCTTAGAGTCCGAGGTGACCCTACGAGAGGTCGCCTGGCATCAGGATCTCCGCGCCGCGCTCAACCGGGATCCCGAGCTTCCCGAGGCCCACGCGCTCCTCGCCGACCACTACCGCGACGAGCTCGAGCGCGCCGATCGCCAGCTTGATCCGTTGGCGACGCAGCGGGCGGAGCTGCTGCTCGCGAGCCACGACCGCGGGCGACACGCGGCCTACCTCAAGGGCGACGGCGCGCTGTCGATCCGCACGTCCCGGCCCGCCGTCGCCTGGCTGCACCGCTTCGTCGAGCAGGGTCGTCGCCTCGTGCCCGAGCCCGAGCGGCGCCTCGGCGTGACGCCCTTGCGTGAGGTGACCGTGCCCCGGGGATCTTGGCTCGTCACCCTGGAGGCCGACGGCGTCACCGTTCGTTACCCCGTGCTCATGGAGCGCGCCGGGCGCTGGGACGGCGTGCCTCCCGAGGGGGGTGAGCCCGCGCTCATCGTGATCCCCGAGCCCGGCGAGCTTCGTGACGACCAGGTCTACATCCCGCCGGGCTACTGCATCGTCGGCGGAGACCCCTTCGCCGCCGACAGCCTGCCCCGGCAGCGGGTGTGGGTAGACGGCTTCGTCTTGGGGCGTTTCCCGGTGACCTTGGGGGAGTACGCGGCGTTTTTGGAGGCGCTCATCGCCGCTGGGGATGAGGCGGGGGTGGAGAGTTGTTGGCCCTGGGTCAGCATAAAAGACCAGTATCTCGTGCGCAGCGGGGACCGTGTGGTGCTCGGCCGTCCCGGGGAGGTCAATCATCCGGTGACGGCGATCTCGTGGGACGCCGCCGCGCGCGCCGCCGCTTGGATGGGCGGACACCTGCCCAACGAGCTTGAGATCGAGAAGGCCGGGCGCGGTGTGGACGGGCGGTACACCCCTTGGGGCCGGGAGCTAGAGCCACGCTGGTCGCGGTGTTGGGCTCCGTTCCTTCGCCGCCCGGCCTGCTCTCGGTCGGGGAGTTTGAGGCGGACGAGAGCCCCTACGGCGTGCGTGACCTCGCCGGAAACGCCCGCACTTGGTGCCGCAACTGGTGGTCGGTGCGAGGGCCAGTTCAGGCTGGGCGAGCGGTGGATATCCCAGAGGCAGGCACCCACCGCGCGGTGCGGGGGGGCTTTTTTGGCTCCCCCCCGATGACCCAGCGCCTCGCCACCCGCTTCGGCAACACCCCTGAGCGCCGCTTTCTGACCATGGGGCTGCGGGTGGTGTGGCCCGTTCCTCAGCCGAGGGTGTTGGAGGAGTAGGTCACGCCGACGGTGAAGGGGATGTTGGACTGGTTCTTGGTCCAGCTCCCCGAGCTTGAGCCGGGCGGGGGCAACGGGGTGACTTGGTAGGGCGTGACGCTGCTCGTCGCGGTGAACGAGAGGGTGTTGACCTTGTAGCTGCCCGCGCCGTTGGAGGTCACCTCGACGGACACCCACATGCTCTTGGGGTCGCTGTTGCCGTCGTTGATGCTGAAGTTGCCGAAGGAGGTGCCCGCCGGGGCCGTGGTGATCGTCGTCATCGACGGCGCGTAGTCCTCGGTCTCGGCATAAGTGAGGTTGGAGGGAACGTTCCACGAGATCGAGCCGCCGCTGGCGGTCTGCGCCAGCCACTCCATCGTGAGGCTGCCAAAGCTCTGCGGCGCCCCGGTGCTGCGGAGGTACCACATCGCCTTGCCGTTCTGGATGGTCGAGCCGCCGCCGTTGAAGCTCACCGCCGCGCCGGAGTTGTTCACCAGCCCCGTCGCGAGGATGGTGCTGCCGGTCTTCAACGTCCAGACGCCCAGGTCGTCAGACTCTCCGCCCAGCTCCTTGATCTTTCGGTTGCCGTCCGGCACCCACGAGGGCCTCACCGGCACCTCAAAGATCGACGGGTTGTTGAACGGGGCGTCCAGCGCCCGCGCCGCCCCCGCGAAGGCCGGGGCCTGGTCGGTGTAGCCGAGCACGTTGAGCAGCTCACGCGCCCGGAAGGTCAGCTCGCGGTGGCTCGCCCGGACGATGTGAACGCCGCCCACCTGGGCGTTGCCCCACTGGCTGAGCAAGGTGAGGAGCGCGAAGGAGTAGGCGCTCTGCCACTGACCGGCGATGTAGGCCTCGTAGCTGGCCGCGCCGACGGCGGTGGAGAGCAGCACCCGCAGGCCGGTCGTGGCGTCGGGCTGGGGCTCGGCGGTGATCAGCTCCCGGTCAAAACGCTGCACGTTGAGGTCGCCATAGCAGGCGTCGATCACCAAGGTCACGCGCTCGTTCAAGCCCAAGGCGGCGAGGCGCAGGTCAAGCTGCTGAACGACGAGGGCGCCGCGGAGGGTGCCGTCGGTGATCTCCCGCGTCGCTGAGGCCCAAGGCGAGGCGGTCGCCGTCAAAGTCCGTGGCGTTGGGGTCGTCGCCGGGGTTGATGTGGCCGCCGTGGCCGGAGTACACGATGAGCCCGGTGCCCGTGGGGTTCTCTTGCAGCCAATGGATGAGGGCGTCGATCGCCCCGTTCGCCTCGGCCAAGCTCGCGCCGCGGTGGTGGCCCTTGGGCAGCCGCACGTCTTCGCCCTCAAGGGCCGGGTGGGTGAGGAGCTGAACCTGCTCGCCGGGCACCCCGAGGCTCACCCGGGCGAAGCGGAGCCAGTGGCGCATGTCGTTGCAGGAGCCCTTGAGCGAGGCGCCCGCCCCAAGCTTGGGGTACTCGTTGACACCAATCAGGACCACATAGGTGTTGCCGGACATCAGTCATTCTCCGTGAGGGGGTCGCAGGGTCACGCGCCGCGCGAACCTAGCGCAGCATAGATCAGGCGCTTCGCCGCCTCTCTTTCAATTGATTTCGGCGGGTATCGTGCGGACTTTGATTGGTTCAGGCCCTCAAGGGCGTCTGTTGGGGGCGTTCAGAGTGACCTAGCGTGCTACGTTCCCGCCTATGGGAATTCTCCGATCCGACGACGACCACGCCCTGATCGCCCTCGGCGCGCGCACGCTCATCGGCCGCGCGGGCCACTGCGCCGTGCGCATCGACGATCGCCAGATCAGCGCTGAGCACGCCGCTTTACGCTGGACCGGCAAAGAGTGGCAACTGCGTGATCTTGGCAGTCGAAACGGCACTTTTGTAGACGGCGAGCGCCTGGAGAGCGGCCGCGGTCGCGGGCTCAGCGCCGGCGTCAGCGTGCGCTTCGGCCCCCACCGCGGCTTCGTGCTCGCCCACGACGGCCCCCCAGGCGCGGCGGCGGTCCGAGAGGCCGATCAGCTCCTGCGGGTGTCCGAGGCCGAGATCCTCAGCCTGCCCAGCGCGGAAGGGATGCTCGCCATCGTCTACGAAGGCAACGACGGCCACTGGATCGTCGAGCACGAGGGCCTGGAGTCCGAGGCGCTCGATGGCCAGCGCCTCGTCTTAGGAGACGAGTCTTGGCGCCTCATCTTGCCCGTCGCGCCGCGAAGCGCTGAGCTGCCCACCACCTGGGACACCTCTCTGCGCCCACGCTTAGAGACCATCGCCCTCACCCTCCGCGTGAGCCAAGATCAAGAGCACGTCGATGTGGAGATCAAGCACCGGGGCGGCGCCATCGTGCTCAGCTCTCGGGTGCATCACCTCGTGACCTTGGCCTTGGCCCGGGCGCGGCTAGAGGATCTCGCCGCCGGGGTTCGCCCCGCGGAGCTGGGCTGGCGTTACGCCGATGAGCTCTCGCGGATGTTGTCCTTAGAGCCCGGCCTGCTCACCCTGCACCTCTTCCGCGCCCGGGAGCAGGTGGCCCAAGCGGGCGTAGAGGGCGCCGCGCGGCTGTTTGAGCGCCGCCGCCTCAGCGGCCAGGTGCGCATCGCCGTCGAGCAGCTCACCATCGTGAACGTCCACAACGGCAGCGACGCCCCAGAGAGCTGAGCGCGACGCCGGGGAGAACCCGACGCCGCGCAAATGACCCTCGGCGCGGTGGCCTCAGAGCGTCGTCGAGGGCCCAGGCCACAAGACCCGCAGCGACCGCAGCTCGGCGAGCAGAGCCGCCTGAAGTCGCGCGGGCAGCCGCATGGCGCCTCGCTCAGTCACCAAGGTGTAGCTCCGGTTGGGGTTGAACGAGCGCGGCATCAGCCGACCCTCACGCACCTGAAAGCAGCCGAGCAGATCCTCTTCACCGCGCTGGGAGAAGCCGACGCGGCCGTCCCAGAGCTCCAGCACGCCCACCCGCAGCGCCAAGGCGGCCTGGGTGAGCGTCGGCTCAAGCTCCGCGTGCTCGGTGAGCAGGCGGGTCAAGAGGTCCATGAAGAGCTGGTTTGGGCGAAGGCCCCAAGCCCAGTCCCCGACGTCGCGGTCGGTGACGCCGAGGATCGCCTCCCGGGGCAGCCCCCCGGCCTGGACGAGCTCCGCGGGGGCCAAGGGGCTCAGGCAGTACACCACATGGCCCCGGGCCTCGATGCGGTGGAAGTGGCGGGGCAGGGGCGGGTCGTGGGGGGCGGCGGTCACCCGCGCGACCCTTGCGCGAGCACGCGAGGCGGGGTTCATCGACGGCGCCGCCGGGCCTCAGCGCGGGCGGGCTCTGGCTCGGGGAAAAAGAGCAGCCCGTCGAGCCAGCGCAGCAGACGATCTCTCCATTCAGACATGGGGGCACCTCCGTTCACCTCAGAGGACAACGCGCCTCATCGGTTCGGATCATTCTCGCCTGAAGAAACGCCAATCTTTGTCCGCCTTGGCGGGCCCGCTCAGGCCTCGCTCCCCACTTCGCGCAGATCCCGACGGCAGGCGGATCCCTGTCAGGGGTTTGGGGAGCCTGAGCCCTGGCCGCAGGCCCCGACCCGGTAGAGCCCGGCGGGGATCGGCGCGTCGCCGAGCTCAATCCAGCCGTCGGTCTCGGGCGGCAGCTCCATCGTGGTCAGCGGCGTGAGCGCGCAGCCTTGGGCCAAGCTCGGCCCGGCGCCGCCGGCCTCTAAACGCCGGTGGTGATCGGCGCTGCCGAGGTAAACAAAGGCGCCCTCGGCGGGGGTCTCTCCCAGCGCCCAAGGCCGCCACCGCGCCCCGCCCCGGGTGTTGAGCCACATCCTGATCTTGCCGTTCTCGTCAAAGGCCGGGTCAAAGAGCACCTCGGCGCCTTCGGGGGCGAGTCGGGTGGCCTCGACGAAGGCCAGGTGCTCAACCTGCCACGTCCAGCGCGGCTGGCCTGAGAGCCATGGGGGGACGAAGCTCAGGGCCGCCACCGCCAGGACCAGGCGGGCCTTGGCGCCGCCCTCCCAGGCCAAGGCCGCGCCAAACCCCGCGAGCCCCGCCCACATCGCCGTCGCCGGGAGCAAAAACCGCAGGGGATCGCCAAGGGGAGAGGTCTTCGGCAGGTACGGCAGCTCGCTGAGCACGACGCCCAAGCCCAAGGGCCAGATCCAGGCGCGGCGGGTCTCGGGCTTGGAGAGCTGCACCGCGGCCACGGCGAGGAGCGGCAACGCCAACGGCGACCACAAGGGGCTGAGGTGCAGCGCCGGGGCGCGGCCCAAGGGGTTGAGGCGCTTGACCCAGAAGTCCGTCTCCAGAAGCCGACCGAAGGGGATGACCCCCACGCCGCTGCCCTCACGCACGAGCGGCAGCAGCTCCACCGCGCGCCAGGCGCAGAGCCCCAGGCCCAACACGACGGCCCAGGCCGAGCGCCGCCAGGCGAGCATGCCCAAGGGCAGAAGCGCGAAGGCGCCGCCCAGGGGCCGCAGGTGAACGGAGAGGCCCACAGAGAGCGCCGCGAGGGCCGCCCCGCGGCGATCCCCACGCGCCGCGCCGTAGAGCGCGAGCACCTGCACGAGCCCGACGAGCACAAAGTCGGTCTCTGTGGCCGCCAGCCGCACCGGCAGCGGGGCCGCGGCCAACACGAGCCCGGCGAGGCCCGCGGCGAGGGGGCTGCCCCCCAAGGCCGAGATCAGCCCCACGAGCGCCACCACGGTCAAGGCCGAGAAGCCGAGGTTCGTGAGGTGAACCCAGTCCGTCGTCTTGGGCTCGCCCAGGAGCGTGTACACGAGGCCCATCAACCCTTGCCAGCCGTCGCCGTAGTAGGGGTTGGAGTCGCCGCGCCCCCTCGCGTCGAGCAGGCGCTCATAGGCCGCGTCGCCGCCGACGAGGATCCAGCGCGGGGAGAGCCCCAGGCGGATCAAGAGCGCGAGAAGGCCCACCCCCCAGGCCAAGGGCGCCCGCGGCAGGGCGGCGAGGACCGCCACGGCCCAGAGGACGCCGACGACGTGCATCGGTCGAAACGGCAGCGCCGGGCGCTCGGGATCCGGCGGCGGCGCGACGGGGGCCAACACCTTCTCCGAGGTCGGGAACCGCGGCGGGTGGTCCACCATCCGGGCGCAGAGCTGATCGACGATGGGCGGCAGGGGCTCCCAGTCGAAGCTCTCTTGATCGGCGTCGAGGTCCAGGCGCACGTAGAGATCGGCGCCGCCGCCGCTGCACACCGGCGAGGCGCCGTCACGGCTTGGGGTCAGCTCAACGATGAAGTCGCGGTCGGTGGTGAAGCGCAGCCGGATGTACTCCGGGTGAACGTCTACATCCCGAAGCGTCGTGGCCGGGGGCATCGGCCCCAAGAGGTCGCCCACGAGGGGCCCAGGGTCTTGGGCGAAGGCGGTGAGCCCGATCCACAGCAGCGGGCGGGAGCATCAGCGTGTGACCTCAGATCCCCGGCGGGGGCTCAAAGTCCCCACCTTGGCGCCCCGTGCCTTTGTCTTGGTCGGGGTGCATCTCACGCCAGTAGGGGTCGGGATCGTTGGGGTTCGGCAGCTCGCGGTAGATCGCGTAATACACCGCGCCGCCCAGAGCCTTGAGCGCGGCTCTGCCCGCCCGCCGCAGGGCGCGTCGTGGCAAAGAGGCGGGGATCTCGGGAGACTCGGGCATCTGAGGAGTTTACCCGCGACACGACGCCCCGTCGACGCGGCGCGCCCGCGTGAATAGGCTTGCCAACCTCAGGAGGTGCCTCTGATGCGCGGGCTCATCGCCGTCTTCGCTCTGGCCGGCTGTAACTTTGTCGCTGGAGACACCTACTCCGTCAACGGCGTGGTGCGCGACGTCGGCCAGCACAGCGTGCGGCTGGAGCACGGCCCCGTGCCCGGCGCCTTTGAGGAGGGCGCCACCACCTTCGTCGTCGATCCCAACCTCGCCCGGCAGCTTCGCCCTGGGGATCTCATCCAGGCGAACCTGATGACCGCTGAAGACGGCACGGTGCGGATCATCGGCGCCAAGGTCACCGGCCACGAGGAGCCCCTGGCCCTGGCCCCCGACGCGGTGATCGCCCTGGCTGAAGGGGAGCAGCTCCCGGCGCTCACGATGCCCGGCGTGGACGGCCCGGTGCTCATCGGCGCGGGCCAAGGCGTGCCGACGGTGCTCACCTTCTTGTTCACGTCTTGCCCCATGCCCGAGGCCTGCCCCTTGTTGGCGAGCAAGCTCAAGGAGCTTCAAGGCCAGCTCGGCCACGGGCGCATCGTGAGCGTCACCTTGGACCCCGCCCGGGACTCTCTGGAGGTGCTCAAGGCCTACGGCGCCGAGCGCGGCGCGAACCCCGCAACGTGGACCTTCGCCCGCTTAGAGCTCGACGCGCTCAAGACGCTGTTGTTACGCGCCGGGGCCAGCCGGGTCGAGAGCCAAGGCGACATCCTCCACAGCCTGCACATCCTGGTGCTCGACGGTGACGGCCGCCTGCTCTGGCGTGGGTCCGACAACTCTTGGGAGGTCGATGACGTCGCCGCGTGGGTCACCATGGCCCGTTTGGGGAAAGGTTTGCCAGCGGCGGCCACCCCACAATAGGGAGCAGGGGAGGGAAGTGCTCAGTGACTGAAGCGGCGCGTCAGACAAGCTCGGGTCGGGTGCCTCCGGTGCGCGGTTGAGCGCCTTGGCCCGGGGCGCGGTGCTCGGTGAGCGGTTCACGCTCATCGGTGAGCTGGGCCGTGGGGGCATGGCGACGGTCTGGCTGGCTGAAGATCGGGTGCGCGGCGCCCGGGTCGCGCTGAAGATCCTCCACGCCCACCTCGTCGGCGACGCCTCCACCCGAGAGCGCCTGCGCCGCGAGGTGATGACGGCGGGGCTCATCAAACATGAGGGCGCGCTGCTCGCCCAAGAGCTGCACGAGCTCGACGGGCACCTCGCCTTGTCGATGCCGTACCACCCCGGCCGCACCCTCTCCGAGCGGGTGGCCGCTGAAGGCCCCATCGGCGGCACGGCGCTGCGGGCCATCGGCGCGCGGCTGGCCGACGTGCTCGCCGCCGCCCACCGCGCCGGCGTGCTGCACCGCGACATCACCCCGGCGAACGTGATGATCGACGACGCGGGCGTGGCGACGCTCACCGACTTTGGCCTCGCCCGGCTAGAGCAGTGGCAGTCCACCCGGCACACCGGGGCCTTGGGCACCGCCGGGCACGCCGCCCCCGAGGTCTACGACGGCGAGCGCGCCGACCCCCGCAGCGACCTCTACTCCTTGGGCACGGTGCTGTACTACGCCGCTTCAGGCCGGGCGCCCTTCGCCGGGCCCAACGCCGCCGCCGTGCTCAAACGCCAGCTCTCCGGCGAGGTCGAGCCCCTCGCCAGCCTGCGCCCTGAGCTGCCGGATGACCTCTGCGCCATCATCCACGCGCTCTTGCGCCTCTCCCCAGACGAGCGGCCCCAAGGCGCCGCTGAGGTCGCCGAGGCCCTTCGTGGGCGCATCGTCGCCCCGCCGCCGCGGGCTCAGAACCGCCGCGCGCCGCCCAAAGACGAGCCCCCGCCGCCGCCGCCACCCCAGCCCAGCTACACCTTAGAGCCCGCGCCGTTGGCCTTGCCTGAAGGCCGCTTTGAGCTGGAGCTTCGCCACTCCAGCCAAGCCAGCCGCAGGCAAGCCCGGCGCAGCGCCCGGGCGGGCAAGACGAGCGCCCGCTACGCCGCCGAGGCGATCAACAAGGTGGTGGTGCAGCTCGGCCTGCCCAAGCTCCCTGAAGAGTGGACGGCGGAGTCCAAGGAGATCACCGACGCCGAGCTCCTCGCCCGCGGCGTCGCGCTGCGGGCTGGGCTGCCCATCGACGCCCTGTTGGTGAGCCCCGTGCTCGACCAGCGCCGCTTCCGCCTCGTCTCTGGCGTGAGCGAAGACACCGTCGATAACCTCGCCGCCTTGGCCGAGAGCCGGGGCTTCGTCGCCAAAAAACGCCGCCGCGCTGAAGACGAAGACGGCCGGGTGAACCGCGTGATGCGCACCCTGCCCAACCTGCTGGGGCCGATGTGGGTGTTGTGGGCCATCGCCGTGGGGCTCACCTTCGGCTCGGCCATGGCGGCGCTCCCGGTGATGATCCTCATCTCCGTCGTCGTGATGGTGACCGCCTCCAACGCCGGGCGCAACGCCGACAAGGTGCCCTTGGCCTATGGCCGAGACCTGCGCGCCCACGTCACCCCCGAGCGTCTGCCCGAGCTGCTCGCCAGCCGCCCCCAGGTGCGTGTGGAGCGCGGCGCCGCCGCCGCTGAACCTGCCGCCGCCGCCCCTGCGCCGCCGAACGTCGCCGCGCCGGTGGTCGCGCCGCCTCCGCCCAAGACCCGCGGCGGCCAGCTCCTCGCCCGGGTTGAGGAGTCCCTCGCCGCCTTAGAGCTGGCGATCGGCCAGGCCGAGCTGCCCACCCCCGCCGAGGCTGACTTACGCCGCACCGTCGTCGAGCTGCGCGCCGAGGCCGCTGACCTGGCCGCCGAGGCCGATCGCCTCGATGGTCGGCTCAAAGAGCTGCGCCCCGAGGCCATCGCCCAAGACCTCGCCCAGATCGAGGCCCGCTTGCGCCGCGTCGAGACGATGGAGCAGGCCGGTCAGCGCCCCGACCCCACCGAGCGCCCCGAGCTGCTCGCCGCCAAGGCCGACCGCGAGGCCACCTTAGAGGAGCACGCCCGCTGGGAGTCCAAGCTCACGGCCACGGCGGCGCGCCTCCTCGACATCGGCGGCGCCGCCCGCAAAGCCCGCCAAGAGCTGATCGGCGAGCAAGACCGGGTCTCCGCCGCCGGAGAGGCTCTGCGCCGCTTGGAGGACGAGGTGCGCGCCGCCCGCCGCGCTGAAGGGGAGTCCGATCGCCTGCGCCGCGCCCGAGGCGCCCAGCGCGTCTGACCGCCCCCGAAGCCATTGGTTATAGTGGCGGCCATGCCCACCGAGCCCGATGACGATCTGGTCCTCACGCTGAGGGTCAACGGCGACCGCAGACGCCTGTTGATCCCCGCGAACCGCACGCTCCTCAACCTCCTGCGCCAAGACCTTGGCCTCACCGGCTCCAAGCACGGCTGCGACGTCGGCGACTGCGGCGCGTGTACGGTCTTGGTGAACGGCGCGCCGCGGCTCTCGTGCATCACCCTGGCCGCCGAGGCTCAGGACGCCGAGCTGCTCACCGTCGAGGGGGTGGCCGTCGGCGGCGCGCTGCACCCCATCCAGGCCGCGTTCCACGAGCAGGTCGCCGCCCAGTGTGGGTATTGCACGCCGGGCTTCGTCATGGCGCTCAAGGCCCTGTTTGACGAGCGGCCCGACCCGACCGACGCCGAGCTCAACGAGGTGCTCGGCGCCAACATCTGCCGCTGCACGGGCTACACGAAGATCCTCGCCGCCGCCCGCCAGGCCCGCGAGCGGATGAACGGGAGGTCCACATGAGCGAGCCTGATTCGCCTGTTGGCCGTCGCGGCGGCAAGATCGACGGCTTGCCCAAGATCACCGGCGCCGCCCGCTTCACCGACGACCTCACCTTGCCCGGGATGCTGCACGGGGCCTTCAACCGCTCGCCCCACGCCCACGCCCGAATCTTGAGCATCGACGTGAGCGCGGCCTTGGCCCTGCCCGGGGTCTACGCCGTGCTCACCGGGGCCGATCTCCCCACGCCCTATGGCGTCATCCCCGTCGCCCAAGACGAGCACGCCTTGGCCGTGGGCAAGGTGCTGTTCATCGGGGACGAGGTCGCCGCCGTGGCCGCCGTGGATCAAGAGACGGCCCGCCGCGCCGCCGCGCTCATCCGTGTGGAGTACGAGCCCCTAGAGGGCGTGTTCACCATCGAGGACGCGCTGAACCCCGACAAGCCGCTCCTGCATGACGAGCGCCGCCGCAAGGGCGACACAAACGTCTTACGCCGGGTGTTCCAGAAATACGGTGACCCCGCCGCCGGGTTCGCCGAGGCCGATGTGATCATCGAGTCGAATTACGACTACCCCGGCTCCACCCATGTGCCTCTGGAGACCCAGGTCGCCCTGGCCCAACCCCACCCAGACGGCAAGCTCACCCTCTGGTCGTCTACACAGATCCCCCACTACCTGCACCGCATCGTGTCCAAGGTGCTGGGGATGCGTGAGCAGGACGTGCGGGTGATCAAGCCCGATGTGGGCGCGGGTTATGGCGGCAAGTCCGACCCCTTCGCCAACGAGCTGTGCGCGGCGGCCTTGGCGCGAAAGACCGGCCGCCCGGTGAAGTTTATCCTGGACCGTGAGGAGGTGTTTTATGCCCACCGAGGCCGTCACCCCACACGGATGACCCTGAAGATGGGCGTCACCAACGACGGGCGCATCACCGCCGCCGACTTTAAGGCCTGGGCCGCGGGCGGGGCGTATGCCAGCTACGGCGTGGTGACGGCGTACTACTTCGGTGTGTTCTTGCCCCTGCCCTACAAGCTCGATCACTGGCAGTTTGAGAGCCACCGCTGCTATACAAACCACCCGCCCTGCGGCCCCAAACGAGGCCACGGCGCGATTCAGCCGCGCTTCGCCTTAGAGCTTCACCTCGACAAGCTCGCGAACGCCATCGGCATGAGCCCCGACGCCCTGCGCCTCAAGAACTGTGTGGAGCCCGACACAGAGACCTCCAACGGCCTGCGCATCACGTCCGTCGCGCTCAAAGAGTGTGTTGACAAGGTGCTCGCCGCCTCGGGGTATTTGGAGAAGCGCGGCAAGCTCGGCCCCAACCGGGGCATCGGCCTGGCCACCTCGGCGTATATGTGCGGGGCCCTGCACCCGATCGTGCAGTCGGAGATGCCCCAGAGCGCCGTGCAGATCTGCGCCGACCGCTCGGGGCGGGTGTCGATCCTCTCGGGCACCGCCGACATCGGCCAGGGCTCGAACCACATGCTCGCGGCCATCGTGGCCGGGCGCCTGGGCATCCCCGAGACCGACTGTGTGGTGTTGGAGGCCGACACCGGGCTCACGCCCGTAGACCTGGGCTCGTACTCCTCGCGAGTGACCTTCTTCGCGGGCAACGCCGCCAAGATGGCCGCGGATCAGCTCTACGCGGTGATGCGGGCCGCCGCGGCGGAGAAGCTCGGCGGCGAGGACGTGGTGATGCTCGGCGGGAAGGTGTTCCGCGAGTCTGCGCCAGAGAAGGCCCTCGATTTTGCCGAGGCCGTGCAGCTCGCTGAAGAGCGCCACGGCACCTTAGGCTTTGTGGGGCACTACAAGCCCCCGAAGATCGGCAACCGCTTCCGCCGCCAGTCCGTGGGGCCGTCTCCGGCGTACTCGTTCACCGCCCAGGTGGCCGAGGTGGTGGTAGACCCGGAGACGGGCTTCGTCACCGTCGAGCGCATCTGGGCGGCGCACGACTGCGGCAAGGCCTTAAACCCCACCATCGTGGAGGGCCAGATCGAGGGCTGCGTGTACATGGGCGTGGGGGAGGCCCTGGCTGAGGAGCAGAGCTACACCAAACACGGTCTGCACCGGGCGCCGTCGATCTTGGAGTACAAGATCCCCACGGTGTTTGAGACGCCGGAGATCATCACGATCATCGTGGAGTCCAACGACAAGGAGGGCCCCTTCGGCGCCAAAGAGGCCGGGGAGGGCCCCCAGCTCTCCACGGTGCCCGCCATCGCCAACGCCATCTTTGACGCCTGCGGCGTGTGGATGAACGAGGCGCCGTTCACCCCCGACCGTGTGCTCAAGGCCATCGAGCGCCGCGACCGTGAGGCCCGCCGCGCCTCCTTTGACGGAGCCTGAGCTATGCTGCCGCTGCCGACCTTCTCTGTGCTCTCGCCCCGCGCCGTCTCCGACGCCGCGCAGATGCTGACCGACCACCCCCAGGCCCGGCTCATCGCTGGGGGCACGGATCTTCTGCCCTCGATGAAGTACGGTCTGTTCACCCCGCCGACGCTCATCCGTCTGGGTGGGGTGTCGGCGCTGCAAGAGATCTCCGTCACCGAGGCGGGCGGCCTACGCATCGGCGCCGGCGTCACGCTGCGGGCGGTGGGTCGGGATGTGCGGGTGTTGAGCCTGTACCCGGCCTTGGCCGCCGCCACACGCACCATCGCCACGTCTACGATTCAGGCCATGGGCACCCTTGGCGGCAACCTGATGCTCGACACCCGCTGCGCCTGGTACAACCAGTCGACGTTCTGGCGGGGGGCGCTCGGCGGCTGCTTGAAGTGCCACAGCGCGCCCGAGGGGGCGATCTGCCACGTCGCCCCCAAAGGCAAGGGCTGTTACGCCGCGCACTCCGCCGACACCGCGCCGGGGCTCCTGCTCTATGACGCCGAGGTGGAGCTGGTGTCTACGCGGGGCGCCCGCCGGGTGGCCGTCGCCGCGCTGTATGGCGATGATGGCCGCGACTGGATCCGCCGCGCCCCGGATGAGCTGCTCACCGCCGTGATCTTGCCCCCGCCGCCCGCGGGCCGTGTGGTTCACCGCAAGCTGCGCGCCCGGGGCAGCATCGACTACCCGCTCTTGCTCACGGCGGCGGCGTTTGACCCGGATCGGGGCCCCCGCGTGGTCGTCTCGTCCGTGGGCCCGCGCCCGGTGGAGCTGGGCGGCGTGGCCGAGGCCTGGGAGGCGGGCGGCGTCGAGGCCGTGGCCGAGGCCGCGTATAAGCAGGTGAGCCCGCTCTCGACGCATGTCTGGCCCGCGCCCTGGCGCAAGAAGATGGTGCGGGTTGAGGTGCGCCGGGCCCTTGAAGCGGCGATCAGCGGCGTTTAGAGCGTCTCTTCGCCGACGCTCGACTGAATCAGCGGCCCGTCCATGGTCGTGCCGTAGGTGCGCGGTGGGGGAGGGCGGTCCAGCGTCGCGGTGATGACCTTGCCCGCGACCCGGGTGGTGTAGCGCATCAGGTGGCCCTCAGGGCCGTAGTCCAGGCGGACCTCACCCTCGGGCACGCTCCAGACGTACTCGTCGCAGGTGATCATCTGGCCGCCGAGCTTGATCTGCACGTCGGCGGCCTGGCGAAGGGGGCCCTCCATCACGCCGCCCGTCTCGGCGACGAGCACCTTGAGCGTGCTGCGCCCGGCGAGGCTCTCGGCCACGGCGGGATCGAGCAAGGAGAGGGAGGTGAGGTCAAAGGCCGCGGGGCCCAAGGCGTAGACCTCCGCCGTCTTGCCTTCAGCGACGGTGACCGTCCAGCCGAGGCTGGATCGTACGGCCTGCACCTCGCGGCCGGTGCCGTTGTCGCTGATCGCCGAGCTGAAGTTGCCGCCGCCCAGGCCGCCGAGGCGCTGCTTGTAGGTGTAGGGCTGCCCGGCGATGGAGAAGGTCAGCTCGGTGAACGACTCCAGGAGCCGCAGCTCGCCGGAGTCCGTGGGCAGGTAGTTGATCTTGAGATCGCGGTGCCCGATGACCTCACCATCGACGGCGAGCAGGTAACGGAGGGAGACGGACTCCGCGGCCTCAGCGGGGGCTAGACCCAGGAGCAGCACGGCGAGGGACGACAGCATAGGGGGAGAATCCTCACAAGCGCGGGCGCGCGGGCTCGAACCTTCATAACCTGTACATCCCCCCTCGCAGGAAGTCTATGCCCTGGAAGCACAACGAGCCGATCGTCGAGCGCCTCGCCCGCGAGCGTGGGCCGGGCTTCACCCCCGGTCAGGCGCGCGTGGCCCTGCTCTACCCCTCGCCGTACCGCGCGGGCATGTCGTCCCTTGGCTTCCAGTGGATTCACGAGCTGCTCACCCGCGCCGGGTTCGCCGTCGAGCGCGCGTTTTTACCCGACGACGTAGACGCCTGGCGCCGCTCCCGCCTGCCCCTGTGCACCTACGAGACGCAGACCCCGCTGCGGGACTTCCCCATCATCGGCGTGTCTTTGGCCTACGAGCTTGAGCTCGCCGGGATGCTCACGGCCTTTGAGCTCGCGGGCATCCCCGCCCGCCGCGAAGATCGCACGGGCTACGATCCCCTGGTGCTGCTCGGCGGCCCGCTCACCTTCTCGAACCCGCTCCCCGCCGCGCCGTTTGTCGACGCCATGCTCCTGGGCGAGGCTGAGGAGACGGTGGTGCCCGCCGTCGAGGCCGCGATCTCCGGCGGCTTGGACGCCTTACGCGCCGCCGTGGCCGCCCTGCCCGGCGGTTACCTGCCCGAGCGCGACGGCGACCGCCTGCCCACCATCGCCAAGGCCTCCGACGCCGAGCTCCCCGCCCGCAGCCGCATCATCGCCCCCGACGCCGAGCTCTCCAGCATGTTTCTGCTGGAGGGGAGCGCGGCTGCCATCGCCAGTGCACCTTCTGCGTGATGCGCCGCAGCACGAACGGCGGGATGCGCCTGGTCACCGCCGACCGCGTGCTCTCCCTCGTCCCCGACTACGCCCCCCGGGTGGGCCTCGTCGGCGCGGCGATCTCCGATCACCCCGAGCTGGTCCCCATCTTAGAGGCGCTGATCGCCGCCGGGAAGGGCGTCGGCATCAGCTCCCTGCGCGCCGACCGTGTGGCCCGCAAGCCCCGCATCGCCGAGCTTCTGCGCCAAGGCGGCTACAGCACCCTCACCGTGGCCTCAGACGCCGCGAGCCAGCGCCTGCGCCGGGAGATGTCCAAAGGCACCACCGAGCAGCACCTCATCGACTGCGCCCGCCAGGCCGCCGAGCACCGCTACAAGGTGCTCAAGGTCTACATGATGATCGGCGTGCCCGGCGAGACCGACGCCGATCTCGACGAGCTCGTGCGCTTCTCCTTGGAGCTCGGCGCGATCCACCCCGTCGCCATCGGCATGGCGCCCTTTGTGCCCAAGCTCAACACGCCCATGCTCAATGATGGCTTCGTGGGCCTGAAGGTGGTGGAGTCCCGCCTCAAGCGCCTGGAGACGGCGTTTAAGCCCAGCCGCGGCCGCGTCGAGCTGCGCGCCACCTCCGCGCGCTGGGCCTGGGTGGAGGCGGTGTTGGCCCAGGGCGACGCCCAGACCGGCCTCGCGGTGATGCACGCCGTGCGCGCGGGGGGCGCCTTTGCCGACTACAAGCGGGCGTTCGCGGAGTTCGCGCCGCACTCTGTGGCGCGGGCGGCGCGCGGGGAGGAGTCGCCGAGGCCGGCGTTGACGGTGGCGGCTGGGGTGGGGGCGTAGTGGCTCCGGCTTAGCGGCCCCCGCGCCCCGGCCGCTGAGACGGGAGGTCGGCGTTGAGGCGCCACGCCCCGCGTCTCCGTGGCGTTGACAACGCCGCGCAGAGGGGCCTCCCCCTCGACCAAAACAGCTCGCTGACGAGCTTCGATGGTCTGGATGCCCTCCGCCCCATCGCCCAGCACCATCCTCTACGACGCCACCCCTCGCCGCGAGGAGGTGGACGCGCTCCTCGCCCGGCTCACCGCCTTCTCGGGCTCGGTGATCAACAGCAAAAACACCGGCACCTGCCCGAGCTCCTGAGCCTCACGAGGGGGTGATCCATCCCGCCTGTTGCGGCCTCCATGGTGTCGTACACGCACGGTCCCATCGACGGGATCACCGTTGGAGCCCCGATGCGCCCGCTCCTCGCCGCAGCGCTCGCCCTCAGCCTCCTCTCCGCCTGCGGCGACAAAGAGCCCGCGGAGGACACGCAGGATGAAACCGAGCCCCAAGACGGCGACGGCGACGGCCTCGTCGCGGCGGCTGACTGCGACGACGGCGACTCAACCATAGGCGGCGCAGAGCGGCCCTACGACGGCGTCGACAACGACTGTGATCCGAGCACCCCCGACGACGACCTCGACGGCGACGGCCTCGTCGCGGCGGACGACTGTGACGACGGCGACCCCGCCGTGGGCGGCGCCGAGCTACCCCTACGACGGCGTCGACAACGACTGTGACGTGAGCACCCCCGACGACGACCTCGACGGCGACGGCCTCGTCGCGGCGGACGACTGCGACGACGGCGACTCAACCGTGGGCGGCGCAGAGCTACCCTACGACGGCGTCGACAACGACTGTGATTCGAGCACCCTCGACGACGACCTCGACGGCGACGGCCTCGTCGCGGCGGACGACTGCGACGACGGCGATTCAACCGTGGGCGGCGCAGAGCTACCTACGACGGCGTCGACAACGACTGTGATTCGAGCACCCTCGACGACGACCTCGACGGCGACGGCCTCGTCGCGGCGGCCGACTGCGACGACGGCGACTCAGCCCTAGGCGGCGCCGAGCTGCCCTACGACGGCGTCGACAACGACTGTGATCCGAGCACCCGCGACGACGACCTCGACGGTGACGGCCTCGTCGCGGCGGCGGACTGTGACGACGGCGACCCGGCGGTGAGCCCCGACGCGGTCGAGATCGCCTACGACGGCCTCGACAACGACTGTGATCCGAGCACCCGCGGCGACGACCTCGACGGTGACGGCCTCGTCGCGGCGGCGGACTGCGACGACGGCGACTCAACCGTGGGTGGCGCCGAGCGGCCCTACGACGCACTCCACAACGACTGTGACCCGACGACGCTCGACGACGACCTCGACGGCGACGGCCTCGTCGCGGCGGCGGACTGCGACGACGGCGACTCAACCGTGGGCGGCGCCGAGCTACCCTACGACGGGCTCGACAACGACTGTGATCCGAGCACCCGCGACGACGACCTCGACGGTGACGGCCTCGTCGCGGCGGCGGACTGTGACGACGGCGACCCGGCGGTGAGCCCCGACGCGGTCGAGATCGCCTACGACGGCCTCGACAACGACTGTGATCCGAGCACCCCCGATGACGACCTCGACGGAGACGGCCTCGCCATGGCGGACGACTGCGACGACACCAACCCGCTCGGGTGGCTGGCCCTTGACACGTACTCCGGAGATCTGGGCGCCAGCTTCACCTCCCTCTTCTGCACGGGGTACTGTGAGCGGCGCATCGGCGGAGATCTGGACCTCTCCGCCGCCAAGACCACCGACGTCGCCGCCTTGACCTGTCTCACCGCCATCGACGGTGATCTCATCGTGTACAGCAACAGGACGATAACCACCCTCTCGGGCCTTGAGAACCTCTCCTCCGTGGGTGGAGACGTCAGCATTGACTACAATTATCAGCTCTTAGACCTCTCGGGGCTCTCGGGCCTGACCTTCATCGGTGGGGAGACTCACATCTTCGGAAACTACGCATTGGAGCGTCTCACCGGCCTTGAGGGCCTCACCTCGTTGGCGGGAGGCCTGTTGATCGCCTCCAACAGCAACCTGTCAAGCCTCTCGGGCCTTGACTCGTTGACCACCATTGGCGACTCCCTCAAGGTGAAGAGCAACGCCTCGCTGACGAGCCTCTCGGGCCTCGAAGGGCTCTCCAACTTAAAGAGGGACCTTCGCATCGAAGACAACGCCTCGCTGGTGAGCCTCTCGGGGCTCCCCAATGTCACCTCGTTGAGCGGCTCTGTCTATGTTCGCGACAACCCGTCGCTGACGAGCCTCTCGGGCCTCAACGCGCTCGTTAAAGTGAGCTATTACCTCAACGTCTCGGACAACCCGTCGCTGACGAGCCTCTCCGACCTCGACGCCCTCACCACCGTGGGCTGGGACATCTCTGTGCCGAGCAACGACAGCTTGTGCGAAGATGAGGTGGGCACCCTCGTCGCGCAGCTCACCGCGTTCACTGGCACGGTGACGAACACCGACAATCTGGGCACCTGCCCGGCGCCTGACCTTCGCGACGCCGCGCTGGCTAGCTTGTCACGACCTCTGATCCAGTTCACGGAATCACCCTCGGAGCCAAGATGCGCCCCCTCCTCTCCGTCACGTTTGCCCTCAGCCTCCTCTCCGCCTGTGGTGACAAGGAGCCTGGGGAAGACACCGAGACCGACAGCCAGACTGACACCCAGACTGACACCCAGACCGACAGCCAGACCGACAGCCAGACCGACACTGAGGCCGACACCGAGACCGACACCGAGGCCGACACCCAGACCGAGCCCAGGACGCCGACGGCGACGGGTTTGTGCTCGCTGAGGACTGCGACGACGATGACCCGGCGGTACACCCCGACGCCGCCGAGGTCACCTACGACGGCGTGGACAACGACTGCGATCCGAGCACCCTTGATGACGATCTCGACGGCGACGGGGTCAACATGGCGGAGGACTGTGACGACACCAACCCCGCGCTGGGGACTGAAGAGATCCCGTTCGACGGTCTGGACAACGACTGCGATCCGAGCACCCTGGATGAGGACGGCGATGGCGACGGCTTCGTTGGCGCGGATGACTGTGACGACACGAACCCGTCTGGTTGGTTGCCCTCCGACAGCGCCCGTGGTGATATATTCTCCTGGGAGATGAAGGAGTTCTGTGCTGGGTATTGTGAGCGCAGCTTAGGTGGAACCCTATACCTCACCTCCGCCACCACCGAACAGATCGCGTCCTTAAGCTGTCTCACCGCCGTGAGCGGGAGCCTCATCATGGAGTCCAACCACGGGCTCAAAAATCTCAAGGGCCTTGAGAACCTGATCTCCGTGGCCGGTAGGATTAATCTGACCGGCAACTCAGGGCTCAAGAGCCTTGAGGGCCTTGAGGGGCTCGTCTCCATCGGGACCAACTTCACAGTCGAGGACAACTACAGCTTGAAGGATTTCACCGGCCTCTCTAGCCTTCAAGATGTGCGCGATCAACTGGACGTGTCTGACAACTCCTCCCTGACGAGCATGGCGGGCCTTGAGGCCCTCTCCTCGGTGGGCAGTTTAAATGTCTGCGACAACCCGAAGCTGGAGAGCATCGATGGCCTTGAGAGCCTCTCCTCCATAGAGCATGACGTCAACATCTACAACAACGACAA
>JADKFE010000009.1 GCA_016717595.1 Deltaproteobacteria bacterium | reverse complement strand
CCGAAAGTGCAGCACATCCCCATCCTGCACCACGTACTCCTTCCCCTCCACCCGCAGCTTGCCCGCCGCCTTCAGCGCCGCCTCCGTGCCGTACTGCTCCAGATCCGGCACGCTGTACACCTCAGCACGAATGAACCCGCGCTCAAAGTCCGTGTGAATCACGCCGGCCGCCTGAGGCGCCGTCGCACCCTTGGAGATCGTCCACGCGCGGATCTCTTTGGGCCCCGCGGTGAAGTAGGTCTGCAGGCCGAGCAGCTCATAGGTGATGCGCGCCAAGGTCGCCAAGCCGGGCTCCTCAAGCCCCAGCTCGCCCAAAAACATCGCGCGCTCCTCGGGGTCGTCGAGCTCGGCGATCTCGGACTCGATCTTCGCGCAGATGATGACGTGGCGGCTGCCCTCGGCGGCGGCGTGGGCCTTCACGAGATCGACGTAGGCGTTGCCTTTGACGCCGGCCTCGTCCACGTTGCAGACGTAGAGCACGGGGCGGAAGGTGATGAGCTGGCACTCCTTCACGCTGGCGCGCTCGGCGTCGGTCCAGTCGGCGGCGCGGGCGGGCACACCGGCGCCCAACATGCCCATGAGGCGCTCGGCGACGTCCGCGTGGAGCTTGGCCTCTTTGTCGCCGCTCTTGGCGAGCTTGGCGTAGCGGTCGCGGCGCTTCTCGACGCTCGTGAGGTCGGCCAGGGCCAGCTCGATGTTGATGGTCTCGATGTCCCGCAGGGGGTTCACCGAGCCCTCGACGTGGGTGATGTCGCCGTCGTCGAAGCAGCGCACGACGTGCAGGATGGCGTCGGTGGAGCGGATGTGGCCCAAGAACTGGTTGCCCAGGCCCTCGCCTTTGCTCGCGCCGCGCACCAAGCCCGCGATGTCGACGATCTCGACCACGGCGGGCAAGACGCGCTGGGAGGCGATCTTCTTGAGGATGCGCCCCAGGCGCGGGTCGGGCACGGGCACGATGCCCTTGTTGGGCTCGATGGTGCAGAAGGGGTAGTTCGCGCTCTCCGCGCCAGCGGCGGTGAGGGCGTTGAACAGGGTGCTCTTGCCTACGTTGGGCAGGCCGACGATCCCGGCTTGAAGCGACATGGAACCTCCGAAGGCCCCGCACTTAGCCGGGCCCGGGCTGCGGGGCCACAGGCCGTCGTCTTCAAGGGCCTAGGACGAGGCGGTGAGCGCCGAGGCGCCGAAGCTGCGCATGAGCAAGGGGCGGCGGGGATCGTCCGGCGGCAGGTCGATGGACAAGGCGCGCAGCAGGCGGGGGAGGTGGTGCTCGTCGAGGTTTCGGGCGATGAGCGCGTCGAGGTAGGACTCAAACCAGCCCGGCTTCTCTAGGTTGGCCTTCACCTGGCCCACGAGCTCCATGGCGCGCTCGGGCTCCAGACGGTCCTCCAAATAGAGCTGGGCGAGCATCCGCCCGGCCTCCACATCAAAGGGCAGGCTGCCGCACTTGCCGCTCTCGCAGCAGGTCTGAAGGCCCATCTCTAAGGCTTGCATCGCCTCCAGGCGTTTGCCCGCGCGCAGGCGGCAGCGGGCCATGAGGCGGTAGAGCGCGGGCTGCTTGGCGTGTTTGCGGGCGAGGCGGCGGGCGGCCTCATCGGCCTCAGCGAGCTTGCCTTGCACCTCAAAGATCGACGCGCGCAGCATGCCCAAGGTGAGGTCGTCGGGGCGATCTTTGAGCTGGGACTCACACACGGCCAAGGCGTCGTCGAGCTGGTTTCCGCTGGCGAGGCTCTCGACCAACATCACCGCGGTGTTGGCCGCGCCGATGGTCTGGTGGCCGAACCAGCGGGCGAACTCGGTGAGGTCTTGGGCGGCGAGGCTGTGGTGGTTGAGCGCGCGCAGGGCCTTCGCCCGCTCAAAGAGGGCGGCGGGCTCTTGCTCGGTGAAGGGGCTGAGGCGCTGCACGGCCTGGACCGGGTCGCCGTCGTCGGTCAACATGGCGGCCTGGGCGAACTCGGGGCCAAGCTCGGCCACCTTGAGGCGCAGGGCGTCGGGCCAGCCCTCCAACATCAAGGCGTAGCGCAGGCGCGGGTCGTCGGGGGGCAAGGAGAAGATGGGGTCGTCGCCCTCTTTGTGGCGAACGGGGGCCGGGCGCGGGGTGTTGGCCTCGGACGCCCGGGCCTCACGCACCACACGGCGGCCCTCACGAAGCTCGGGATCGCCAGGATCCGCGTGCTCCTCTGCGAGGGCGAGGTGGTCCTCGGCTTGGTTGAAGCCGCCGCCCTCGGCGTATTGCCGGGCCAAGGTGAGGTTTAAGCGCATCAGCCCGCGGCGGGCGTCGGCGCGCACGGCGTCGGCCTCAAGACCCTCGACCCCCTCGACCTCGTCGCGGGCGCGGGCGGGCTGGCCCTCGTCGAGCAGGCGCCGGGCGCGGTTTACGCGGTCAGCCGGGGAGGGGAACAGCCAAGAGAGGAGGCCCATCGTTACTCCTCCCCCTCATCTTCGCTGTCGTCGTCGTCCCGAAAGTCGGGGTCTAAGGGGCCGAACTTGCGGTAGTTGTTGAGGAAGGCCAGCGTCTTGGTGTCGCAGCGATCGATGTAGAGCGTGGCGTCGAGGTGGTCACACTCGTGCTGCACGACGATGGCGTTGAAGTTCTCGGCGATGAAGTCCAGCGCCTCGCCGCGCTCGTTGAGCGCCTGCACCCGCACCTTCTGCACGCGGTCCACAGCGGCGCGCATCTCGGGCACGGAGAGGCAGCCCTCGAAGCTGCGCACCACGCGGTCGGTGAGCGGGGTGATCACCGGGTTGATGAGCACGAGCTCTTGTTTTGACTGCATGAGGATCACCAGCCGCACCGGGCGGTGAACCTGGGGCGCGGCGAGGCCGACGCCGTCGTAGTCCTCCATCGTCTCGCGCATGTCGGCGATGAGCTTTTGGATGTCGTCGCCGAGGATGTCGCCGGGGGGGATCGGCTCAGCGACACGACGGAGGATGGGGTTGCCTAAGGTCGCGATCTTGAGGATGGCCATGCCGCCCTCTAACGCCTTCTTGGGCCGGACGCGATCGGTCCACGGCCACGGTTTGCACCCTAGAGGCCCTGTGGTAGATTGCCGCCGCGGGCTCCCCGCGCACCACACCACCCTCACCCTGCCGGTCAACAGCCGGCCACAAGAGGAACGACACCATGGCTGATCCCAAACAGAAGTGGGAAGACAACACCTCCGGCAGCTCCGTGCTCAAAGGCAAGAAGGTCTCCTTCTATGTCGACAAGGAGTGCATCCTGTGCTCGGTCTGCTCCGACGCAGCGCCGAACAACTTCCGGATGTCCGATGATGAGGACCACGACATCTGCTACAAGCAGCCTGAGGACGAGGACGAGCTCGCCCAGTGCTACGAGGCGATGGAGAACTGCCCCGTCGAGGCCATCGGTGACAACGGCTGAGGCGCGCTGAGCGACGCCGCCGTCGCCCAGACTCCCCCGGGCCCGCGCCTCTACAACAGGCGGCGGGCCTTCGCGGCGGCGGTCAGCGCGTCGCGGAACGTTGGGTCCGCGATGGAGATCAGCCGCCGCGCGCGCTCGGAGAGCGGCAGGCCGAAGAGGTTCACCGCGCCGTGCTCGGTGACCACCCAATGAACGTCCGCGCGGGTCGTCACCACCCCGGCGCCGGGCGCGAGCTGATCGACGATGCGGCTGAGCTGCCCACCTTTGGCCGTGGAGGGCAGGGCGATGATCGGCACGCCCCCCTCTGAGGCCGCCGCCCCGCGGATGAAGTCGAGCTGCCCGCCGAAGCCCGAGAAGATGCGGGTGCCGATGGAGTCGGAGTTCACCTGGCCGGTGAGATCGATGCTGAGCGCGGAGTTGAGCGCCACCATGCGGTCGTTCTGGGCGATCACCCGAGGATCGTTCACATAATCGCAGGGCCGCGCCTCAAACATGGGGTTGTCGGCGAGCAGCTCATAGAGCTTCGTGGTGCCCATGGCGAAGGTGAGGATGACCTTGCCCACATGCAGCGACTTGCGGCGGTTGGTGACCGCGCCGGACTCGACGGCGGCGATGAGGCCATCGGAGATCATCTCGGTGTGAATGCCGAGATCTTCGCGGAAGCAGGGCGAGCCTGGGTCGCTGATGAGCTTGAGCACGGCGTCGGGCACGCCGCCGATGCCGAGCTGTAGGGTGGCGCCGTGGGGGATGAGCGGCGCGATGTGGCGCGCGATGGCCTCTTGATCGTCGCTCGGCGGCTCGGGGACGAGCTCCACCAGAGGCTCGTTGGCCTGCACGATCGCCGTGGCCTCGGAGACGTGCAGGAAGGCGTCGCCGTGAACCCGGGGCATCTGCTCGTTGACCTGCACGATCACCCGGGACGCCCGCTCGATCGCCGCCCGGCTGGCCATGACCTCGACGCCGAGGCTCATGTAGCCGTGCTCATCGGGCGGCGAGGCCGAGAGCAAGACGGCGTCGAGGGGCGGGCCCCGGCGCACGGCCTCGGGGATCTTGTGCAGGTGGATAGGGACGTGATCGCCGCGGCCGTCTTGAATCGCGGCGCGGTCGGCGGGGCCCACAAAGAAGGCGTGGTGGCGAAAGCGCTCCCGCGCGCCGGGCGCGTCGAAGGGATCTTTGCCCATGAGCAGCACATGGGCGACGTGAACCGGCGAGGTGATGTCTTCCCTGGCGGCCAAGGCGCGCAAGAGCGTCTGCGGCGAGGCCGCGTTGCCCGAGGTGTAGATGAAGCCGCCCGAGGGGATGTCGGCGACGGCGGCCTCAGCGGACATGAGGCGGCGGTCGAGCTCAAGGTGGGTGGTCATGGGGCGCGTTTTTTTGGGCTTGGGTTCGGTGGGGTCGTCGCCGGGGCGTCGTCGTCGCTCGTGAGCCGGCGAACCACGCGGCGTATGGCCCGCAGGCGCGGCGAGGTGGCCAGGGCGCGCTGCACGCGGCCCTTCAGCGTCTTTCGGAACCAGTCGGCGGCGTTCATGGCGCCCCTCTGTAGTCACCCCGAGGCCCCCTGGCACGCTGACGGCGATCGTTGTATGGACACGCCCCCGGAGGCCCGATGGCGACGCCGAACGTCGACAAGCTGTTCAACACCATGCGGGAGACGCTCTCCGAGCGCGCCTGGTCCCAAGGGGTCAACGTGGCGCGATCCGGCGGGGTCGTCGGCCTCACCGCGGACGAGGACGAGCTGCGCTTGAGCGTGGTCTCGACGATGCGCCCGAGCCCGTATGAGGTTCACCTCTGGCCCGGGGACGAGGAGTGGAGCTGTGAGTGTGGCCACGCGGCCTGCGTTCACGCCGCCGCCGCGGTGATCGCCGCCAAGCAGGCGATCTTTGAGGGCAAAACCATGCCCAAGCCGCAGAACGCCGCCCAGCTCGTGTACCTGTTGACCGAGGCCCCGGACGGCTTGGTGGTGAAGGTGATCTTGGAGTACCCCGACGGCCGCGCCGAGCCCCTCACCGGGCGAGTGCGCGCCGACCGCCGCGCTCGGCCCAATGAGGGGGACTTAGAGGCCGATGACGTGCTGCGTCTGGGCGATCGAAACCTCCCAGCGACGGGCTGGGAGCGCCTGATTCGAGCCTGGGCGGGATCCCGCTCGATCCTTCGGTTTGAGGGGAGAACCCTGCGCGCCTCGACCACGCCGGTCACCCCCGTCGTCGTCGTGAGTGACCACGAGGGCGGCTTTCGGGTGAACCTGCGGCGCCCCAAAGAGGTGCAGAAGACCTTCCGGGGGAACGTGGCCCTCGTCGGCGACGAGCTGCGCCCGTGGAGCGAAGGGGGCTTGGCGCCTCACCAGCGGCAGGTGCTCGCCCGAGGGGTAGACTTCACCACCAAAGAGGTGGGGCGACTGGTCGGCGATCTGCTGCCGAGCCTACGCAACGTCATCCCGGTGAAGGTGCAGACTGAGCGGCTGCCCCAAGGCGCCAGCCATCGCCCGAGCCTCAGCTTGGACCTGCGCCCAACGCCGAGCGGCGGGGCCATCGCCCGCCTGGATCTCGTGTACGGCGACCCGCCCGTGGCCCGTCTTGTGGCCAACGAGCTGCAGCTCATCGGCAAGACCATCCCCCTGCGGGACGTGCTGGAGGAGCGCCGCCTGCTGAGCGAGGCCGAGCAGAGCTTACGCCTGCCCGTTGGCCGAGAGATTGAGCTTGACGCGCTTGAGCTGATGCGCCTCTCCCGAGATCGCCTGCCGCTGTTCACGGGCAAGGTGAACGAGGGCGCCGAGAGGATGCGGGCCCGCAAGGAGGCCGCCCAGATCCGCCTCTCCGAGCGGGGCGACCGCGTCGAGTCCGACGCCGACCCCAAGGCGCTGATCCGGGCCTGGCGTGAGGGCGCGCCCCTGGTGCCGCTCAAGAAGGGCGGCTTCGCGCCGTTGCCGACCGCCTTTCTGGAGCAGCACGGCCACCTGCTCGCCGAGCTCGTGGCGGCCTCGGACAAGGACGGGGCCTTGCCGCCGCACACCTTGCCCGCCGCCGCCGAGCTCGCCCGGGCCCTTGACCAGCCGCCGCCGGCGGACCTCGGCGCGCTGCGTCCGCTGGTGGAGGGCTTTGAGGGCCTGCCTGAAGTGGCGCCCCCGGCGGGGCTTCAGGCGAGCCTGCGGCCCTACCAGCTCCTCGGCTTCCGCTGGATCCGCTTCTTGTGGAGCGTGAACCTCGCCGGGGTGCTCGCCGACGACATGGGCCTGGGCAAGACGCTGCAGGCCCTCTGCGCCTTGGTGGATCGGGGCGGTCAGAGCCTCATCGTCGCGCCGACGTCGGTGCTGTTCAACTGGGCGGCGGAGGCCCGGCGCTTCTTCCCCCATCTCAAGGTGAACCTGTTCCACGGCCCCCGCCGCCGACACGACCCCAGCGCCGATCTCACGATCACCTCCTACGCGCTCTTGCGCCTCGATCCCTCTCTGCGGGAGCGCGTCTGGTCGGTGGCGGTCTTGGACGAGGCCCAGGCGATCAAGAACCCCGAGTCCCAGACCGCCCAGGCGGCCTTCGCCCTGCGCGCCGAGCGGCGCCTGAGCCTCACCGGCACGCCCGTGGAGAACCGCCTGGATGAGCTCTGGAGCCAGCTCCACTTCTTGATGCCCGGCTTTTTGGGCGGGCGAGCAGACTTCCGCGACCGCATCGAGCGCCCCGTGTCCGAGGGCGTGAAGGGCGCGGCGGAGGCCCTGCGCCGCCGGGTGCGCCCGTTCGTGCTGCGCCGCCGCAAACAAGAGGTCGCCAAAGACCTGCCGCCCAAGACCGAGCTGACCTTACGTTGTGAGCTTCCTGAGGCCCAGCGCGCGGTGTATGACGCCGTGGCCCAGGCCGCGCGGGCCGAGGTGGTGAAGCTTGTGGGCGGCGGGCGCACTCTGGAGGTGCTGGAGCTGCTTCTGCGCCTGCGCCAAGCGGCCTGTCACCCGGCGCTCTTGCCCGGTCAACGGCCCGGGGTGCCCTCGGGCAAGCTCGACGTGCTCCTGGATCAGCTCGACGAGGTGGTGTCCGAGGGTCACAAGGCCCTGGTCTTCTCGCAGTGGACGTCGTTCTTGGACCTGATCGAGGCCGCGCTCCGCGAGCGCCAGCTCAAGACCTGCCGCCTGGACGGCGCCACCCGGGACCGCGCCGCCGTGGTGCGCACCTTCCAGGCGGACGACGGCCCGCCGATCTTCTTGTTGAGCCTCAAGGCCGGCGGCACCGGGCTCAACCTCACCGCGGCGGACTACGTCTTTCACGCCGACCCCTGGTGGAACCCCGCCGCCGAGGCCCAGGCGACGGATCGTGCCCATCGAATCGGCCAAGACAAGCCCGTGTTCTCGATGCGTTTGATCGCCGCGGACACCGTTGAGGAGCGAATTCTGGAGCTGCAAGACAAGAAGCGGGCCTTGGCCGAGGCCGCGCTTGGTGAAGGGGAGCTTGTGGAGGGCCTGAGCCGGGATGAGCTGCTCGCGCTGTTTGACTGAGCCCCGGGCGGCGCGGGGTATACTCCCGGCGATGTCACCCACACGCCTCGCCGTCACCCTCGTGATCCCGCTCACCTTGGCCTGCGGCCGACGTGGGCCAAACGCCAACGACGCGCCCTTGAGCCCCGCCGAGCGCCTGGGCGCCTTGGTGAGCCCGGCCACGACGGTGGAGTACACCGAGGTCACCGCGGTGAACCTCAGCGCCGATCACCAGCGGGTGGCGGTGGTGGACCGCTGGAGCGCGCCGACCACGACGGGCGACACCACGCTCTATGAGGTGACGACGACGGAGCGTGGGCGTGATGGTGAGGAGCGCCTGCGAGAGCGCGCCCGCTATGAGCTCGGTCCCGAGGGCTGGCGCCTGCTAGGCACCGAGGTAAACGGCAGGGCTTACGCCGCTTTTGAGCCGCCCCAGGTCATCCTGCCCGCGGATCCCAAGGTGGGCGCGTTCTGGACGGCCAGCCACCGCGTCGGCGACGCCACCCGCGAGCGCTCCTGCGGGATCACGCCGTCTGGCGCCTGCGAGGGCGGCCTCGTCTCGGCCTGCGTCACGACCATGGGCGATCGCAGCGTGAAGCTCAACCAGCACTTCTGCCCGGGGCTGGGCTGGGTGGGCTACAGCGGCGAGGTAGAGCTGCCCGGCGGCGCCAAGATGTTCCTCAGCTCTGAGAGCGCCCGGCGCGACGGCCGCCCGCTCCCGGCGATCCCGGAAGAGTAGGGGACCGCCAGATCTTCGGGGCGAGGCCTGGGGCTTAGTCCTCTTCCGCCTCGCGAGCCACCCTCGCCCCGGCGGCCCAGGCGTCGAGCCGCGCGAGGAACAAGGCGTGCAGAGCCTCGGGCTCCATGGCGTCGGGGCGCCCGCTGACGAGGCCGGTCAAGGGGTCACGAAGCTTGGGCGGGCTCAGCTCCACCCGGCGCACGATGGCGTCTACGGGGGCGGGGGCCTTGTTCCAGGCCGGCGCCAGGTCAAGCGCCAGCTCTCGGGCCTCATTCAGCGGGAGCGCACACTGGATGATCAGCCCACCCTCACACTCCACCCGGGCGCGGAGCTTGCCGCCGAGCTGGCCGTCGGCCTTCAGCGCCTTGTGCGCCTTCACCCGGGCTTCAGCGCGCTCATCTGTCCACGGCGCCACACGCACCCGGGCCACGGCGCTGAGGCCCTCGGCGTCACGAACGCGGTGTAAACCGGCCTCCAAACGCAACAAGCCCGCGGCGTAGGGGCCCTTCACGGCGATCATGCCCGGCTCGTTGTCCTCCTTGGGCTCACGCAGGATCACGACGGTCATGCGCTGGGACTCGGCCCAGGCGGTGTATTTGCTGATCAGCAGATCGCGGGCGGCGCGGCCTCGGGCGCCGATGGGGGAGAGCTCGACGATGGCGTCCCACAGGCCGTCCCAGCCCAAGATCACCAGCTCGCGGTGGGCGCGGTCGAGGTTGACCCGGTAGCGCTCCAGATCGTTGGCGAGGCGCTCAAACCGCTCGCGGCGGGGGTTGCGGCCAAGCTCGGTCAACATCTGGTCGCCCCAGGCGCGCAGGTTGTCCAAGCGGTCGATGACCTGGCGGGCGCGCTCTAAGTCACGCATGGCCCGGGACGCGCCGACGATGTCTAGCCAGAAGTCAGGGCGGTCCCGCATGGCCTCGAGGCGCGCCCGGCCCTCGATCAAGATCGGCTCCTTCGCGGCGGCGGCGAGGCTCTCCACACGCTCGCGCAGGGCCTCTAGCTCGGCGCGAACCTCGTCACGGCCCAGGCGGCGGCCCGACTCTACCTTCACCGGGGCGCGCTCGGCGCGGTTCTCGCGGCTGGTGTCGCTGTCGAGGAGCCGCACCCGAATCTGGCCCTCTTTGGCGGAGATGCGCAGGATCTGCCCGGCCTCGACGGGCTCCTCCATCAAGGTGAGCGCCAAGGGCACGACGAGGTGGTGCTGCAGCTCTCGTTTCAGCGCCCGGGCGCCGTAGCGGGGGTCAAAGCCGCGCTCGATCACGAGGTCCAGGGCCGCGTCGTCTACCTCCACCACCAGATCTCGGCCGGTGATGCCTTCGCGGGCGAGCACTCGGCGCAGCTCTTGACGGGCGATCTCGCGGACCTGCTCGCGGGTGAGCGGGTGGAAGATGACGACGTGCTGGAACCGGTTGAGGAACTCGGGGCGGAAGTGGCCCTCTAGGGCTCGGGTGACGTCTCGGCGGCGGATGGCGGCGTCTTTGGCCGAGGCGAACCCCAAGGCGCGCTCGGCGTCTACGGCGCCGACGTTGGAGGTGGCGATGACCAAGGTGGAGCGAAAGTCCACCGTCGGCCCGCCCGGCGGGGTGAGGCGGCCCTCGTCCAGCAGGGGCAGCAGGAGATCCCAGACGTTCGGGTGGGCCTTCTCGAGCTCATCCAGCAGCACCACCTGAAAGGGCTGGGCGCGCACCGGGTCCACCAGGGCGGCGGGGCGGCTGGGCTCCCGGGCCGAGCCCAAGAGCGTCTCGAAGGAGTGGAAGTCTTTAAACTCCGAGAGGTCAAAACGGAGGAGTCGCTCAGGACCGCCGAAGAGGTAAGTGGCGAGGGCTCGGGCGAGCTCGGTCTTGCCTACGCCCGTTGGCCCCACAAAAAAGAAGGTGCCGATGGGGCGGCTGGGGTCGTGAAGGCCGGCCTTGAACAGCGCGATCGTCTCTAAGACCGCCTCGATGGCCTGGGGCTGGCCGACGATCCGCTCTTGAAACCACTGGCGGATCTCGCGGCCCGGGCGGGTGCTGCGCCGAGAGACGACAAACTCGGGCAGGCCCGTGGCCCGGCACAAGGCGCGCTCGACCCCCTCAGGCGACAGGGTGGCCTCGCCGCGCTGGCAGAGCTCTTGGAGCTGGCGAAGGAGATCCAGGGCCGGGGCGGGCTGGGGCCGGGCGGGGAAGAACCGCGCGCTCAAGGTGATCAGCGAGGCGCGGGTGGCGGCGTCGGGGCGCAGGTCCATCCGCTCGGCGACGCCCAAGAGCGCGGCCTCGGCCTCACGCTCGCCCAGGGGGTCTACGGCGATCTTCCGAAACAGCGTCACGAAGCCGGGCACCCGCTCCATCTGGCGGAGCTGCTCTGCGCTCACCTCGCCGATCAGCGTCAGGCGCCCGCCGAGGAGGTGCGGTCGTAAGAAGTCGAGGGCGCCGGTGTCGGACTGCTGGGTGCGCCCGGTCGTGGGCAGGTTCCAGAGGTCGGTGATGTAGAGGATCGCGCCGCGCTTCTCGGCCTCGGCGACGATGGCGTTGAGCTTCGACTGCCACTCGCCGAGATACCGGGTGCCGGTGAGCAGAAGGCTAGTGGAGAGCTCAAAGACCGAACGTTCATCGGGGCCTATCCACGACCGCGCGAGGCCGTAGACCAAGGCCGTCTTGCCGACGCCGGAGGGCCCGACGAGCAGGGCCGAGCCGCCGGAGCGTAAGGCGTCTTGGAGGGCGAGCAGCTCCGTCTCCCGGCCAAAGACGGGCTGGAGGGCGCCCTCGATCGCCAAGGCGGTGAGGGATCGGGCCTCGTTGATCAGCGCGGATTTGTACTCAGAGTCAGCCATGGGGCGAGAGTCTGCCACAACGCGGGGCGGCCTGTCGGAAAGAAAAACGCTTTCCTTTGACACGTCAATGGTGTAAACTTTTGGCCGTGCGGGATCTGTTCGCCCGCGCGCAAACAAAAGAGGAATCTGATGCGCACTACCCTGCTGACGCTGTCGCTGATCGCCCTCGTCGCCTGTGGCGACAAGAAGCCCCCCGAGGCCGCCGCCGCCGCTCCCGAGGCCGCTCCGGCCGAGGCCGCCCCCGCCGCTGAGGCCGCTCCTGAGGCGCCCGCCGCCGAGGCCGCTCCCGCCGAGGGCGCCGCCGCGGACGCTCCCGCTCCCGCCGAGGGCGGCCAGTAAGCCCCTTCGGGGACTTCCAAGAACGTCCGCTCTGGGCTCACCAGGGCGGGCGTCTCTGTTTTGGCGGTCGCTGAATCAGTCGATGGGCGTGCGCATCGTCACCAGCTCCTCAGCGGCGGTGGGATGAATGCCCAAGGTGCTGTCCAGCATGGACTTTGTCGCGCCCATTCTCAGCGCCACGGCGAAGCCCTGCACGATCTCCCCGGCGTCGGGGTGAACGACATGAACGCCCACCACACGCTGGCTCGCCCGGTCTACGATGAGCTTCATGAGGCTCTTTGAGGCGCGGTCGGTCATGGTGAGCTTCATCGGGCGGAAGGTCGAGCGATAGATGTCGACGGCCCCAAACCGCGCCCGGGCCTCGGCCTCGGTGATCCCGACGGTGCCGACGTTGGGGTTGCAGAACACGGCGCTTGGGATGTGCTCGTAGTCCATCTCGGTCTCTAAGCCGCCGAACAGTCGCCGCGCCACGGCCATGCCTTCAGCCAGGGCCACGGGCGTCAGGGCGACGCGGTTGATCACGTCGCCGACGGCCCAGATCGAGGGCACCGTGGAGCGAAAGTGCCCGTTCACCACCACGCCGCCGCGCTCGTCTAACACCACGCCCTGCTCACGAAGGCCCAGGCGCTCGGTGTTCGGCGCGCGGCCGATGGCGGCGACCAGGGCGTCGAGCTGCAGGGTCTCGCCGTCGTCTAAGGTCACCTCCAGGACACCGTCATCGAGGCGATCTACGCGGGTGACCGAGCGGCCCAGGTGCAGCTTCGCGCCGTTGAGACGAAGCTCATCGGTGAGGTGGGCGCGCACGTCCTGGTCGAAGCCGCGCAGGGGCAAGGCGTCGTGGTGAATGAGGTGAACCTCGGCGCCTAAACCCTGGAAGATGCCCAAAAACTCGACGCCGATGTAGCCGCCGCCGATCAGGCCGACCCGGCGGGGCAAGGCGGGCAGGCGGAAGAGATCGTCAGAGACCAAGACATGCTCGGCGCCGGGGAAGCTCGGGCGTTTGGGTTTGCCGCCCACGGCCACGAGCAGGTGTTTGCCGCCGCGTAGGCTCACCGCGCCGTCCGGGTGGGTGATCTGGACCTCATGGGGGCCCACGACCCGGGCCGTGCCCCGCAGGATGGTGACCCCAGCGTTCACCAACATTCGCTCATAGGTGGCGTTGAGCCGGGCGATCTCTTGATCTTTGCGCCGAATGAGCTTGGCCCAGTCGTGGGTGGGCTCCTGCACGTCCCAGCCATAATGCTGCGCGTCACGCCACTCTTCAGCGAAGTGTGCGGCGTAGACCATGAGCTTCTTGGGCACACAGCCGAGGTTGACGCAGGTGCCGCCGAGGGGGGCCTGCTCAATCACCGAGACCTTCGCGCCCAGAGACGCCGCGATGCGGCTCGCGCGCACGCCGCCCGAGCCCGCGCCGATCACGATGAGGTCGTCTTGGAAGTCCATGGGCGCTCCTGTGGGGTGCATTTGTGTGACGACCTCGTATCCGGGGCCACGCCAAGCGGCGATTCAGCGTGGTAGAACGGCGAGATGCCAACGCTCCCAGCCGCCGTCTCTCTCCGCGCCGTGATCTCCGGCGTCGTGCTCGCCGTGGTGCTCTGCGCGGTGAACTCCTACCTCACGCTCTCCTTCGGGGTGATCGAGGAGGGGCCCACCATCGCCGCGCTGTTCTTCTTCACGTTCTTCTTCTTGTCGACCCGCAAGATCACCTCCACGGAGATGGTCATGGTGGCGACGATGGGGAGCGCCGGAGGCAGCCTCGGCTTTATCTCCAACTTTTTCGCCGCCCGGGTGATGGTGGGCGAGCCGATGGTCTTCTGGGAGATGGTGAGCTTCTCCACGGTGACGAGCCTTCTGGGCATGTGTTTTGTCATCCCCCTGCGTGAGCTGCTCATCGTGCGGGAGAACCTGCCTTGGCCGGGGAGCCGAGCCACGGAGGGGGTGATCCGCGCCTTGGTCGAGGACGGCGACCCCCAGCAGCCCAAGATCCTCCTCGTCACCGTGGCCGTGGCGATGGCGGCGGTGCTGTTGAACAACGACGGGGGCTTTGGGCTCTTGCCCGCGGAGACCCACCTCAACATCTTGGGCCTCGGCGCGTACGGCGCGGCGATCGCCTGGGCGCCCTTCGCCATCGGCGGCGCCTACTTCATGGGCTGGCGCACCTGCGTCGGCTTCTTGGTGGGTGGCCTGCTGCTGTTTGGCTTCGCGCCCTTCGCCGAGAACCCCGCGGCGCCGCAGAGGTATGTGTGGCCGGGCATCGGCTTCTTGGTGGCCTCGGGGCTCACGGGGCTGGCGCTCCAAGGCCGGGTGGTGCTCTCGGCGCTCACGTCGATCCTCAAGCTCGGCGGCGGAGGGGACGGTGAGGCCGACGCCGACGCGGTGTTGAGCCCCCGCGGCTTCAAGATCCTCCTCGCCGTGGCGGTGCTGGTCACCGGGGCGTATGCGGGCTTGGGGCTTGACCTCAACGTGATCGTCGTGCTCGGCCTGATCATCGTCGGCGGGCTGGTGCAGAACGTCATCGCCACCCGCGCCGCGGCGCAGACGGCGTTTAACCCCGCCCGGGTGATGGGCATCTTGCTTCAAGGCGTGAGCGCGGCGGCGGGGGCGGCCACGCCGGGCGCGAACCTCATCGGCGCTGGCGTCGTGGCGGGATCCGGGGCCCAAGCGGGGAACCTCACCGGGGACATGGCCTACGGTCAGTGGTTCAGCGTGCCCGCGCGCTGGCAGTTCTGGGGCCAGGCGATCACGATCTTGCCCTGCGCCTTGGTCTCGGCCTGGGTGTTTGAGCAGGTGCGCGCCACGAGCGGGCTGAGCCTCGACGGCGAGGGCCTCGCCGCCCCGGTGGCGAAGATGTGGGCGGCCTCGTCTTTGGTGTTCGCGGGCAAGAGCCCGATGCCCGAGACGGCGATGCCGCACCTCATCGGCGGCGCCGTGGCGGGGATCCTGTGGGTGCTCGCCGAGAGCCGCCCGGCCTTGGAGCGCTGGCTCCCGGCCTCTACGGGCGTCGGTCTGGGCTTGGTGCTCGCCCCGTCGTTGGACTTCGGGTTTTTTATCGGCGGCGTGCTGTTCTTCGGCCTGCTCAGCCGCGTGCTCAAGATCCGCGATCTGACGCTCTCCACCATCGCCGTGGGCTGCATCGTCGCCGAGGGCTTCGGCGGCATCCTCAAGCCGGTGTTTGTGATGTTGGGGATCCTCTGATTCGGTTCGCGGTCGCGCCGCCTCAGCCCCGCTCAGGCCTTAAAGGTCACGAGCGGGGTGAGGCGGGCGACGGGGCGAAGCACCCCGGCGGCGATCTGGGCGTCGATCACCGGGCGAATGGGCTTGTAGGCCGCGGGCGCCTCCTCCACCATCCGCTCCTCATGTAAGGTCACACAGTGTACGCCGCTGAGCCCGAGGGCCTCGCGGTGCGCGTCGTCGCGGATGCTGCGCCCCATCGCGCCGCGGGCGATGGCCCGACCCGCGCCGTGGCTGGCGGACGAGATCATCCGATCTTGCCCCAGCCCCACACACAGATACGACCCGTTCGCCATCGAGCCCGGGATGATGACCGGCTGCCCGTCATGCGCAGGGCAGGCGCCCTTACGCGCGACATAGCGGCCGTTCTCCTCCAGAGTGATGTTGTGGGGCAGATCATAGAGCAGGGGTGCGGCCGTCTCACCGTACACCTCGGAGACCCGCAGACGGAACAGCTCGGCGAGCAGCGCGCGGTTCAGAAAACCGTAGTTCGCCGCCGTGTGCTCCGCGCGCAGGTACGCCGCCGCCAGCTCGGGCTGAGACCGTGTGGAGATCGGGAAGATCCGGCTCTTGGGGTAAGGTGAGGTCGCCGGCCAGCGGGTGCGCGCGAGCTCCTCCCACTGGCTGCCGACATATCGCCCGACGTTCCGGCTGCCGGAATGAATCATGATCGCCACTTGACCCTTGGTGACGCCCCAGCGGTAAGCGACGCTCCGATCAAACACCTCCTCGACCACCTGGACCTCAGCGAAGTGGTTGCCGCGCCCGATGGTGGCGAGGCCCTCATCCCGCACGTCGTCTGTGCCGACCAAGGCGTGCGGCGCCCAGCGCAGGTCGCCCTGGAGCGCGCCGCCGAGGTGAACCCGGGCGAGCTCGTCCTCGATCACGCCCAGATCCGCCCGCGCCAGAGCACCCATGGCCTGGCCCCGAGTCGCCTGCAAGAACCCCGGCAGGCCCTCGGTGAGCGCGCCCGACATCGCCGCCCCGGAGAGCACGATGTCGCGGGTGCCCAAGAGGTAGTCGCCCTTGAGGCGCTCCAGGAGCTTCTCTTTGCGGCTCAAGAAGCGGTCTACGGTGAGATCTACCGTGTGCAGGCGCATCCCACAGTTGATGTCGACGCCGACGGCTTGGGGCACGAGGAGGTCCTCGGTCTCCAGCACAGAGCCGATGGCGACGCCGCTGTCGCCAGGGTGAAAGTCGGGGGTGGCGCAGGCGCGGCAGGCCCGGCCCCCGTCGGGGTGAGACACCCCGGCGAGATCACAGAGCTGCGCGACGGCCTTGGCCTCCAGAGGGAGGTCCGGCGGGAGCAAGATCTCGGCGTCCGGCGCGTTGGGGGAGCCCTTGTGGCGCACCACCCAGGCGTCCCCAGAGGGGGTCCGGTGGACCAAGAGACCCTCACGGGCGAGTGCCCGGAGGAGACGAGTGACGTTCGGCTGCATGACACACACCTTCGCTGTCGCCCGAAGAGCGGGCGTTGAGCGTCGTTGGGGCGGGATCGGGTTCAGCAGCCGCGATTCCGGGGCCAGTATGGCATGGGGTGGGCGAGGGGGCAAGGGGGATTTTGTGGTGAATGTTGCGGCGCCAATGGTTGGTTGAACGACCAACCAATCTTCGCCCGGACGTGGTGGTTGGTCGCGGAGTCGCCGAGGCGCTACAGTCGGCGAGATGCTAAACCCGCTCCTCCCCCCCCTCGCCACCGCCGCCTGGGTGACCGCCGCGCTCCCCGAGCGGCGCCGCGCCCTGGCCGCCTTGGCCGATCCACGCCGCGCCCAGAGCCAGCTCGGCGACGAGATCCTGAGGCTTCACGCCGAGTCCGAGTATCTCAGCGCCCACGGCGTTCGACCCGGCGAGGGCTGGGAGCGGGCCCGGGATTCGCTCCCGCCGCGGCGCTATGACGAGCTGGCGCCGTGGATTGACCGGATCGCGGCGGGTGAGCAGGGTGTGCTCACCGGGCGATGCGCCGCGGCGCGTATCGATCGGTTTGAGCCCAGCTCAGGCAGCACGGCGGCGAAGAAGCTCATCCCGTCGAACCCCGCCGGTCGCGCGGCCTTGGCCCGGGGGGTGAGCGCCTGGATCGGGAGCTTGTACCTTCGTCACCCGCGGCTCATCGGCGGGCGGGCGTACTGGTCGATCTCCCCGGCCATCCCCACCACCCGCACGGCCGGGGGCCTGCCCGTCGGGTTTCAAGAGGACAGCGCGTATCTGGGCGGGCTCTCCGCGTGGCTCGTAGACCAGGCCCAGGCCGCGCCCGGGGCCGTGAGCCGGCTACAGGACCTCGCCGCGTGGCGACAGGCGACGCTTCATTTTTTGTTGGCGGCGGGGGATCTGCGCCTCATCTCGGTGTGGAGCCCGTCGTTTCTGAGCCTGATCTTGGACAGGCTCCGGCTTGAGTGGGAGCCCGCGCTGCGCCTGCTCCACGATGGCGCGGTGGTCGAGGGTCTGCGGCTCCCGGCCTCTCCGCGCCGCGCCCGGGCGCTGGGCGCTGTGGCCCCCGACGCCGTTGAGCGGATCTGGCCCAAGCTCGGGCTCGTCTCCTGCTGGGCGGATGGCGAGGCCGCGCCGGGGGCCAAGGCGCTCATGGCGCGGCTCCCCGGCGTCACGTTGCAGCCCAAAGGGCTGTTGGCGACGGAGGGGCTCGTGAGCTGGCCCCTGGGTGACCAGCACGTCGCCGCCAGCCGGGTGTGTGTCATCGAGCTTCTGGGCGCGGACGGGCGCGTCAGCGCGCTGCATGAGCTGTCTGAGGGGGACGAGGGCGCGGTGGTGATCACGACGGCGGCGGGGTTGTGGCGGGTTCGCCTCGGCGACCGCGTCGTGGTGACCGGGCGGGTGGGGCAGACGCCGACGCTGCGGTTTTTGGGCCGCGAAGACAAGGTCGTGGACCTGCGCGGCGAGAAGCTCTCCGACGCCTTCGTCGCCGGGGTGCTCGCGCGCCTCTGCCCCGACGCCGCCTTCCGCCTGCTCGCGCCGGAGGGCGACGATCCGCCGCGCTACACCTTGTTCATCGAAGGCGCCTACGCGCCCAGCCCGGGGGAGCTCGACGCCGCCTTGGCCGAGAACCCGCACTACGGCTGGTGCCGCCGCCTGGGGCAGCTCGGCCCGGCGGAGGTCGTGCGGATCGGCCCCGGCGGCCCCGAGGCTTGGGTTCACGAGGCCCAGGCGCGGGGCCAGCGCCTCGGCGACATCAAGCCCGCCGCGCTCTCCGCGTTGAAGGACTGGCGGGCCCGGCTCAACTTGAGGCAAAATTAGGGGATGCGCATCTACCCCTCGCTCCTCTCGTTCGCCCTCATCACCGCCTGCCGCCCGCCGGAGGCGCCGGACACCATCGAAGAGATGATGGTGTATGGCTTCACGCACCAGGCCGACGACGAGGCGCACATCCTCGCCTTGGCCGACAAGCTCATCCCGTTCATGGAGTCCCACGAAGAGGCGCTCGCTGAAGGGTACGAGGTGAGCGCGTTGACCACGGAGGATCTCGCCGCGGCGGAGGTGTCGGCCGACGCCGTAGACGGTGTGGTCGGCGCCGCCGTCGGCATGTTCTACAGCGTAGACATCGACGCCGTGGCGTTCGGCCTGAGCTACCCCCAGCAGGATGAGATCTTCGAGAGCTACGTCGAGTTTGAGCGCACCCAAGAGTCCCCCCGGGAGTGTTTTTTGGACCGCTCGTGCCCGACCCATGACAGCATGAGCGAGGTCCACGCCAGCCTGGGCCTGGGCATCGAGATGTGGAACGAGTTCAGCCAAGATCTGCGCTGGGTGGAGTCTGAGGACTACGGCACCTTGCTCGTGGTGCGTGTGCTGGGGCCCACCCCCGTACAGTTCAACATCGACTTTCTGCAGGTTCACCAGCAGTACAGCTTCTCGTTTGTTTACCTGCCTGAAGACGGCGCGGCGTCGCGGGTGCAGGCGATCTGGGTAGACGGTGAGGTCGTAGACGCCGACATGCCCGAGAGCACCGCGCTCAACCTGGGCATCAACACCATGGTCAACTCCGCAGAAGATCTCGACGCCTGGCTCGCCGCCCGTGAGGAGGGTTGATGTCCACCACCGCACAAAAAACGCCCCTGCTGCTCCTCCCCTGGCTGCTCATCGGCTGCGGCCCCACGAAGGCGCCGATGGACATCGAGGAGATGTTGACCTACGGCTTCGTGCAGTACGACGCGCGCTTCGACGGCAGCCTCCAAGACTTGGGCGAGAACCTGATCCCCTGGGTAAACCAGCACTTTGAGGACGCTGAAGCTGGCTACACCGTAGGCGCGCTCACCGCGGAGCACCTCGCGGCGGTCGGGATTGAGCGGGAGCTTGAGGCAGGCATCGTCGGCGCGGTCATCGGCATCGACTACGACATCTCGATGGACACCTTCGCCTGGGCGCTCGCGCACCCTAACCAGACGGAGATCTTCCCGGCGTACCTAGAGGCCGAGCGCAGCACTGAAGACGACCTCGACTGTTTTCGTGCTCGGGAGTGTGAGTGGTTCCGCGCCCACGACGTGCTGCACACCTCGCTCGTGGACTCGCTGGGCTGGGAGGCGTGGAGCGAGATGGACGTGAACCTGCGCTGGCTCACCCTAGACGACGGCACGCCGGTCATCGCGCATTGGAACTTCGTGCCCGACCCCATCACACTCAACACAGACCTGTTTGAGATCAACCAGCAGTACGCCTTCACCTACTCGTGGGAGCGTGAAGACGGCCAGGTGCGCCGAGCCCAGGCCATCTGGGTAGATGGCCAGGTGCTCGTGGATGACGTGGCCGAGGACTTTATGCTCTCCGTCGGCATCACGGGCATCATCGCCGCCGCCGGAGACTTAGAGGCCTGGGGCCAGGCCCAAGAGGCGGCGGCGGAGTAGGGGACCCCGCCGCCGCGCGCCTCGTCAAACGGCCTAGGACCGACGACGGCGGGTGATGAGCCCGACGAGGCCGAGCAGACCCGCGATGAGGCCGGGCTTTGGAGCCTCAGAGGTGGCGCAATCACAGCCGCCGTCTTTGGGCTCATCGACGTCGAGGCCGGTGTCGCCGATGGGCACGCCGCCGTCGGTGGCGTCGGTGGGGTCGGCGCCGTCGATCACCTCTTGTCCGTCGGTGGCGCCGTCTCCGTCGCTGTCTGGGTTGATGGGATCGGTGCCGAGGTCCACCTCGTCGCCGTCGTCGAGCTGGTCATCGTCGCTGTCGGCGTCGGTGGGATCGGTGCCGAGGTCCACCTCGTCGCCGTCCGTCAAGCCGTCATCGTCGGTGTCGGTGTCTGTGGGGTCGCTGCCGAGGTCTACCTCCTCACCGTCGCTGAGGCCGTCATCGTCGCTGTCGTCGTCGAGTGGATCCGTGCCGCCGCTGACCTCATCGCCGTCGTTGAGGCTGTCGTCGTCGCTGTCGTCGTCGTTGGGGTCGGTGCCCAGCTCACCTTCCTCCGCGTCGGTGAGCCCGTCGCTGTCACTGTCCGTTGTGTTGGGATCCTCGTCGATGAGCTCATTGCAGTTGTCGTCTTTGCCGTTGCCGCCGTCTTCAGGGGTGCCGGGGTTCACCGTGGCGTCATCGTCGTCACAGTCGTCGCCGCCCGCGGCCTCGGCGTCGTAACCATCGCCATCCCGGTCGCCGTCTGAGCCGCCGGAGCAGTCCTCGTCGACGCCGTTGTACCAAGTCTCCTCAGCGCCGGGGGTTGGCCGCGGCGTTGTCGTCGTCGCAGTCATCACCGCCGGCCTCGGTGGCGTCGTAACCATCGCCATCAGCGTCGGTCACGTCCGCCCCAGAGCAGTCTTGGTCAACGCCGTCATACGGTGTGTCGATCTCGCTGGGGTTCACCGTGGCGTCATCGTCGTCACAGTCGTCGCCGCCCGCGGCGACGGCGTCGTGGCCGTCTCCATCTACGTCGGTGAGGTCGGCTCCGTCACAGTCTTGATCCTTGCCATCGTAGGGGATCTCGGCCTCGCCGGGGTTGATGGTGGAGTTCGCGTCCTTGCAGTCGCCGCCGGGCTCGGTGGAGAGCGCCTCGCCGCTGTCGTCACAGTCGAGATCCGCGGAGCTGACCGTGGCGCCGCTGTGATAGCCGTCGTCGTCCTTGTCGGCGTAACACTCTTCAGTCCCGTCACAGTCTTGATCGACCTCGTCTCCGGCGACCTCGGCGGCGCCGGGATTCACCGAGGCGTCGGTGTCATCACAGTCCACGTCCGCGTTGTAGCCGTCGCCGTCGTCGTCCACCTTGGGCTCTGGCGCCTCCAGGCCGCCGTAAGCGCCGATGTCGCTGCGAGTGCCGTCGTCGTCCTTGATGGTGGTGTCTCCGGCGTTGATGAGCGAGGAGCCCGACGCCAACGAGAGGTCGTCGTTGGAGCAGTCACCGTCGAGGGTCAGGCTGGTGAACTTGGGATCGACGTTCAGGTTGCCGCTGCCGGTGATCATGCTGCTGGTGAGGCTGCCGCTCACGTTCACGCTGGAGTTGGAGTACCAGTCGTTGTACTCCATGTCGCCGGAGAGGGCGGCGGCGGAGCCGGAGTCGCCGTAGATGCCGTCACCGCTGGCGGTGTAGGCGACGACGTTGTTAGTGAACTCGCCGGAGTAGAGCCCGATCTGATCGTTCAAGTAGAGCGCGCCGCCGTAGGCCGCTGCCTCATTCCCGACGAAGGTGTTGTTGATCAGCTCGGTGTTGTAGTCCGACTGAAAATACGCGCCGCCGCCGGCGTAGTCGCCTTGGTTCTCCTGGAAGACGTTGTTGGTCCAAGACGCGAGGCCGATGCCGCCGAAGGTGTAGTAGACGTAGACGCCGCCGCCATAATAGGCTGAGTTCGCGCAGAACACGTTGCGGACCGCGGCGACGCTGTCGGTGTAGTAGAGGTGCGCGCCGCCGCCGGCGTAGCCTGTCGCGGTGGACTTGTTGTAGGTGAACACGTTGTCTGAGAGCATCGCGTCATCGGCGTATAACGAGTACAGCCCGCCGCCGCTGCCGTAGGCCGAGTTTGAGTCGAATGTCGAGGACTGAATCGTGAGGTCGTAGGTGGAGGGGAGACCTGGGTTAAACGACATACCTCCACCGTTCCCAGCCCCAGTGCTGTTGTCCTCGAACACGGTGTTGTAGACCGTCGCGGCGGAGTACGTGTAGGTCATCACGCCGCCGCCCTCGTAGGTGGCGGTGTTGTTGGAGACCGTAGAGTTGTACAGCTCAAGATCCGTGTCGTAGTAGATGAACAGACCTCCTCCGAAGTATCCGGCGCTGTTGTCCTCGATTGTGGTCTTGTTCACGCTGACGATTTGGTACGCTTGCTGCACAAATACCGCGCCACCGTAATTGTACTGTGCGGTGTTCCCTGAGAGCGTGGTGTTGTTGATGTCCAGGCCGCTGTAGTAGTACGAGTAGATCCCCCCGCCATAGCTATAGGCGTAGTTGTTGTTGATATCGGTGTTCTGAATCTCGACCGGGGAGTAGTAGTCGGCGAACACGGCTCCACCGGAGCCGTAGGTCGCCGAGTTGTTCTCAAAGCTGCTGTCTGTGATGGTGGTCGTGTTGTAGGTGTACTCCAACCACAGACCGCCGCCGTTGCTGCCGGCGACGTTGTCCTTAAATGTCGAGCTGGTGATGGTGATCTCGGGGCTATTGTAGCCGTAGATCCCACCTGCGTAGCTCGTCGCGACGTTCCCCTCGACGAGGGCGCCGCTTAAGTCCAGCACGTTGAAGTTGCTCAAGAAGATGCCAGCGCCTGTGCTGCCGTTGTTGTGGCTGACCTCCGTGTTGTTGAGCAGCGCCTCCGCGCGGCTCGACGCGCTTGATCCCTCCAAGTATAGGCCGCCGCCGTAATAGTAGGCGGTGTTCCCGGTGTAGACAGAGGACTCATCGATGAGGCCTGCGGCCGTGTTCAAGAACACCGCGCCGCCGAAGTAGGCGAGGTTCCCCCAAACGTGCTGTTCTCGACGCTCATCAACGCGCCGCTCTCGGCGTACACGCCGCCGCCATAGTAGCTGGTATTTCCGGTGACCGTCGCGTCGGTCAGCGTGAGGGTCGCCGACGCGCCTAAGTACAGGAACCCGCCGTGATACCCGCTGGAGTAAGCCGCGATGGTGTTGGACTCAAAATTGCCGCCGTCGATCGTGAGCGACGTGCTGCCCTCCGCGTAGATGCCGCCGCCGGGACCGTAGTACGTGGAGTTTCCGTCTAGCTCGATGTCTTTGGTGATGAGCGTGGCCCCGCTGGCGAGGTAGATTCCGCCGCCGCCGTAATAGCCGAGGTTGCCGTCGAACTGGCTGTCTTTGAGGGTGAGGGAGCCGCTCTCGACAAAGATGGCGCCGCCATAGCTGCCGTAGCCCGAGGTGAACGCTACATCATCAAAGCTCGGGGTCGCCGAGCTCGTGACGTAGATGTGGCCGCCGTAGCTGCTCGTGTTCGCGGTGAACTCGGACGAGGTGAAGGAGGGCGAGCCGCCCTCGATGTACGCCCCGGCGCCGTTTACCCCGGCGGAGGCGCCCATGCTCTTGATGGTGATGTCTTTGAAGGTGGCGCTGGCGCCCTTGAGGTAAAGCCCTGCGTAGGCGCCGTTCTTGATGGTGAAGCCTTGAAGCGTCGTCGCGCTCGACTCCCCGTTGTTCATCGTCACCGCCCAGGTCGTCGTGCTGTTGGCGTCGATGATCGTTGAGGAGGAGCCCTTCTCGGACTTCACGGTGATCTTTTTGCCCTTCAGATCGATCGCTTCAGTGTAGGTCGCGGCCTTCACCGTGATGACGTCCCCATCAGACGCGGCGTTGATCGCGGACTGTATCGTTGTGTAGGCGCCGCTGCCGTACCGATCCACGGTGAGCGTGGCGGCGTGGCTGAGGCTTGGCGTGGCGAGGAGAATGAGCAGAGCGATGGGGCGTTGGACCGTCATGGTTTCTCCGAGGGGCGCGTAGCGGGTCGCAGAGGTTGTTGACGAGCGAATTGTAGCGCCGTCTCCGACGGGTCCGCCCCAGCGCTACACAGGCGCGCCGGCCACTCTGCAGCGGCCTGACTGGCTTAGCGCAGGTGGCGAGCGGGACGGTGTCGAGGTGGGGGCGCTGTGGACGTAGGTGCACAAAGCGAGGCCGTGGATGACGCGCTGGTCGGAATCCTTGACGCGCGTCCTCACCTGAGGAGCTGGCCCGAGATCGTCACGGGCGACGAGATCGAGACGGGATCAAGGAGCGCAGACGCGCGGTCAGCGTCACCGCTGCCGCGCGTGGTGGAGATGTGATGTTGGGTGGCGGCGGCGGCGGCGGAGCAGGGGACCCCGCCGCCGCGCGCCTCGTCAAACGGCCTAGGACCGACGACGGCGGGTGATGAGCCCGACGAGGCCGAGCAAGCCCGCGAGCAGGCCGGGGTTGGTGCCGGTGCCCGTGGTGGAGCAGCCGCCGTCCTTGTCGTCAACGTCGCCGCCGCCGATGCCCGTGTCGTCGGCCTGGCCGATGTCTTCGGTGTCGTCGGAGCCGACCTCGTCGGTGTCATCGGCGCCGCTGTCGCCGCCGCTGTCGCCGCCGGGCACCTCGGAGTCATCGTTCGGGTCCGTGCCCGCGTCCTGCTCCTCGCCGTCGGTGGCGCCGTCGCCGTCGGAGTCAGGGTTGGTCGGGTCGGTGCCGAGGTCGATCTCGTCCTTGTCGTCGATGCCGTCGTCATCGGTGTCGGTCTTCGAGGGATCCGTGCCGGCCTCGGTCTCCTCAAGGTCGGTGAGGCCGTCACCGTCGGTGTCGGTCTTCGAGGGGTCCTCATCGACGCTGTCGTTGCAGTTGTCGTCGATGCCGTTGGAGACGTCTTCAGCGGCGCCGGGGTTGATCGCCGCGTCCTCGTCGTCGCAGTCGTTGCCGTCGCCGAGGATGGCGTCGTAACCGTCGCCGTCCTGATCGTAGTCAGATCCGCCGTTGCAGTCCTCATCGACGCCGTTGTACCAGGTCTCCGGCGCGCCGGGGTTGGCGGCGGCGTTGCCGTCGTCGCAGTCATCACCGCCGGCCTCGGCGGCGTCGAAGCCGTCGCCGTCTACGTCGGTGAGGTCGGATCCGTCACAGTCCTGATCGATGCCGTCGTAGGCCGTCTCACCGGCGCCGGGGTAGGAGCCCTCGTCGTTGTCGTCACAGTCACCGCCGCCCACGGCGGTGGACTCGAAGCCGTCGCCGTCGGCGTCGGAGAGGTCGCCGTCGAAGCAGTCCTGATCGACGCCGTCGTAGGGGATCTCGGTGGCGCTGGGGTTGATGGTGGCGTCGTCGTCGTCGCAGTCGGTGCCGCCGGCGCTCGTGGAGTCGAAGCCGTCGCCGTCAACGTCGGTGAGGTCGGATCCGTCACAGTCTTGGTCGACGCCGTCATAGGCCGTCTCAGACGCGCCGGGGTAGACCGTCGCGCTGCTGTCGTTACAGTCGCCGGTGGCCTCAGAGGAGAGCGCCTCGCCGCTGTCCGAGCAGTCGGAGTCCGAGGAGCTCGTCGTAGACGTGCTGTCGGGGCGGTAGCTGTCGTTGTCCTTGTCGGTGTAGCAGGTCTCTTTGCTGTCGCAGTTCTGGTCGGCGCCATCACCGACGATCTCCGTGGCGCCGGGGTTCACCGTGGAGTCGCTGTCGTTGCAGTCCCCCGTGGCGTCCGTCGCCAGGGCCTCGCCGGAGTCGGAGCAGTCCGTGTCCGAGGACGACGTGGTGCTCGTGGCGTTGGGGCGGTAGTTGTCGTTGTCTTTGTCGGTGTAGCAGGTCTCTTTGTTGTCGCAGTTCTGATCGACGGCGTCGCCGGTGATCTCCGTGGCGCCGGGGTTGATGGCGTCGTCGGAGTCGTCACAGTCGGTGGTGGGATCCGTCGAGAGGGCCTCGCCCGAGTCGTCACAGTCGGCGTCCGTGGAGGCGACGGTGCTGGTGGCGTTGGGGCGGTAGCCATCGGCGTCGGCGTCAACGTAGCAGGTCTCCGCGCCGTCGCAGTTTTGGTCAACGCCGTCGCCGGAGGTCTCCGTGGCGCCGGGGTTCACGCTCACGTCGCTGTCATCACAGTCTTCACCGGCGATGTAGCCGTCGCCGTCGGCGTCGAGGATCGCGGCCTCGGCGCCACCATACGCGCCGATGTCGGAGCGGGAGCCGTCGGAGTCCTTCAGCGAGGTGTCACCGGCGTCGATGAGCGTAGACGACGAGGACAGCGCCAAGACGTCGTTGGAGCAGTCGCCGTCGAGGCTGTACTTGGAGAACTTGGGATCGACGGTGACGTTGCCCCGGCCCGAGATCATCGAGCTTGTGAACGAGCCGGAGACATCCGCGCTGGTGTTGGAGTACCAGTCGTTGTACTGCATGTCGCCGGTGAGCGCCGTCGCCGAGGAGCTGTCGCCGTACAGACCATCGGCCTTCTGGGTGTAGGCGACGATGTTGTTGGTGAACTCGCCCGAGGACGTGCCGTGGCTGCTCGCGAGGTAGAGCGCGCCGCCGTAACGACCGCCCTTGTTGCCGACGAAGGTGTTGTTGATGAGCTCGTTGTAGTAGTTCGTCGTGAAGTAGGCGCCGCCGCCGTCGTTCGTGGCGGAGTTCTCTTGGAAGACGTTGTTCGTCCACTCATCGAGGCCGATGCCGCCGTAGACGTAGTAAGAGTACACGCCGCCGCCGTTGTAGGCGGTGTTGCCGCAGAAGGTGTTGCGCACGACGCTCGCGGTGTCGGTGCTGTACATGTACAGACCGCCGCCCGAGTAGCTGCTGGAGACGGAGTTCGCCCTGTTCCCGCTGATGACGTTGTCGGCGAGGAAGAGGTCGTCGGCGGAGTAGGAGTAGATGCCGCCGCCGTCGTAGTACGCCGTGTTGTTCGTGAACGTAGAGGACTGAATCGTCAGGTCGTAGGCGTTCCCGGCGTAGGGGTAGAAGTACAGACCACCGCCGTATCCATTGCTCGACGTGTTGTTGTCGAAGGTGGTGTTGTAGATCGTCGGCGTCATGTAGTAGTACGCGTAGACGCCGCCACCGTGGCTAATCGCCGTGTTGTTCGTCACCTCGGAGTTGTACAGCTCCAGGTTTGTGTAGTAGTAGGCGTAGATCGCGCCGCCTTGGTTGTCCGACTGGTTGTCATCAAACGTGGTCGTGTTGATGCTCAACGTGCCGTAGATCTGCTGGGCGTAGATCGCTCCACCATGGTACACGTCCGCGTAGTTCCCCGAGAAGTTGGAGTCGGAGAGCGCGAGGTCGGAGTAGTAGTAGAGGTAGAGCCCGCCGCCGTAGTTGTAGGCGTAGTTGTTGGTGACGTCGAGGCCGCTTAAGTCGAGGTCGGTGTAGTAGTCGGCGAGCATCGCGCCACCGGAGCCGTACTGCGCCTTGTTGCCGTCAAACGTGGTGTCCACAATGGACACGGTGTCGTACAGATACTCCATCCAGACGGCGCCGCCGTTGTAATACGCCGTGTTGTTCGTGAACGCCGAGTCCTTGATGTACAGGTCGGTGTAGTAGTAGGCGTAGATCGCGCCGCCGCTGTGGGAGGCGTAGTTCCGATCAAACAGCGTCTCAAAGAGGCTGATGTCGTTGTACTGGTTGGAGAAGATGGCGCCGCCGTAGTTGGCGGTGTTGCCAGAGAACTCTGTGCCGGTCAAGGTCGCCGTGGCGTAGGACGACGTGGACGAACCATAGAGGTAAACTCCCGCGCCATAGTACGTCGTGGTGTTGTCGGAGAACACCGAGTCTGTGTCGGTCAGCGTGGACGTGTTGATGAGGTAGATGCCGCCGCCGTAGTAGGCGGTGTTGCCGTCAAAGGTGACCGTGTCGGTGGTCACCGTCGCGCTGGTGGAGGCGTACACGGCGCCGCCGTAGTAGCCCTTGTTGTCCTTAAACGTGGCGTCTGTGGCGGTGAGCTTGGCGCTCGTGCTCAGGTAGATGAGGCCGCCGTAATAGCCGCTCGTCCAATAATAGATGTAGTTCGACTCGAAGTTGCCGCCGTCGATGTCTACGGTGGCGCTGGAGCCCGCGTAGATGCCGCCGCCGTGGCCGTAGTAGCCGAAGTTGCCGTCGAAGTCGGTGTTGGTCAGCGTGAGCTTGGCGCTGGAGTTCAGGTAGACGCCGCCGGCGTTGTAGTAGGCGTAGTTGCCGTCAAAGCTGCTGTCTTCGATGTCCACCGAGCCGCTGTTGACGTAGATGCCGCCGCCGTAGTAGCCATAGCCCGAGGTGAAGTCGGTGTTGTTGAAGGTGGGCGAGCCGCTGCCGGTGACGTAGACGTGGCCGCCGTAGTAGCCGACGTTCGCCGAGAACTCGCTGTCGGTGAAGCTGGGCGAGCCGCCGTCGATGTAGGCGCCGGAGCCGTTGTAGCTCGTGGAGCTGCCCATGCTCTTGACGGAGATGTCTTTGAGCGTGGGGCTCGCGTTCTTGATGTAGATGCCGTTCCGGGAGGCGTTCTTGAGGGTGAAGCCCTGAAGCACCGCCGCGCTCGTCTCGCTGTTGGAGAAGGTGACCGAGTAGGTGGCCGTGGTGGCGGTGTCGATGATCGTAGACGCCGCGCCCTTCTCGGACTTGACGGTGATCTTCTTGCCCTTAAAGTCGATGTATTCTTTGTAGGTGGCGGCCTTCACGGTGATGATGTCACCATCGGCCGAGGCGTTGATCGCCGCCTGAATCGTCGTGTAGTCGCCGGTTCCGTAACGATCAACGGTGTACGAGGCCGCGTTCGCGAGGCCTGGCGCCATGAGGGCCAAGAGGGTCACGATGGAGGTTCGAGAGGACATCTTGCTTCTCCGTTCGGGGGTGCCGAGCCAGGTCTTGGAGCCAAGTGCCTGGAACGTATGGGTGTTGAAGCTTAGCATGAGCTTTTGGGATGGACTGGATCCAATGCCGGAACCCGCCTAGATTCGGCAAGAGGGCAGGTTGCACCGCCCAGATTCCCTCAGGGGCTAGGGGGCAGCTCTACGGTGCCGAACCAGTAGCGGCACAGGCGGCCCATCACCTCGACGAGCTTCTGGAAGGTGACCGGCTTGAGCACGAACGAGCTGGCGCCGACGTCATAACAACGCGCGATGTCACGCTCGGACCACGAGGTCGTCATCACGACCACGGGCACGCGGCGCAAGCGCGGGTCGGCTTTGATCGCCTCCAAGGCCGCGGGGCCGTCAAGGCGTGGCATTCGCAGATCCAGCAGGATGAGCGACGGCCACGGCGAGCGGGCGGGGTCGGCGTGTTCACCTTCGCGGCGCAGGTAATCGAGGAGCTCCTGGCCGTCTTGGACAAACTTGAGCGTGGGGGCCTGCCCGGCGGCGCGTAACGCGTCGACGAGCAAGAGCTGGTCGTCCTGGTCGTCCTCGACCACGAGCAGGACAGATCGGTTTACGCCGGGATCGGCCATGTCTGCGCGCTCCTTCCTGGGTGCTTGCAGACGAGCTTATACCACGACCCGCCGCGCGGAGGGGCCGTGGTCAGCTTCTGGCGAGGCGCGGCGGGCTCAGGGGGTGGGGGTGGAGGCGCCTGCGGCCTCCAAGAGCGCGATGCGTTTTTGGGCCTCGGTGAGCTCGCGCTTCTGCGTCTCGCTCAGGGCTTTTTGGGCGTCGAGGGTGCCCTTGAGCTCGTTCACGCGGCGCTCGGCGGCGGTGAGGGCGGCCTCCGCTTCAGCCTGGGCGCGGCGCGCCTCGTCTAGGCTCGCCTGGAGCTTGTCGTTGTTGGCCTCGGCGGCCTCAGCCCTGGCGAGCTCTTGATCCCGTTCGCTGCGCGCCTGATCCCGATCACCCTCGGCCAGCTCCGCCCGCTCTCGCTGAGACTTCTCGGCGGCGACGCTCGTGGCCAGCTCACGCTCGGCGCCCTCGGCGCGCTCCTTCTGGGAGAGGGCCTCGGCGCGGGAGAGCGCGAGGTCTCCTTCAGCGGCCTCGGCGCGGCCACGCTGGAGATCCCCCTCGGCCAGGGCCATGTCACGCTCGGCGATGGTCTTCGCCAGGCGCTGCTGGGTGGTCTTGAGGTCGCTCGCCGTGGCGGCGACGTCTTGGAGCGCCTCGGCCTCCCGGGCGGCGGCCTCTTCAGCCTTGGAGTTGTACTTCGACGCGGTCGCCTGCCACTCCTGGGCCTCGGCCTTGGCGGCTTCGCCCTCGCCGGTGAGGTTGACGATGGTGCCTTGGGCCTCTCGCATCTGGTCTTTGAGCCGCACACCCACAACGGCGGTGGCGCCTAAGGCGGCGAGCAGGACGGCGACGGAGGCCGCGGCGCTCACCTGAAGCCGGTTTCGCCGCAGGTAGAGCTGGGCCCGGGTAAAGGGGAACGGGCCGTCGAGGGAGGTGGGCTGATCGTGCAGGATCGCCTCTAAATCGTCCACGAGCTCCGACGCGCTGGCGTACCGCTCGTCCGGGTCGCGGTGGATCGCGCGGCGCACCACACGCACCACGGAGTCGGGGAGCGGGAACCGATTGGAGACGCGCTCGGTGAGATCTTTGGGCGGCCCGGCGGCGACCTGATCGAGGATGTCTTGCACAAGATCCGTGGCCTCGGGCCGGGCGCGGTACGGCGTGGCCCCGGCGAGCAGCGCGTAGAGCGTGGCGCCGAGGCCGTAGACGTCGAGGCCGACGAGGAGCGCGCGGTCACGCACGGGGTCGAGGTCCAAGGGCAGGCCGGCGGCGGCCTCGGGGGCCATGTACTCCGGGGTGCCCAAGATGAAGCGGCGGTCGTTGCCCTTCACGGGGATACGCACGGAGCCGCCAGACGTAGACAGATCGGCGACGGTGAGCCCAAAATCGGTGATCTGGGCGCGGCGGCTGCCCGGCCGCACCAGCACGTTGGCCGGCTTCACGTCGCGGTGAAAGATGCCCTCGCGGTGGGCGTCGGAGACCCCTCGGGCGGCCTGGGCGACGGCGCTCAGAGAGCCGCGTAGGGTCTCCGGCAGCGCGGCCTCTAAGCTCTTGCCCACCAGAAGCTGGGGTTTTTCGCCAGGCGCGAGGTCGCGGGCGTCGGGATAATCGGCGCACAGCTCCATGGCGATAAAGCCGAGGTTGTGCTCCTCCATAAAGCCCGCGTCTTTGACGCGGATGACGTGGTCGCTGACGACCTTTGACGCCGCCCGCGCCTCACGCATCACCTGGGTGAGCGTCGCCCGGCTCGCTTTGGTGCGGGGGTTGAACAGCTTGATCGCGATGTTCATGTGCAGGCGGGTGTCAAACGCGCGCCACACGCTCGCCGAGCCGCCTTGGCCGAGCAGGGCCTCCAGGCGGTAATCGCCGAACACCCGGCCTGGGGCGGGCGGGCCGGTCTCGGGCTGGGGCTTAAACTCGACGGCGCGGCCGCGCGGGGGCTCGGCGGCGGGGCTGTGCGTGTGCTGGCTGGGGGCCTGGTGGCTCACCGGGCCGGGGTGGACCGGCGGCGGGGTGGGCGAAGGGGAGGCCGCGGCCATGGAGTGCGCCATCGGGCGGAACAACGAGGCCAAGGGCGGGCCGTCGCCTAAGCCGACGAGGGCCGGGGACTCCGGCGGCCCAGGCTCATGCGGCCTGTGCTCTGGCGGCCCAGGCTCCGGCGGGGCCGGGGCGAAGGCCAGAGGCAGAGAGGTCGGCCCGGCGGAGACGTGGGGCACATAGTCCACCTCCTCCGTGGGCTGGCCGATGGAGCCGCTGTCCTCGACGAGCACGTTGAAGGCGGGCTCCTGGCGGGGCTCCTCGGCGGTGACCTCGACGAGGGCCTCGGCGGCGAGGGTCATCGGCGGAGGGCTGACCAGATCGGGGCGCGGCGGCGGACCGGCCAAGGAGACGCCGGGAGCCGGGGGAGCCGGGGGAGAAGGGGGAGAAGGGGGAGCAGGGCGCAGATCGGGGCGCGGCGGCGGGCCGGCCAAGGAGACGGCGGGCGCGGGCGGGGCCGGGATCGCGGGTGGGGCCGGGCCGACGCCGGGCTCTTCGCTCAGAAGCTCACCCTTTGGCAGCTCCCCCAGCTCATAGCCCAAGGTCATCGGACCGCCTCTCACCGGGCGCGGCAGCACGAACGAGGGCGGGCCATCGTTTGAGGGCGCGTCCGCGTCCTCACCAAGCTTTGGGCCGTCCGGGGGCGCAGGCGCGCGGTCGCGGTTCCACATCACTGACCTCCAGGTGTCTCAGCGGGCTGGGCGCGCTTCAGAGTGTTGGCTTCAGAGTGACCAGAGTGTCCCCCATTTATGGACGTGTCAAGAGCTTAGCTCGGTTGACACTTGAGCTTGTCGAGGTGAGGGGCGAAAAAAGCGAGGGCCTTTCCTTGGCGGACATGGCGCCAGGGGCGGGTTAAGCGCGCGGTCATGGACCTCGACGCGCGCACCCTGCACACCCTTGACTGGGCCGCCGTGCTCGGTCGGCTCTCCCAGCACGCCCGCACGCCGAGAGGCGCGACGGCGGCGTTGAACCTCGTCTTGCCTCAGGATCGCGCCGAGGTGCTGAGCGTTCACGACGCCGTGCGGGAGGCGATCCTGCTCGACGGAGAAGGCGAGGCCGCCCCGGTCGGCGGCGTGGTGGACGTCGGGCCCGCCGCCGAGGCCGCGGGCCAAGGCCGGGTGCTCGACCCGCCGGAGCTCGTCGATCTCAGCCGCTCGCTGCTGGCGATGGAGGCCCTGCGCCACTGGGCCGCCGAGGGCCGGGAGCGCTGCCCCACGCTCAACCAGCTCGCCGAGCCGATCGTCCTCGACGCCGAGCTGATCCGCCGCCTCGACGAGAGCTTTGATGAGCGCGGCGAGCTCAGCGAGGCCACCTACCCCGAGCTGGGCGAGCTTCGCCGGTCCATTCGCGGCCTTCACGACCGCGTGCGCACCACCCTAGACGCCTTGGTGAAGGGCGACACCCTCGCGGGGGTGCTGCAAGACCGCTACATCACCCAGCGCGGCGATCGGTACGTCTTGCCGATCAAGGCCGAGGCCAAACGGGCGGGCATCGGCATCGTTCACGACACCTCGGGATCTGGCGAGACGGTGTTCATCGAGCCCGCGGAGATCGTCGAGCTCAACAACAAGATCCGCGAGATGGAGGGCCAGCTCCTGCGGGAGATCGCCCGAATTCTGCGGGCCTTGTCGTCCTTGGTCGGCCGTTTTTGTGGGCCGATCCTCACCGCCCTCGACGCCACCACCCGCATCGACCTCGTGCACGCGCGCATGAAGCTCGGCCAAGAGCTGCGTGGGCACCTGCCCATCGTCGGCCGCGAGGGGGTCATCGCGCTCAAAGACGCCCGGCACCCGGTGCTGCAGCTTCGCGGCGTGGCGGTCGTGCCCAACGATCTGCGCCTCGACCCCGACCGCCCCGGTCTCGTGCTCTCGGGCCCCAACACCGGCGGAAAGACGGTGGCGCTCAAGACCTTGGGCCTCGCCGCGCTCTTGTGCCGGGCGGGCGTGCCCATCCCCGCTCAAGAGGGCAGCCGCTGCGACGTCTTCCCCGACGTCATCGCCGACATCGGCGACCTCCAGACCGTCGAGGGCGATCTCTCCACCTTCTCCGGCCACATCCTCGTGCTCAAGGAGGTGCTGCGCCGCGCGCGGCCCGGGGCCTTGGTGCTGCTGGACGAGGTCGCCGTGGGCACCGACCCCACCCAAGGCGCGGCCTTGGCCCGGGCCGTCTTGGAGGAGACCGTCGCCCGCGGCGCCCGAGTGGGCGTCACGACGCACTACACCGATCTCAAGGCCTTCGCCTCGTCCGACCCCCGCTTTCGCAGCGGCGCCGTGCAGCTTGAGGACGGTCGCCCCACCTACAAGGTGCGCGCCGACGCCGTCGGCACGTCCCACGCCTTCGCCACCGCCCGCCGCCTCGGCCTCGACCCGGCGCTCATCGACCGCGCAGAGGCCCTGATGAGCGAGGAGGCGCGAATGGTCGGTGGCCTGCTGGACCGCCTAGAGGGCCAACGCGCCGAGGTGGACCGCCTGGAGCGCACGCTGCGCCACCGCGACGAGCAGCTCCTGATGAAGGAGCAAGACCTCGCCGAGCGCTGGGAGCGCATTCGTGGCAAGAGCGATGAGCTCGCCCGCAAAGAGGCCACACGCACCTTGGAGCGCCTGCGTGAGGCTGAAGAGCAGGCCCGGGCGCTCATCGCGGCCCTGCAGCGCGACCCAAACCTGCGCCTCGCCGGGCAGACCTTACAGTCGCTCAAGACCCTACGCGACCAGGCCGCCGCGGCGCCGCCGCCGATCATCGCCCCGCGGGAGGAGCCTCCGCCGCAGACCTTGAGCGTCGGAGATCGTGTGCGGGTGCGGTCTCTGGGCGGCACCATCGGCCGGGTGACCGAGGCGCCGAAGAAGGGCCAGGTCGAGGTGGAGGTGGGCAAGCTCAAGAGCCGCGTCGCGCTCACAGACCTCATCGCCTTAGACGCCGCCGGTCGTGAGCGCCCCGTCGCCGAGGCCAAACCTGCGCCAAAACCCGAGCCCGAGCCCAGCCGCGCGCCGGTGAGCCGGGCGTCTACCGGGGATGAGTCCATCGCCGGGATCCGCATGGTGTCCAACACCTGCGATCTGCGCGGAAAACGTGTGGACGAGGCCTTAGAGGAGGTCGGCAACTTCTTAGACCGCATGGTCTCCCAAGGCCAGAGCGCGGCGTACCTGCTGCACGGCCACGGCACCGGCGCGATCAAGAAGGCCCTGCGCGAATGGCTGCCGCGGGCGCCCCACGTCTCGGCCTGGCGCCCGGCGAACGAAGGTGAAGGTGGAGACGCCTACACCATCGTGCGCCTCTGATCCGCGCAGGTCGCCGCGCAGGTCGCCGCACGGGGCGCGGCGGGAGCGCCTATGATGGATGAGATGCCGAGCCGCCTACCTCTGTCGCTGATCTTCGCCTTCGCCTGCGCGCCGAAGGAGGCCCCAGACTCGTCCCCGGCGCCTGAGACCGCCGAGACGGCGCCGCCTGTGACCGAGACCGCCCCGCTCACCGCGCCCACCTTCACCGTGCGGGTGACCCTCGACGGCGCGCCCGTGGCGGGCGCCAAGCTCAGCCAAGGCGGCCACGCCGCGCGCTGGGTGACGGACGCGGACGGCCTCGCCCAGATCACGCCGAGCCTCGACGTCGAGGGGGAGCAGGTGCTCATGGCGTCTCACCCCGAGGCCCGAATCGGCGGGATCTACCTGCCGGATCCCGCCGACACCGCCCCAGCGGAGCTGCTCATCGAGCTCACCCGCTTCTTGACCCAAGACAACATCGAGTACGCCTTTCAAGACCCCGGCGAGCCCACCCGCAACGACAACACGTCTCAGTGCGCCCACTGCCACATCACGCTGAACAACGCCTGGTTTGAGTCCGCGCACCGGTCCGCGGCCAAAAACCCGACCGTGCTGGATGTGTACGTCGGGATGGCCAGCGCCTTCGCCGATGAGGCCGCCTGCGCCCAAGCCGGGGGCGTTTGGCGTGAGAGCCGCACCCCCGGAGGAGCGGGCCTCAGCGCGGAGACCTGCCACCTCGGCGCCGGGGTGCTGCCCGATCTCAACCCCGAGTGTGAAGCCGACGCCCTCTGTGATCCAACACAGACGGGCCTCTGCGCCGACTGCCACGCCCCGGGCATCAACGGGCGCCTCGGCGGCCGTGATCTCCTCGACGCCACGGGCTACGCGTATGACTTTGGCGTTCATTGTGACGTGTGCCACAAGGTGGAGTCTGTAGACCTTCAAGACCCCGCGCCGGGCGTGGCGGGCGCGCTCAAGCTCCTGCGCCCCGCCGAGCCTCTGGACGGCCCCACGGGCCCTTGGCTGCCGCTCACGTTTGGGCCCTACGATGACGTGCTCAACCCACGAATGGGCAGCGTCGCCCGCGATCTTTTTCACGATGGATCCCTCTGCGCGGGCTGCCATGAGCTGCGCCAAGAGGCGCTCGTCCCAGGTGAATCCATCGATCTCACCCGCTGGCCTGAAGGACTCCTGCCCATTCACACGACGTACTCCGAGTGGGCGGCGAGCCCCTTCGCCCCCGAGGTGAGCTGCGGCGCCTGCCACATGCCGGCCTTGGGAGATGTGGGGAACTCGGCGGATCTGGTGAACCTCGTCGACATTGAGCCCGGCATCGCCGGGGGCTGGGTGCGCCCGCCGGGGTCTGTGCGGGATCACGCCTGGGTTGGCCCACGCCAGCCCGCCTCAGGCATGCTGCAGCTCGCCGCGAGCCTCAGCGTGGTCACCTCCACCAGCGCCGAGGGCCTCGACGTCAGCGTCACCGTCACCAACAGCGGCCCGGCCCACGCCTTGCCCACGGGAGAGCCCATGCGCGCGGTGATCTTGCGGGTGGAGGCGAGCTGTGACGGGGTTGCGCTCGCCGCCATCGGCGGGGATGTGGTGCCCGAGTGGGGTGGCGCCGTCGCCGTGCGGGGCTTTGGTGAGGACTGGACACGCTTCACCGAGGCCGAGGTCGGCGACGTGCTGCGGGTCGTCTCTCGGTCGGGCGAGTTTGTGGACTATGACGGCTGGGGCCCCTTCGGCGACGGCACCTTCAGCGCGTCGGAGAAGGGTCTGCCCCAGGAGCGCCTCGTCGCGGAGCGGGTCGTGCTCGCCGTCGCCGCGGACGGCCTGCTCACCCTCGACGCGCCGCTGCCCGCGGGCGACGCCGTGGCCTTGATTCGCCCCAGCGACCCCGCCCAGCACGCCTTGGCCCCCGGCTGGGCCTTCGCCCGGGTGCTCGTCGACAGCGACGACACGCCCTTCGCCCCGCACCACGCCGCCATCGACCTGCGGTCCGACAACCGCCTGCTCGCGGGGGCCTCGGCCACCACCACGCATCAGTTTGCCGGGGGCTGCGCCGCGCCGATCGTCCGGGCGTGGCTGATTCACCGGCCTTTCCCGTACACGCTCTCCACCGAGCGCGGCTGGCCCCAGGGTGACCAGACGATGACGGAGACCTGGCGATGAGGTGGGGCGGGCCTGCTCCTCTTCGCCGTCGTGGCTTGTCGGGGTGAGACCGGCAAGGAGGATCCGCCCAACGAATCCAGCACAGACTCAACCCCCGTTGAGGATTCACCGTCACGTTTGGTCTCTCCCGCGGAGGCCATCGACGAGGATCCCGCCCCTGGCGCCTTCTTGTTGACGCTGACCGCCGCCCCCGCCGAGCACGTCTTGCCCGGAGGAGACATCGTCCCGGGCTACGCCTACAACGGTCAGACCCCGGGGCCGACGATCCGCGTCTCTCTGGGCGACACGGTGACGGTGACCTTGGTGAACCAGCTCGATCAGGCCACAACGGTGCATTGGCATGGCCTGGTGGTGCCTTGGGAGTCCGACGGCGCCACCTGGATGCTCGGCGGCGTGGCGCCGGGCGAGTCCCGCACGGTCACCTTCACGGCCACGAAGGCCGGCACGTTCTGGTATCACCCCCACATGAACACCGATCGCCAGGTAGACGCCGGGCTCTACGGGGTGCTCATCGTCGAGGATCCCGCCGAGCCCAAGGTGGAGAACGAGCGGGTGATCGTGCTGGATGACTGGATCCTCCCCGAGCCCGACAACGGCGCCTTGGACAGCCAGCCGCCAGACAGCGCCAGCCCCGCGCCGCCCCACGGCGGAGACGGCGGCCACGGCGAGAGCGGCGCGGAGGGCCTGTGGTTGGTGAACGGCCTCCTCGCGCCCACCGTGGAGATGTTGAGCGGTCAGAGCCTACGCGCTCGGATCGTGAACGTCTCCAACCGGGGCTATGTGCTGCTTGGCGGCGCCTTGGGCGCCCAGATCGCCTCGGATCAGGGCCTCCTGGACACCCCACAGACCCCAGAGACGCTGCTCCTCGCCCCCGGAGACCGCGTTGAGCTGCTGTGGTCTCTTGGCGGCGACGGCTTCACTGTGTGGGATCTCCCCTACAGCCACGCCGGCGGCGCCGGGGTGGGTGAGCCCGAGGCGCTGCTCTCCGTCGCGCCTGAGGGGGACGCCGCCGCGCCGACGCCGCCGACGTTTGCCCACCCCGGCGAGGCGGTGAGCGCGGATCCCGGCTTCACCACGCTCACCTACACCTTCGCCGGAGACGACGGCGCGTGGTTCATCAACGGCGAACAATACCCCGAGGTGACGGTGGGGCAGGTGATCGCCGGGCAGCCCGTCGTGATCGAGGCCCGCAACCTCAGCGCCGTCGAGCACCCCCTGCACCTGCACGGCCTGGCGTTTGAGCTGCTGAGCCTCAACGGCGTGGCCCCGACGGCACGAACCGTCGAGGACACCCTGAACCTACGCGCCCGAGACCGCGCCCGACTGCTCCTCACCCCCACAGAGCCCGGCTTCTGGATGGTGCATTGTCACATCTTGGAGCACGAGGAGGGCGGGATGATGACCGTGCTGGAGGTGGTTGAGGCGCCGTGACCCTCAGCGTGCATCGCCGCCCCGGGGAAGCGGGGTGTTGTTGAGGGCGGTGAGCTCCTCTAGGCTGCACAGCTCCGAGCGGATGATAAACCGCACGCCCTCGGGGGCCTCCAACGAGAACCCCGCGCCGCGTCCGGGCACCACGTCGAGCACCAGGCGGGTGTGCGCCCAGCGCTCGTACTGATCGCCGCCGATCCAGTACTCCGCGCCCTCGATCACGCCCAGGCGCACGTCGCGCTCACCCAGACGAAACTCGCCCTTGGGCCAGCACATCGGCGCGCTCCCGTCACAGCAGCCGCCGGACTGGAAAAACATCACCGGGCCGTGGTCCAAGACGAGACGGCGGATGAGCGCCGCCGCCGCGTCGGTGACCGAGACCTGGGAGAAGCCCTGGTCGGGGAGGGTGCTCATGGCCTAGAAGAAGCCCATGGGGTTGGGATCGTAGGACACGAGCAGGTTCTTCGTCTGTTGGTAATGGCCGAGCATCATGTGGTGGTTCTCCCGGCCGATGCCCGAGTGTTTGTAACCACCGAACGCCGCGTGGGCGGGGTAGAGGTGGTAACAGTTGGTCCACACCCGGCCAGCCTGCACCGCGCGGCCCACCCGGTAAGCGTTGTGGACGCTGCGGGTCCACAGGCCCGCGCCGAGGCCGTAGAGCGTGTCGTTCGCGAGGTTGATCGCGTCGGCATCGTCCTCAAACGAGGTGACAGACACGACGGGCCCGAAGATCTCCTCCTGGAACACCCGCATCTTGTTGTGGCCCTCAAACACCGTCGGGGCGCAGTAGTAGCCGTGCTCAAGCTCACCGCCCAAGCGCACACGTTCACCGCCCATCCGAAGGGTCGCGCCCTCTTTTTGGCCGATGTCGATGTAGGAGAGGATCTTCTCAAGCTGGTCGTTGGAGGCCTGGGCGCCGAGCTTGGTGTTGGTGTCTAAGGGGTCACCCGGCACAGTGAGCCGGGCGCGCTCGACGGCGAGATCGAGGAAGTCTTTGTAGATGCTGCGCTGAATCAAGGCGCGAGACGGGCAGGTGCAGACCTCCCCTTGGTTGAGCATAAACATGCCGAAGCCCTCCAGCGCCTTCTGGCGGAAGGCGTCGTCCTCAGCCATCACGTCGGCGAAGAAGATGTTCGGCGATTTTCCGCCGAGCTCCAGGGTGACGGGGATGATGTTCTCTGAAGCGTACTGCATGATGAGACGCCCGGTGCTCGTCTCGCCGGTGAACGCGACCTTCGAGATGCGGGGGCTCTGGGCCAGGGGTTTGCCCGCCTCAATCCCGAAGCCGTTGACGATGTTGAGCACGCCCTTGGGCAGCAGGTGACCGACCAGAGACACCCACAGCATGATGCTCGCAGGGGTCTGCTCGGCGGGCTTCAACACCACACAGTTGCCCGCGGCCAGCGCCGGGGCCAGCTTCCACGCCGCCATCAGCAGCGGGAAGTTCCAGGGGATGATCTGGCCCACCACACCCAGAGGCTCCTTGATGTGGTAGGTGACCGTGTTGGCGTCGAGCTCGGCGGCGGTGCCTTCGTTCGCCCGGATCACCCCGGCGAAGTAACGAAAGTGGTCGATCGCCAGGGGGAGGTCGGCGGCCAAGGTCTCGCGGATGGGCTTGCCGTTGTCCCAGGTCTCGGAGACGGCGAGCTGCTCTAGGTTTTGCTCCATCACGTCGGCGATGCGGTTGAGGATCTGGGCCCGGGCGGCGGCGGGGGTGGCGCCCCAGGCGGCTTTGGCGGCGTGAGCGGCGTCTAAGGCGCGCTCGACGTCTTCATGGGTGCCGCGGGCGATCTGGATGAACGGACGGCCGGTGACGGGGCTCACGTTCTCAAAATAGCGGCCTCGGGCCGGGGGCACCCACTCGCCGTTGATGTAGTGGTCGTACCGGTCGGGGTACTGCACCAAGGAGCCAGGGCTGTTCGGGGAGACGTAGCGCATGAGACCTCCGTTTGGGGGAGACGACCGATTGCATGAGCCGTGCCAAGTGACGAGGCGCCCTCGGAGATGGAGCCTTGGCGGTCGGTTTGGCGGTGTGTCGTGTTCTGCGACAGAGGAGCGTCGCGTTTTGCGACAGCCCCTCGGTTGGGTTGAAGAGGGGTTACAGTCTCCTCAAGTCTGCCGCCCGGAGGTTCGATGAGCGCGCTCGTGCTTGAGCTATCCCAACAGTCCTGGTGGGAGCGATTTCAGCGCGGCTTGGAGCGCCCCGACGACGGCGCGGCGCTCTTGTGGGAGCGGTGGACACGCTCCAGAGAGCTTGGCGCACCCAACGATGAGATCCCGGCGGAGCTCGGCTTAGAGCGTGGGGTGGCGCTTCGGGCGCGGCAAGAGCGCCTCGACCCCCTGTTGAGCGAGGTGCGTGACACGTTTGACGAGGGCGCGGCGGCCTTGGCGGCGTATGACTTCACCTTGCTCCTGGCCGACGCCGAGGGGGTGGTCGTGCGCGCAGGCGGCGGCGGGGCCTTCGCGCCGGTGGCCCAGTCGGTGCGGCTCATCGAGGGCGCGTCGTGGGGCGAGGCCGCCCGAGGCACCAACGCCATCGGCACGGCCTTGGCCGAGGGCAGGCCCACGGCGGTGGTGGGCGCGGCGCACTACGCCCGGCCGTTCCATGAGCTCGTCTGTTACGCGGCGCCGGTTCGTGACCCAGAGGGCCGCGTCGTCGCCGCCTTAGACGCCACGTCGATGGTCAGCCAGGCGCACCCGGCGGTCTGGGCCTTGGTGAGCGCCACGGCGCAGGCGATGGAGGCCACCTGGCGGGCGCGGGCCTGGGCGCGGGCGAGCGCCCAGGTGGTCGGCCTCGTCGAGCGCACCCTGGACCGGGTCGCCGAGCCCGCGCTTTTGGTGCAGCGTGGGCAGATCGTGCGCTGCAACGCCGCCGCCCGGGTGGCCTTGGGGTCGCGCCGAGCGCCCGTAGACGCCGTGGAGGCCCTCGGGCTCACCTGGGACACCCTTCGCCGGGCGGCCTTAAGCGGCGGCGTCGTGCTGCCCAAGCTCGGCGCCTTGGGCCCCGGGCAGGCGCGCCTGGAGCCGCTCTTTGGTCCGGACGGCGCGCTCTTGTCCATCGCCGTGTTCCGTGAGGGCCCCGCGCCCCGCCTGTTCTCGCCGCCCCAAGCGCCCAAGCCGCCCGAGACCAGCGACGCCTTTCGTGCGGTCTTCGCTGAGGATCCCGCCACCCGCGCCGCCGTAGACCTCGGCCGCCGCGTCGCGCCGAGCGTGCTGCCCATCGTGCTCCTCGCCGAGACCGGATCGGGCAAGGAGCGGTTCGCCGAGGCGCTACACGCCGCCTCCAAACGCCGGGATGGCCCCTTCGTCGCCGTCAACTGCGGCTCCTTCGCCCCGGAGCTCCTCGCCGCCGAGCTGTTTGGGTATGGCCCGGGCGCCTTCACCGGGGCCGACCGCCAGGGCCGAGACGGCCTCTTACACGCCGCGGCCGGGGGAACCCTGTTTCTCGACGAGATCGGCGAGATGCCCCCGGCGATGCAGGTGGCGCTCCTTCGAGTCTTAGAGGACGGCCGGTTCCAGCGTGTCGGCGAGCGCACCACACGCCAGGCGGACGTGCGGGTCATCTGCGCGACCTGCCGCGATCTCCCGGCGCTCGTGGCCACAGGCGCCTTCCGTCAAGACCTCTGGTATCGCCTCAAAGGGGTCGTGCTGCGCCTGCCGCCGCTGCGCGCTCGGGAAGATCGCCTCGGCCTCGCCCGGTTCTTGTTGGCCCAGGCCACGCGGCCAAACCCGCCGCCCGCCCTGAGCCCCGCCTTAGAGGCGCTCATCCTGCGCCACCCTTGGCCGGGCAACGTGCGAGAGCTCAAGTCCGCCCTGGAGGTGGCCTTGGTGTTGGCTGAGGGCGCCCCCATCCTTGAGCTGGAGCACCTCCCCCCCGATCTCACCCAGGCCCTTCACGCCCCCGACGAGCTCGGGCTGCTCTCGGGCGACGCCTTAGACGTCGTGCAGGCCAACGCCATCCGCCGGGCGCTTGAGGCCTGCGCGGGCAACGTGAGCGCCGCCGCCCGCCGTCTGGGCGTGGCCCGCAGCACCATCTACCGGGCCTTGCAGCGTCGAGAGTAGGCGCGACCGCCGATTCTAAACGCCGCTCGCCCGCGCCCACAGCGCCCGGGTGGCCTCGGCCTTCGCCGTCTCGCCCATGGCCGTGAGCGTGATGGCCTTGAGCTCTAAGGCCTCGGGCAGCCAAGGACGCTCTTTGAGCACGGCCTCGATCTCGCTCAGCGCCGTCTTTGGGTCTCCGCCTTGGAGGATCGCCTCCGCGCGCCACAGCCGGGCGTAAGGGGAGGGGTCGCCCAAGAGCGCCTCGGCCCGCGCCTCGGGCTGGGCGCGGGCGCGCAGGCGGTCGGCGGTGAGGTCTTCGCCGAGACCCTCGGCCAAGGCCGCGGCCTCGTCAAATCGGCCCAAGGCGGCGGAGAGCGCGAGCTGGGCGCGCTCGGACTCATCTCCGGCGCCGCGACGGGCGAGCTGATCGGTGAACGAGAGGGCGTCCTCGTACTCTTCTCTGCGCACCCGCAGGGCGAGGCGACGGCGGGTCGGCTCGGCGTCGTTCGGCGCGGCGACCTCCCAGGACTGCAACAGGAGGTCGTAGCCCTCCCCGGCGCCGCCGGCCTCAGCGATGGCGACCCGCAGCGCGGCGAGGTCTGGGTCACGCTCAAAGCCGAAGGACAAGGGCGCGAGGCGCTCGGCGGCCTCGTCGAGCTGGCCCAAGGCCAAGGCGACCCGGGCTTGGGGCAGCAAGAACCGCTGATCGTCGCCGACGAGGTTTCGTACGGCGCTCCACAAGGTCGCCGCGCGGTCGATGCGGCCCAAGGCGGCCCAGGCGATGGCCTCGTCGGCGAGGAGCACGGCGGAGGCCGGGCGCCCGCGGGCGGCGGCGTTGAAGTGCTGCTGGGCCTGGCTGTGCTCCCCCCGGGCCATGGCGCGGCGCCCGGCGACCCAGCGGGTGAGCGCCAGCTCTGGGTCGACCAGCACGGCCCGGGTGACGGGATCTTTGGCTTTGTCGCCGATCAGCTCCTCTGGCGGCGGATCTTGCTGACCGTAGAGCGTGGCCGCGGCGCGCCCGGCGAGGAGCACGGCGTAAGGGTCATCCGATGGGGGCGCGGCCCAGGTCTGAGCGGCGTCGGAGGAGCGGCGGCGCACCAGGCGCAGGGCGATCTGCTCCATGAGCTCGGCGACGGCGGGGCCGGTCTGGTTTGGGTCCCCCTCGGCCTCGGGGAAGGTGCAGGCGCCGTCGCGGCGGCAGAGCGTGCCACGAATCGTCATGGCCCAGCGCTCGGGGCCGACCCGCTCAACCGCCGCGTCTAGGGTGAGCGTCCAGCGCTCCGCGTCCACGAGCACCGCCTCGCTCACCCCCGGCGAAGGGGGCAGCGCGCCGACCCGGGGCACCACACCCTCCAGATCCGTGAGCGCCAGCTCAAAAGACGCCGTGAGCCCGCCCGCGAGCTCCTTCGCCCGGCCATATTCCGCTGGCGCGGCCACAGGGGCCAGCTCCACGAGCGCCAAGGCGTCCCCAGGCAGACGCAGCGGGTCGTCGCGTAGGCCCGCGGGCCCTTGCGTTGGCGCGTCGGCTAGACTACACCCGGCGATCGGGAGAAGCGCCATGCAGAGCCGTGTGATCCAGGTGCTCCGTCGCGTGTTGGTCGGCCTCGCGCGGCTGACGCTCTGGCTCTCGATCATGGGGATCCTGGCGGCGGGGGTAGGGTGGATCTGGCTCGACCGGGTGATCCTCTCGACCCTACCCGATGATCTCTCGGAGTACCGCGCCTTCCGCCCGTTGACCAACTGCGAGGTCTACGACAACAAGGGCCAGGCGATCGATCAGTTCTGGGTGGAGCGGCGCGTTTGGGTGCCTTTGGATGAGCTGCCCGACCATGTCTGGCAGGCGTTCGTGGCCGCCGAGGATCGCCGCTTCTTTCAGCACAAGGGCGTAGACCTGCGGGGCATCGCCCGGGCGATCCTCGTGAACTTCCAGACCGGCGGCACCTCCCAAGGCGCCTCGACGCTCACCCAGCAGCTCGTCAAGAACCTCATCGTGGGCAAAGAGCGCAGCTACACCCGCAAGCTCCGCGAGGCCGTGCTCGCCGTGCGTCTTGAGCGAGAGCAGTCCAAAGAGGCGCTCTTAGAGCTCTACCTCAACTATGTGGCCTTGGGCGCGGGCAACTATGGCGTCGAGGCCGCCGCTCAAGACTACTTCGGCGTCTCCGCCCGAGACATCGACGTCGGCCAGGCCGCGCTCCTCGCCGGGCTCGTGCCCGCGCCGTCGCGGTACTCGCCGCGCCGCTCCCCGGTGACCGCCGCCGAGCGCCGAGGCATCGTCCTGCGCAGCATGGTCACCTTGGGCATGATCAGCGCGGAGACCGCCGCCTCCCACCAAGACGACCTCGTGCTCGTGCCCCGGGAAGGCGACACCCAAGGCCGCGAGGGCCTCGCCTACATCACCCAGGTGCGCCGCGAGCTGCGCGCGCTCTACGGCGACGAGCTGCTCTTTGAGCTCGGCCTGCAGGTTCACACCCCGCTCAACCTCGCCGTGCAGGCCGAGGCCGAGGCCGCCATCCGGGAGATCGTCGACGCCCACCAGGCCCGTCAAGGCCGCGCGCCCATCGTCAAGCGCCTGCCCAAGGCCTCTTGGGAGGCGTTCTTGAGCGAAGGGCCGGGCTTACGCAAAGGCGGAGGTGGCGGCTCTGTGAAGGAGCCCGCCGCCGGGCAGTGTTTTCAGGCGCTTGTTGGCCCCAAACGAGACCTCAACAAGCTCAGCGCCGGGCCGTTCACCTATCAGCTCATCGCCGAGGACCACGAGGCCCTGGCCCGGGCCAAAAACACCGGCGGCGACGTGCCCCCCGTGCCGCTCTCTCGTTTGATCGGCGCCGGGGACGTGCTCGAGGTCTGCCGCACGGACGCCGCCGACGCCGTACGTTTGGGAGACGAGCCTTGGTCCCAGGCCTCCGCCGTGGTCCTTGAGAACACGACGGGGGAGGTGGTGGCGATGGTCGGCGGCTACCGCGACACGCTGGAGGGCTTCGTGCGCGCCAGCCAAGGCCTACGCCAGCCGGGCTCAAGCTTTAAGCCCTATGTGTACGCCGCGGCCTTGGCCAAAGGCCACAGCCAGATCGACACCGTCGTCGACGGCCCCTTGGCCCTGCCCGCGGGCAACGGCCAGACCTGGAGCCCCAAGAACTACTCCGGGGGCTACGCCGGGGCCCTGCCGATGCGTGACGCCATGGCCCGAAGCCTCAACACCGTCGCCGTGCGCCTCGCGCTGGAGGTCGGCGCCGACCGCATCGCCGCCTTGGCCAAAGACATGGGCGTCGAGACGCCCCTACGCTCAGATCTCACCTTGGCCCTCGGCTCGTCCGAGGTCACGGTGCTCGATCAGGCCCGGGGGTACGCCACCTTGGCGCGCCTGGGGCGCAGCGTCGAGGCCGTGTTCATCAACCGCCTGCTGAGCGTCGACCAAGTGGAGCTGGCCCGGGCCGGTGAGCCGTTGCGGGTCGAGGGCCGCAGCCTCGCGCCGCTCCCCGGCGGCCCCGGTCGTCAGGTGCTCCCCCGCGGCGTGGCCTATGAGATGGTGGACATGCTCCGCGGCGTGGTCACGGCGGGCACGGCGCGGCGGGCCTCGGTGGAGGGCTCGACCGCGCGGGGAAGACCGGCACCACCAACGGCTACATGGACGCCTGGTTCGTCGGCTTCACCCCACGCTACACCGTGGCGATCTGGCTGGGCACCGATCGTACGCTGAGCCTCGGCGAAGGGGAGACCGGCGGAAAGTCCGTGATCCCGGCCTGGATTCGGATCGTCGAGGCCCTGGGTGAACGGAAAGGAGAGCGCCTGCGGCCCCCGGATGAGGCGATGCTGTTGCCCTGGCGTGGGGGCTGGGTGGCGGTGAGCCGCGGCCGCGCGCCGGCGAGCGCCTTGCCGATTGAGCGTGTCGGAGACGGCCCTCTGCCCCTGTTTGGCGCGCCACGTCGCTGAGCGCGGCCATCAGGCTCCCCAATCCGCACGATCCGAGGTACACATTGGGGGTCACCTGCCTCGGAGCGCCCCAAGATGAGCCGTCCCCGCGCGATCCTCTCCGTCCTCCCGCTGATCGTCGGCTGCGGGGACGGCACACGCCGCCTCGGAGACTACACCGTCGAGTTCGACAAGGACGAGCCCGGCGCCTTGGTCCTCTTCCAGGGCGAGCCCATCATGCAGCTCACGTCCTTGGCCGTCGGCGACGGCGAGAGCGAGATCGAGTTCGCGTACGGCTCCTACACGTTCACCGACGCGCCGCCGGGCTTCGCCGTGGCGGCCCCGCCCAAGGTGCGCGGCAACAAAGAGGCCGATGAGATCTACATCATCGATCTCGAGGCCGCCGACGGCGCGCTCTTGGGTGAGCTGCGCCTGAGCCTCACCAACGACGACGCGCTCACCATGGGCCTCTACGCCGAGCGCGGCGACATGGTGCGCATGGGCTTCGCCTGCGGTGGCCCCGACGACGTGTTCTTGGGCGCGGGCGCCCAGGCCTTCGACGTCAACCACGGCGGCGAGGCCTTCTCTCTGTGGGTGAGTGAGCCCGGCATCGGCAAGGTAGACAGCGAGAACCCCCCTGAAGACTGGTTCATCCAGGGCACCCGGCACAGCTCCAGCGCGCCGATCCCGTTCTTGCTGCGCCCCGATGACGCCGTGGGCATCGAGATCGACGCCGGGGGCCGGGTCGATCTCGACCTGTGCAAGACCGCGCCGGGCACCTACACCATCGGCGCCTGGGACACCGGCATGGACCTGCACATCTTCGCCGGCTCAAGCGCCATGGACGTGCTCTCCCAGCACGGCGCCAGCCGCGGCGGCCCGGCGATGCCCCCGGACTGGGCCTTCGCCCCCTGGAACGACGCGATCCGCGGCGCCGAGAACGTGATTGACCTCGCGAACTTCCTCCGTGCGGAGGGCATCCCCTCATCCGTCATCTGGACTGAAGACTGGAAAGGCGGCGAAGACACGATCTTCGGCTACCACCTCAGCGGCGAGTGGACGATCGACTCCACGCTCTACCCCGACGCGGGAGAGACCGACAGCGCGCTTGAGCAGCTCGGCTTCAAGTGGCTGGCGTACTTCTCGCCCTTCGTGTTTAAGGACTCCAGCGTCTGGGCCGAGGCCGAGACCTACGTCATCCGCACCCAAGACAACGCGCCGTACACCTTCCTCAACGCCACCCTAGACGAGGTGAGCGTGCTCGACCTCTCCTGGGACGAGAGCCGCGCCTGGGCCCAGACCAAGATGGACCTCGCGCTCACCTTTGGCTTCGACGGCTGGATGGCCGACTTCGCCGAGTGGATGCCCCCCGACGCCCGCCTCAACGACATGGACCCGATCCTCGACCACAACCTCTACCCCGTGTTGTGGCAAGAGCTGAGCTACGAGGTGCTGGAGGACCGCGACGCGGTGTTCTTCGCCCGGAGCGGCTGGGCGGGCAGCCACGCCTACACCCCGATCATGTGGCTCGGCGACCAGCAGACCGACTGGTCTGTTGACGACGGTTACCCCTCCGTGGTGCCCATGGCCTTGGGCCTCTCGATGTCCGGGGTGCCGTTCATCGGCTTCGACATCGGCGGCTACTCCACCGTAGGCACCGAGCCCACCTCCAAAGAGCTGTGGTTCCGTTGGGTGAGCCTCGCGGCCTTCGCGCCGATCATGCGCACCCACCACGGCGCCTTCGACACGGCGAACTGGCGCTTTGACTCCGACGCCGAGACCATCGCCCACTACAAAAAATACGCCGTCGAGCACACGCGCCTGTTCCCCTACATCCGGGGCCTCGCCGCCCAAGCCGAGGCTGAAGGCACGCCGCTCCTGCTGCATCCGGGGCTGTTGTACTCCGACTGGCCCTGGCTCGATGTGAGCGCGTGGATGTTGGGCTCCTCGCTCCTCGTCACCCCCGTGCTCGGTGAAGGGGAGGAGCGCCGGGCCGTGACCTTGCCCGCCTTGGGTGAGGAGCAGACCTGGTACAACTACTGGACCGGCGAGCCCGTGCAGTCGGGCGTGTTCGACGCGCCTGTGGGTGACATCCCCGTGTTTGTGCCCCCGGGCACGCTGTTGCCGGTCTACACCGACGTGCCTGACACCCTGGTGCGTGTGGTCGGCGACATCGTCGACATCAAAGACGCCGACGCCAAGCGCACTCTGCACGCCTTCGGGGAGGGCGGCCAGTTCATCGAGGCCGACGGCACGAGCTACTACGCCGAGGGCAAACCCTCGAAGTCCGAGACCGTGACCATGACCCTCGCCAGCGGCGAGCTCTCCGTCGGCGGCGTGACGGTGACCATCACCGGCGACGTAGAGCGTGAGTACACCCTCGTCGTTCACCCCTGATCGGAGCCTCTGTGACCCCCAAGCGCCTGCTCATCTTCGCTGAGCTGCCCTTCGTGACCTTGAGCCGCGCCTTGGCCTCAATTCAGCACGAGGCGCCTGAGCTCACCGCCCAGGTGCTCCCGGTCTTGGAGGCCGGGGTGATGGCGCTCACCTTCGTGGGGCCCGACGGCGTGGAGCTCGACGAGCTTGACCTCGCGCCCTACGCCCAGGCGCTCTCGTTGGGCGGGGTCTTGGGCCTCGCCTGGGAGGAGCGTGACGGCCGCGGCTGGGAGACCTGGCGTGAAGGGCTCTGTGAGGAGCGGCTGGGGCCCGCGGATGAGCTGGTTGTGCCCTTGGAGGCCGATGGCTCCCCCGACATGGACTTTAAGCCCACCACACGCCGAGAGCTAGGCGCGGGCAAGGCCCATGTGGTGCGCTCCTGCCTCGATCTGGGCATGACGGCGCTGTTCTCGTGCCGCTTTGGGCCCGTGCGTCTGGCCTGGGCGGCGGGCGAGGCCAAACGGGCGCTCACCTTGACCCGCCACGGCCACACCCTGCGGCCCCCGGTGGAGCGGGGGCTCTCCGGGGAGGGCGCGTGAGCCCGCGGATGTGGCTCGGGCTTGGCCTCACGCTCACCCTGCTCACGCCGGGATGCGCGGCGATGGTGCGCCGCTGGGAGTTCACCGCCGCGCCTGTCGCGGACGCTGGGCTCGGCCTGAGCGTCGTGAAGGCCACCGTGGCCCAAGACGCCGCCCGAATCGAGCTCATCCTCCACAACCAAGACGCGGCGCCTACGACTCTGCGGGTTGACGCTGTGGAGCTGCGCGCCGACGACGCCCCCATCCTCCTGACTGGCGATGAACCCCTCCGCCTGGATTCCATCTCCGATCGGCTCTCCCCCCGGGCGAGGTCTACCCCCATCGTCTTGTCTCCTGGCCAAAAGGCGCCGATCTCTAAGGTCTTTCATGTCGTCGGCCACGACCTGCGTCGGCACCCCAACTACACCGTCGCCGTCTACGTCGTGACCTTGGCTGAAGGCAAGGAGGTGGGGCGCTGGCTCACTCTGCGCCTCAGCGCGCCTCCCGAGGCCCCCATCGGCGAGCACATCTGAGGCTCTTTTTTTCTTCCTCTGCTCGCCCGCCTCTGGACATCCGCCCCAGTTCAAGGTATCGTGCGCCTATGTCCAAAAAGTCCTTCTTCGCCGACAGCCCGATGGTCTTGGGCGAGTCTGGCCCCTTCGACCCAAGCACGATCATGAGCTGCGGCGGCTCGTTTGAGTACGACGCCTCCTCTGGCGACGACTCCGCGCTGGTGAGTGAGCTTCAGCGCCGCCGCGCGCAGCTTGAGCGCGGCGAGGTGGTCCCCCGCGATGGAGATGAGGTGCGCGAAGAGCTGCGCGCGCTGCTTCGGCGCGGATGAGCTGGCCGCGACTTCACCCCGAAGCCGCCGCTGAGCTTCAGGAGTCCATCCTTTGGACCCAAGCGCGCTCCCCAGCTGCCGCCAAGCTGCTGTTCATCGAGCTTGACGCCACGCTCACCCGCATCGCCACAGCGCCGTGCCAGTTTCCGGTTTGGCAGTCCGACCCCACGATTCGGCGCGCGGTGTTGACTCAGCACCCCTACATCGTCTATTCCTTGGGCGACGCCCCCGGAGAGACGGTCGTGCTGGCGGTCGCCCACACCCGACGTGAGCCCGGTTATTGGCGCTCGCGCTCGATCTGACCCACGCAGCTACGGAGAGACGGCATGACGCCGACCCTGCTCTTGATCCTCTCCGGCTGCGCGATGAACCTCGCGGAGCTGCGCTCGGCCCGCACCTTAGAGGGCGGTGAGCTGGCCTTCACTTGGGGCAACACGGTCACTTTGCCCACCGCGACCGCCCGTGAGGCCGTCGCCGCGGCGCGCACCGTCGCTGAGGCCGCAGGCGACGACGTCTCCGGCATCACGGAGGAGCAGCGCGACGACCTGATCGACGGCTCTACCGCCTTGGCGCTCAGCGCGCCGGGGATCGGCACCTGGGCTGAGGGCGCCTTTGGCCTGGGCTATGGCTGGGAGCTCTCCGCCCGGGGCGGCGGCGGCTTCACCGGCGTCGGCCTTCGTAAAGGTGTGAACCTGCACCCGGTCTACCTCAGCGCGGGTCTACGCGCGGGCAAAGCCGGGGGCTTCCGCTTGGGCAAGGTCGAGACGGTGAGTGAGCTGGTCACCCTGACCGAGTACAAACGTTGGGATCTCGCCCTCACCGGCCAGGCCGGCGTTGAGCTCGGCGAGTGGGGCCGAGCCTGGGGCGGGGTGAAGCTCGTGCGCAGCCCCTACCGGCTCACCTTGGACCCAAGCCGCCTGGGCCTAAGCCCCGTGAGCGCCGAGGGCGCGCTCACCCACTTCGGGGGCTTCGCGGGCGTGGGCCTCGGCTGGCGCTACGTCTTCCTCGTCGGCGAGCTGGGCGTGGCCCGCTCCGCCGGGAGCTTGGATCTCTACGGAGAGACCCAAGATCTCGGCGGCTGGGTGCTGAGCCCGGCCTGGGGTGTCCAGGCCGTCTTTTAGGCTCAGCGCCGGTAGGCTCAGCGTTGGCGAATCACATCGCGCCGGGGGCGGGCTGGGCGGCGCCCTCGACCACCTCAGCGGCCGCGCCCTCGCTCACGACGATGTTCAAGGTGGCCTTGAGCTCGTTGTGGGCGGCGGTGATCGTGGCCTCGCCGGGGGTCTTGCCGGTGACGGCGCCCGTGGCGTCCACGGTGGCGACGGCCTCGTTCGACGAGGTCCAGGTGACCGTGAGGCCCTCGATGGTGTTGCCCTTGGCGAGCACCTTGGCGGGCACGGGGCGGGTCTGGCCGACGGTCCACGAGGTGTCGGCGGTGGGGAGCTGCAGCTCGTCAGGCACGGAGACCTTGAGCTTGAACGAGGCGGTGAGCGCGCCGGCGGTGGCGGTCACGTCGGACTCGCCCGAGGCCAGGGGGACGACCTTGTCGGCCTCGATCTTGGCCACGGCGGCGTCGACGACGGCCCAGGTGATCGTCACCTTGGAGGTGTCGGCGATGGGGTTGCCGCTGGCGTCGAGCAGGTTGACCTGGGGCAGGGCCACGGCGTCGAGGGTGTGGACCTCAACGGCCTCAGAGCCCGCGAGGGTCATGCTGGCGGGCTGGGGCGCGCAGGCGAAGAGCGTGGAGAGAGAGAGGGCGGAGAGGACGAGGAGCGCGTTGCGCATTGGAGTTCCTGGTGTGCAGAGGGCGTCGCACCCTCGCGGATCGACGACCTCGTCGATCTGGCTGAGCCGCAGAGATGCACGATGAGCCGAGCCCTCAGCGCCGTGCGAGCGAGACGCGCGCCCATCATGGGGGACGCTTTGGAGAGGCCCTGGGGCGTCGTCCAGAGGGCGCGCGGCGGGGCATCAACGGCGGGGAGAGTGCGCTCGGAGAAGATCGGCGCGAGACGTCACGAGCTTCATCTGGGGTGCTCGCGGTCAGCGCCGCCCCTATAGTCGAGGCTCAACAATTTGCCAAGGGGGCGATCTTCACGACACAACGTGAGCCCCCCTTGGCAGCGCCGCCGCGTCCTGCTACGATGGCGGCGCCGTCTGAGAACGACGGTCGTGTGCTGGTGATCTGCGCCTCGACCATCAAGGCCAAGGGCAGGTTGAAAAGGGAAGCCGGTGAGACTCCGGCGCGGTCCCGCCACCGTGTTCGGTCACGCTCCATCACGTCGTCTCGACGACGAGCCACTGGGTCTTGAAGGCCTGGGAAGGCGATGGAGATTACGGCCGTAAGCCGGGAGACCTGCCAGCGCGCGCTACAGCCATCCCCGGTGAATGGGAGCGGCTGGCGTGCTCCTCGTACGCCTGCGCGCTCCCTCCGGGGTCAACCGGAGTGACCATGCAGAAGAACATGATGTGGATCCTGGCCGCGCTCTCCTTCACCGTGGGTTGTGGAGACAAAGACGCGAGCACGGACAGCGGCGCCGACGACAGCGCCACCGATGACACCGCCGTCGACACCAACAACCCCACGGGCATCGAGATCGCCGGGGACTGGGCCGATGGCTGGGGCGGCAGCCACACCATCAGCGACACGAGCTGGGTGAGCGGCGAGGCCAGCTACGCCATCGCCGTCTACGACAACGACGCGGACTTCGCCGTGGCCCAGAACGCCGCGACGAACACCTACAACCCCAACCTCTGGTCTCGTTTTGACTGGGCGTGGGACGGCGAGGCGCTCTACTACTGCCAGTTCGCCTATGACGCGGCGAGCCAAGCCGACGCCGAGGCGGCCACTGGCGCCGATCGTTCGGATCTCGCCGCGGGCTGCAACGGCTTCGGCTGGACCACGATGACCGCGCCATGAACCTGGTGATGCTCGCGCTCCTCGGCTGCAAAGCCGGGGAGGCGCCCGCAGACACCGCCGAGACCGGCGGGGCGGACACCGGCGTCATCGACACCGCGCCCCCGGGCCCCGACGCCTTCGCCGACGTCGTGGAGTCGTTCACCCCCGGCGCCTTCGCGGGCTTCGGTCAAGACAAGCTCCCTGACGTGGTCCTGGGCCCCCCCACCGGCGCCGAAGGCGGCAACGCGTCTCTGGACGTGCTGAGCTTGGGCGAAGGCGGCGTCATCATCTTGGGCTTCGACGACATCGGCCTCATCGACGGCGAGGGCCCGGACCTCCTCGTCTTTGAGAACCCCTTCACCGGCTGGTACGAGCCCGGCGTGGTCGGCGTGAGTGAAGACGGCGTCGACTTTGTGGAGTGGCCCTGCGACGCCACAAACGCCGAGGAGGACTATCCGGGCTGCGCCGGGGTAGGCCTCGTGTACGCCCACCCTGAGAACGGCATCGACCCCACCGACCCCGCGGTCGCTGGGGGAGACGCCTTCGACCTGGCCGAGATCGGCGTCTCCCGGGCACGTTTTGTGCGGATTCGGGAGCCGGGCACGGGCAGCTATGAGGGCACGAGCGCCGGGTTTGATCTCGACGCCGTCGCGGTCGTGAACGGGGAGTCCTTGTGAGCCCCGCGTCGGGCTGCCCTCGGCGCCAGGTGCTCGGCGGGCTGCTCGGCGCGGCCTGCGTCGGCCTCGGCTGCGGTCCAAAGGGGGAGGGTGTCGCCGAGAGCGCCGCCCCCACCTGCGGGCCGACGCCCAAGCCCGGGGCGCCCGGCTGGTGGGAGATCCCCCTGGCCGAGCACCCCGCGCTCTTGGAGGTCGGCGGTCAGGCCGCGGTGAGTAAACCCGAGGCGTATCTGGAGCTCCTCGTCGCCCAGCCCGAGCCCGGCTGCTACGTCGCCCTGTGGCGCATCTGCTCCCACGGATCCTGCGACGTCGCGTGGGAGGACGAGGTCCAGGCCGCGGTCTGCCCTTGCCACGGCTCGATGTTTGATGAGGTCGGCGCGGTGCTGACTGGCCCGGCGACGGAGCCGCTTCGGAGCTTCCCCATCGGGCGTCTCGGCGAGAGCCTCTGGGTCTACCGGGAGCTCTGAGGCGCGGTGGGCTCAGCGCCAGGTCAAGAAGGTGCCACCCTCAAGCCCCGTCTCGGCGGGGCTGAGGGTGGTCAACACCTCCCCCGTGCTCAGGTCTAGGCGCGACACCCGGCTGGTCTGATCCGAGGTCACCCAGATCGTCTTGCCGTCGGGCTCCACCACAAAGCCCGTCGGCGCCCGCGGGCTGACCACGGCGGTGAAGGTGCCGCCGTCGCGGCGCAGGATCTCCCCGCTGCCCCAGCTCGACGCCCACAGCGCGCCCTCAGGGTCAAACCAGAGGTGCCGGGGGTTTGTGGCGCCCTCGACACGCTCCACCACGGCCCCGGCGGCGTCCAGGCGCAGGATGAGGTTCGACTCAAAACACGGCACCCACAGATCGCCCTCGGGGCCCACGACGAGGCCCGCGTCAGGGCCGTCTAGGCCCTCCACGCCCTCGGCGAACACGCCCAAGTACGCGCCCTGGGCGTCAAACCGCAGGATGCGGTCGGTCTTGTAGTCGCCGACGACGAGCTCGCCGTTGGCCAAGAACGCCACGCCCGTGGGGCTGGTGAGGCCGCCGGTCTCGTCCGCCTCGGTGCCTGGGTCGTTCCAGATGAGCGGGGCGAGGCCCTCAAAGGTGGTGGCGTCGGCGACATACACGCCGGGGACCTCCTCGGCGACGAGCAGCAGGCGACCGTCGGGGTGAACCCGTGTGGCCTGGGCGCCGGGCAGGCCGGGCAGGGTGGTGACCAGCGCGCCGGTCGTGGGGTCGAGCACCAGCACCGCGCCGCTCTTGTAGCCGCTCACGAGCAGCCGTGGGGCCAGCGGCGCCCCGGTCTCGCCGGTCTCGGTGGAGTCTGGCGGGAGTCTTGGGCCGTGTCTGGCGGCACCTTCGGCGCGCAGCCCCAGAGGAGCGCCAGGGTGAGGGGGGCCAAGGGCGCGGCGCGGAGGAGGACGGACATGATGTCTCCGGGAGAGGCTCGCAACGCGGGTGCCGTCGAGGCACTAGAGTGTTCACGCACCCGCCTAACGAGGTCCCATGATCCTTCCGCTCCTGCTCCTCTTCGCCTGCAAGGTCACCGGGATTGAGGACGGCGCCCGCTTCGGGCCGCTCACCCAGCTCAAGCTCAGCTACACCAGCGTGTTTGTGGGCGAGACCGACGGCGGCGCCCTCGTGCTCTTTGACGCGGGCCCCCAAGAGGACGGCGCCAAGGTGGCCAAGGCCCTGGAGCCGATGGGCTTCACCCTGGAGGACGTCGAGCACCTCTTCATCACCCATGGCCACGAGGACCACATCGGCGGCCTCGCGGCTTACCCCAACGCGACGCGCTGGGGGCTTGGGCTGGAGGCGCCGCTTCTTGAGGAGGCCGGGCAGGGGCTCGACATGCCCTTGGAGGACGGCGACGTCACCGTCTTGGACGAGTGGACCGTGGAGGTGCTCTCGGTGCCCGGCCACACGCCGGGGAACGCGGCGTACCTCGTCGGCGGTGTGCTCGTGACCGGCGACTCGGCGATGCTCTTCCGCGACGGCGCCGTGGGCCCGCCCCCCGAGAAGTACAGCGACGATCCCGCCCAGGCCGCCGTGTCCCTCATCAACCTGCGGGATCGGCTGCTCCCACGCGCGGACGAGGTTCAGGCCGTGGTCTTCTCCCACAGCGGTGGGCTTGACGATCCCACGGCGTTCTGGGAGCTGGCGGCAATCTCCCCTTAGGCCCGGGTGCTCTCCCAGGCCGCGAGGCTGTACTTCACCGCGTCGCGCCAGCCCCACTCTTTGACTCTAAACCGGAGCAGGTTCACGCCGTCGGCGGCGCGCAGGGCGTGCTGCTCGGCGGCGCTCAGCCGGGCCGGGGGCTGGGGCGGCAAGGCCAGGGTGTAGCCCAGCGCCTGGAGCTGGGCCCCGGCGAGGGCCTCCACCCGGCGGAGCGTGGCCTCAGGCAGCTCCCGCCACTTCTCGGTGTTCCCGGCGACCACCCGATCGGCGCCTTTGGTGTCGCCGAGGTTCTCCGACACCCGCCCCGGGCGGGTCATCGCGGCGTCAAACGGCAGCCCCAAGAACCCGCTCACCCGGCGCTGCTGGCCCTCCACATCGGCGATGAGATCCTCGTAACGAAGCTCCATCGCACGATCTGGGCCCAAGGCCGCGCAGTCTCGGCGGCACAGGGCCACCTCGTCCGCCCAGCGCTGGGCGTTCCGCACGATGTTTTTGCCCCAGGCTTTGTAGGAGGAGAGGCACACGTCCCGGGCGTCGCGGATCAGGTGAATAAACCGCGCCGTGGGGTAGAGCTTGGCCAAGGCGGGGACGTGCATCCGGTAGTTCGGCGACTTGTCGCCCCAGATGACGTCGCTCTCCCAGGGCGCCGGGGCGTCGTGGCGCACGAGGCCCTCAAACACCCCCGCCACGTCGTAGGCCCTGCAGCTCTTGTGCCAGGCCTCCCAGGTGATGAGCGCGCCGTCATCGGCCATGTAGCGGAAATACATCTGGCGGCTGGCCCAGGCGTACATCCGCTGAAAGTTGGCGGGCTCGGCGAGATCACCAAATCTGGGCGCGATCTGGATCAGCCGAGGCAGAAGCTCGGTCTCGTAGAGCGGGATCGCCACGCGCGGGTGCTGCCGCAGGAGATCCCGAAACAGCTTGGTGCCCGATCGTGGGGCGCCGACGATGAACAGGGGTCCGATGAACATGGCTTGGCTCTAACTCCGCGTGCAGAGAAGAGCGCGGGCCAGCCCCAACGGATCTCTTCACTTCGCCGCTCAGGGGGTGAGCTCGCTTCGTTTGATCGACCAGCTCCCGACCAGGGCGCCGTCGCCGTCGAGCACGCTCACGTCGAGGGTGGGATCGGCCCGGGCGCTGTCGACCTCGACCATCACGAACGACGGGCCGTCGTCGTAACAGAACACCAGCTCATCCGAGGTCTTGCAGGTCGAGGTGTCGTTCGCCAGCGGGGACGAGGTGAGCTCCGGCACGTCGTAGCCGCCGGGCGCCGCGGCCACCGCGCGCAGCTCGGTTCGGTGAATGTCGCCCGAGAGGAACACCACCCCCTCGATCGCCGCCACCTGCTCCATCAGCCACGCTTGGGAGTCGGGGTAACTTCCCCAAGAGTCGCCGGTGCCTTCGCTGGTCATCTGGCTGCCGCTCACGACAAACTTGAAGGTCGCGTCAGAGGCCACCAAGGTGTCGATGAGCCACGCGGACTGATCCGCGCCCAAGAAGCTGCCGTCTACGCCGCGCCAGTAGCGGTCATCCAAGAGCACAAACAGCACGTCGCCGACGGTGTGCGCGGAGAACACACCCGGCACAGACGCCTCACCATAGGCGCCGTTGCCCCAATGCTCGGCGAAGGCGCGCAGCGCGACGTCTTTGCCTGGGGCGTCGCCTTCGGTGTTGTTGCCGGTGAAGTCGTGGTCGTCCCAGGTGGCGAGGGTAGGGGTGCTGCGCATCAGCTCGGCGCGCTCGGGGCGGCTGTGCGCGTGGCGATAATGTTGGCGATGTCCGCCGATGGACTCGGTGTTTCCGTAGTGGTTGTCGCCGACAAACAGAAACAGATCCGGGGCGTAACGGGAGATGACGTCAAAGATGGGCTGGTCGTCCGTCTTGGTGCAGCTCCCAAACCCGAAGCGGAGCTTGCCCGAGGCGCCTTCAGCGGCGGCGGTGGTGAACGACCACGGCCCGTACCGTTCGCCCTCGATCTCCACGTCGTAGACGTAGGTGGTGTTGGGGCTCAGGCCGTCGAGGCGGGTGGTGAGGGTGAAGTCGTCCTCAGCCAAGGGCCACGCCGTCGCGGCGGGGGTGGCGGTGGCCAGGCCCGCGGCGCTCGTGGCCAGGCGAAGCTGCACCCGGCGCGTGGCGTCTGTGCGCAGCCAGATGTGGGTGAAGTCGGCCCCGGTGGCGCCCACGATGGGCCCGTGGGTGAGGGGATCCTCAAAACACCCCAGACAGTCCACGCTGAGGCCCGCGGGGTCGGTCCACTCCAGCTCCTCACCGGCCTGATCACCCATGAGCACGGTGAGGCCGTCGTGACAATGCACCGGCTCGCCATCCAGAGAGACGGCCACACACTCGGGCTGCCAGCGGTCCTCGCCGTCGTTGATCAACAGCGTCACCGACTGCACATCAGCGCGGGAGAGGCTGAGGCCCTCGGCGCTGAACACGTCGATGGCGGCCTGCTCGTTGTCGTTCCAGTCGGCGTTGTCCATCACGAAGCAGTCCGTCTCGTTCAGACAGACGGTGACCCGCTCATCGGTGCCCGCGTTCTCGTTGTCGTAGGTGCCCAGGGTGACGTGGAGGATCGCCACCGCGTCATCAAAGATCGGGCCGGTGTCGCTGGGATCTTCGCTGTGGGGCGAGTCCTCGGAGTGCGCCTCGGACTCGGCGGGCGAGTCGTCCGCGAGCTCGGTCTCCCGGGCGGGGGCCGCTCTCGTTGACGGTGGACTCCGAGCTGAGGTCGGAGGGCTTGGAGACGGGGTCGCAGGCGAGGAGGAGCAGGAGCATCCCGCCTCATACTCTGCGGCGTGGCATAGGTCGAGGTGACCTTCTTCGGCGAGCGCTCGTGTGGGCCTGCGCCGGGGTAAGCTAGACGCCATGACCCCGCCGCACCTCAACGCCCTGCACCCGGTCCAGCTCGACGCCGCGGGCCTGCCGCTTCTGGGCTTCTCGATCTCCGGCCTCGCCACCTGGCTCATCGCCCCCACCTTGGGCGTGTGTTTTGACATGGGCGAGTGCCCCTTAGAGGCGCTCTCCATCGACCATGTGCTGCTCACCCACGCCCATGGCGACCACGCGCGCTGCGTGCCGCGACACTGGCAGCTTCGCCGCATGATCGGCAACCCTCGACCCGGTCGATACCTGATGCCCGCGGCCTTGGTGGCGCCCTTCGCCGACTGGATCCGCGCTGAGGCGCGCCTGGAGGGGGTGCGCGGCGAGGTGAGCCTGCCCGAGCTTGTGGGCTTGGCGCCGGGCGACACCGCGCCGCTGCGAGACGACCTGCGCGTGACGGCCTTCGCCGCCTCACACACCGTCGTGAGCCTGGGCTACACCGTGAGCGAGCGGCGCAAGAAGCTCAAGGCCGAGCTAGAGGGCTGGCCCGGCGACAAGCTCGCCGAGCTGCGTCGCCGCGGCGTCACGTTGCACGAAGACCGCCTGATCCCCAAGATCACCTTCATCGGCGACTGTGTGGCGTCAACCCTACGAGACGAGGCCCACATCTGGCGATCTCCGGTGCTGGTCATCGAGACGACGTTTGTGGAGCCCCACGAGGAGGCCCTCGCCGCGCCCCGGGGGCACACCCACCTAAACGAGCTCGCCGCCGTGCTGCGGGATCTCGGCGACGCCCCCGCCGTGCAGGCCCTCGTGCTCAAACACTTCTCCATGCGCACCGACCCCGCCCGGGCCCGGGCGCTCATTCAGTCAGAGCTCCCCGAGTCTTGGCGCGGCCGCGTGCTGGTGCTGCTGCCGCCCCCGGCTTAGTCCTGGCGAATCGCCGCCGCGAGGGCCTGGCCGATGATCTCCGCGCCCTCCTCGCTGGGGTGAACCGCGTCGAAGTCATAGGCGTCGGGCGTCTGGGCGGGGCTGATGAGCAGGGCGAGATCGACATACCGCAGGCCCGGGTTGGCCTCAGCGAGCACGATCTGCCGCGACTTGTAGCTGGCCATCGTGGGCCCGCAGCGATCAAACCCATAGGAGGCGTCGTCAGGCATGGTGTAGTAGCCGAGGAGCACCGGGGTTCTGCCGTCGTCCAGCACCCGCCGCACAAGCTCGGGCAGGGCCCCGGCGCTGGCGTCAGCGGTGATGAGCTGGTCCAGCACGGCGTCGCAGTCGCCGCAGGCGCAAGACTGGTTGAGATCGTTCGCGCCGCCGTCGAGGATGACGTGGCTGTAGTCGCCTTGGGCGGCGTCATACTGGCCGGGGATGACGTCTTCGCCGCCGAGCAGGCGGGTGCCGCTCACGGCGAGGTTCTCAATGGGCTCACCCAAGGCCAAGGCCGCGTGGTCGGGGGGCGAGTGGCAGCGCCGGGCCGCCCAAGCGAGCACGCTGTCGCCCACGGCGAGCACCCGGGGCGCCCCCTCCAGATCGTTCACCTCACCGCACAGACGGCGCTCACAGGCAGAAGACAGGAGCGCGACGGAGAGGAGCAGGGGGAGCTTAGACGTCATCGAGGCCCTCAAACACGGAGTTGGGCGTCAGCGTGACGCGGATGGCGTCGAGGGCGACGGGGGTGTCGCCTGAGGCCAGGGTGTAGCGCCAGCCGTCGCCGTCGCGGCGGAAATGTTCGACCGTACGTTTTTCGGGGCTGACCAGCAGGTAGTGCTGAAGGCTGGGGATTTGCTGCACGAGGGCGAACTTGCCCTCACGATCCCACAGCGCCGTCGAGGGCGAGAGCACCTCCACGATGACCGTGGGGTTGGTGACGGCGTGTGGGTCGTCCTCAGCGGCCTCGCGGCGGCCGCAGATCACCGTGGCGTCGGGCAGGTCGGTGGCCTTGAACCTGCACTCGGAGGTCGCTGCTAAAGGTTCGACAGGGGCCGCCCTGCAGCGCGACGCCGAGCAGCGTCGTCACCCGCGCGCCGACATAGCTGTGCGCCGGCGTGCCTCCCGCCATCGCGAAGATCTCGCCGTCCACGTACTCCAGGCGCTCATCGCTGGCCGCCAAGCGCCGGAGGTACTCGTCATAGGGACAGGGACTCATCACCGCGGGCTCGCCCATTCGCGCCTCCGTAGGCCCAGGAGCGGCCGCCGCGGCGTGGCCGCGAGGAGCAGGGGGAGCTTAGACGTCATCGATGCCCTCAAACACGGAGTTGGGCGTCAGCGTGACGCGGATGGCGTCGAGGGCGACGGGGTGTCGCCTGAGGCCAGGGTGTAGCGCCAGGCCTCGCCGTCGCGTCGGAAATGTTCGACCGTACGTTTTTCGGGGCTGACCAGCAAGTAGTGCTGAAGGCTGGGGATTTGCTGGACGAGCGCAAACTTGCCGCTTCGGTCCCATAGCTCCGTCGAGGGCGAGAGCACCTCCACGATGACCGTGGGGTTGGTGACGGCGTGTGGGTCGTCCTCAGCGGCCTCGCGGCGGCCGCAGATCACCGTGGCGTCGGGCAGGATGGTGCTGCCGTGAACCCGAACACGAAGGTCGCTGCTGAACGTTCGACAGGGGCCGCCACGCAGGCCGTCTCTCAGGAGGGCGCCGACGGCGAGCACAACGTAGCTATGCTCCGGCGTGCCCCCAGCCATGGCGAAGATCTCGCCGTCCACGTACTCCAAGCGCTCATCGCTGGCCTCCAAGCGCCGGAGGTACTCGTCATAGGACACAGGACTCTTCACCGCGGGCTCGCCCATTCGCGCCTCCGTAGGCCGTAGCATAACCCCAACCCACTGGCCGCGTGCCCACAGGGCGCAGACGGGGTTAAGAAGGGCCAACCCGCACCGCCCGAGGCCCACCACCATGCCCGTCAGCCCGCCCCCAATCCCGCCCGCCTTCCAGTTCCAGGACATGCTGCCCCTGGGCCACGACGACACGCCCTACCGGCTGATCACCACCGAGGGCGTCTCCACCTTTGAGGCCGCCGGGCAGACGTTTCTGAAGGTGGAGCCCGAGGCGCTCACCCGGCTCACCCGGGAGGCGATGCGCGACATCGCGCACTTTCTGCGGCCCGGCCACCTCGCCCAGCTTCGGATGATCTTGGACGATCCCGAGGCCAGCCCCAACGACCGCTTCGTGGCCCTGGACCTGCTCAAGAACGCCGCCGTGGCCGCCGGGGGCGTGCTGCCGATGTGCCAAGACACGGGCACGGCGATCATCAGCGGCAAAAAGGGCCAGCTCGTGTTCACCGGGGGCGGGGACGAGGCCGCCATCGCCAAGGGTGTGTTTGACACCTACGTCAACACAAACCTGCGCTACTCCCAGCTCGCGCCGCTGGACATGTACACCGAGAAGAACACCAACAACAATCTCCCGGCGCAGATCGAGCTGTACGCCACCGACGGCGACTGCTACAAGCTCCTGTTCATGGCCAAAGGCGGCGGCTCGGCGAACAAGAGCTATCTGTATCAAGAGACGAAGGCGCTGCTCAACCCCCAGAGCCTCATCACCTTCCTCTCGGAGAAGATCCTGAGCCTGGGCACCTCGGCCTGCCCGCCGTACCACCTCGCCATCGTCATCGGCGGCACCTCAGCGGAGTTCGCGCTCAAGACGGCGAAGCTGGCCTCAGCCCGGGCGCTCGACACCTTGCCCACTGAAGGCAACGCCTTGGGCCGGGGCTTTCGCGACGTGAAGTTAGAGGCCGAGGTGCTGGCGATGACCCGCAACATGGGCATCGGCGCGCAGTTTGGCGGCAAATACTTCTGCCACGACGTGCGCATCATCCGCCTGCCGCGCCACGGCGCGAGCTGCCCCGTGGCCATCGCCGTCTCTTGTTCCGCCGACCGCCAGGCCTGGGGCAAGATCACCCGCGACGGCGTGTTCTTGGAGCAGCTCGAGATGGACCCGGCGCGTTTTCTGCCCGACGTCGCCGACGAGCAGCTCTCTGAAGACGTCGTTCACATCGATCTCACCCGCCCCATGTCCGAGATCCGCGAGACGCTCTCCCAATACCCGGTGAAGACGCGGCTGTCTCTGACCGGCCCGATGATCGTCGCCCGGGACATCGCGCACGCCAAGATCAAGGAGCTTCTGGATCGCGGCGAGCCCATGCCCCAGTACATGCGCGATCACTGTGTGTATTACGCGGGCCCGGCCAAGACGCCCACGGGCATGGCCTCGGGCAGCTTCGGCCCCACCACCGCCGGGCGTATGGACGCCTACGTCGATCTGTTCCAGGCCCAAGGCGGCAGCATGGTGATGTTGGCCAAAGGCAACCGCAGCCGCAAGGTCACCGAGGCCTGCAAACGCCACGGCGGGTTTTACCTGGGCTCCATCGGCGGCCCCGCGGCCCGGCTGGCGCAAGACTGCATCACGAAGGTCGAGGTGCTCGAGTTCGCGGACCTGGGCATGGAGGCCGTGTGGCGCATTGAGGTGGTCAACTTCCCGGCGTTTATCGTCGTGGATGACAAGGGGCATGACTTCTTTCAGGAGCTGTGAGGGGGCGGGCGTCGAAGCCAACAGGCGCGCCTACACCCGCGTGCGTGAGGCGTTCGGCCCCGGCGCCCGCCCGGCGGCGTGGAGGGTGTCGAACGCGAGCGACGACCTCCCGCTCCCCGAGGGGCCCGTGAAGACGATGAGCTTCTCCCTGGGGAGATTCAGATCGACAGCGCGGAGGTTGTGTTCGCTCGCGCCGCGAATGCGGGTGTCCATGGCGGAGAAACCGAATCCGGCGCACCCCCGCCGGCCGCCCTGGCTCGCGGCGGCCCTGGCTCGCGGCGGCCCTGCCGGGTTCGGGAGGTCGAGGCCCGCCCTCTCAGCCCTCGACGTACAGGAAGCTCGGCCCAAGGAAGCTCACGCCGCCGTCTTCGAACGCCACCCGCTGTTCGGGGTACGCGAGCCAATACCCCTCGTGGTACGCCCCGGCTTCGAGGGTGAGGCCCGCGCCGGCGGTGACCGTGCAGGCGTTGGCGTAGCGGTCGACGTCGCCCTGCCAGGCGACGAGCCCGATCGCGTACCGCCCCGGCGGCAGGGAGACGGGGTCGATCGCGGCGTACCAGAAGCCCTCGCGGTAGCTCGCGGGAGCCTGGTAGCGGGACGGAACGTCGTCGCGGACGAGCAGCGCCTCGGTGTCGGCGTCCCAGATGCCGACCTCGGTGTCGGTCCACAAGAAGCTGCCCGGCGGCGTGAAGGCGCCGAGGTCGGTGACGGTGATGGCGCGGTCGAGCGTGAACGTCCAGCCGACGGTGTAGCTCCCGTCGAAGTCCATCGCGTACCCGTCCACCTCGAGCGCGGGGGTGAGCGCGGGCTCGAGCGGCGCACCCATCAGCGCCTGCGCGAAGCGTTGGCCGAGCACACGGTTGGCCGGGCCGTCGTAGTGCCACGGGTCGAAGTAGTTGCGGGGCAGGTCGCGGGTTTCGAAGGTGAGCACCGCGGGGTCGGCGGCGGCCACCGCCTCTTGCGCGGCCCGCACGGTGTCGACGTACACGCACAGGCCGTCGCACGCGATCAGCCCGACGGCCACCGGCAACGCGGCTTGGCCGGTCTCTTCCCGGACGCGGTCGACGAAGAGCGCGAGGTTGTCGGCGTAGGTCGACGCGCTCCACTCGTAGACGGCGTCGGACTCGCCTTGCATCCACGCCATGCCCGCCCACCGCCACGGCTCGCCCGCGGCGTCGAGGGCGGCGGTGGCGCCCCGCACGGTGTCGACGAGGCCGAGCCACCCTTCGCCGGCGGAGGGGTCGCCGTCGTAGAGGCCCGGGTACCAGAACGTCGCGAGATCGGTGCCGCTCACCGCGTGCTTCACCAGCACCACACGCCGCCCCTCCGCGAGGAAGGTGTGCCCCATCGACACCTCGGGGCCCACGTAAGGGCTGCCCCCCGCCGAGGCCGGCGCGAGCGCGCGGAGCTCACCCCACCCCGACCAATAGATGGACACACCGGGCTCGGCCACCTTCCACGCCGGCGGGAGCCCGCTCTGGTAGGCGTACCCGTCCATGTTGGACTGCCCCGCGAGCAGGTAGACCTCGATCGGCGGGACGGCGCCTGTGTCCTCGCCGGGGGCGGTGTCGACCGGCGAGGTGTCGTCGGCCGACGTGTCGTCGGGGGAGGTGTCGTCGGGCTCGGGCGCGCCGGAGTCGTCGACCGCTGGGGTCTCCGGGACGCAGGCGTCTCCCGCGCGAAGGGTGCCGGGGCCGCAGGTGAGCGCCGGGTCGGCGGCGCACGCGAGGAGCAGGATGAGCATGGGGGGGTGCGTATCCCGCGCGGGCATGTTTATCCAGATAGCGACTTGCTGAGGTTGGCCGATCCCTTTGCACAGATGGGTCAGAACGCTCGGTTTCAGGCCATGATCTCGACAGGTGACGCGACCGTCGCACGAGGAGAGCGCGGTGGCGGGCGAGCCGCTTCTGATGATGATGAGCGAGGTTCTTCCCGAGCGGGTGAGCCGAGAGCGGGTCGGATTGGTGAACCTGCAAGAGCGGCCGCGCAAGCTCGACGCGCTCGCCCTGGTGCGCTCGCTCGTGCTGACCGGCGGCACCCCCGGCGGCGGGCGCCAGGTGGACGTGCTCCGCCACGTCCAGAAGCTGGAGGCCCCGAAGGTCGCGCGCGGCCCTCGCAGATCTGCGCGCGGCCGAATGTTCGCGCTCACGGCAACCGCAGATCTGGGCGCGGCCGAATGTTCGCGCTCACGGCGTTTGCAGATCTGCGCGCGGCCGAATGTTTGCGCTCACGGCGTTCGCAGAAGTGCGCGCGGCCGAATGTTCGCGCTCACGGCGTTTGCAGATCTGCGCGCGGTCGAATGTTCGCGCTCACGGCGTCGCAGATCTGCACGCGCCCAAAACTCCATGCCCACGGCGCTCGCCGATCTGCACGCGCCCAAAACTCCATGCCCACGGCGCTCGTGGCCTTGTGCGCGCGCCGTAGGGGTCGTCCGTGAGCCCCGTCGCGCCTCACACATCGAGGTGGTGGACCGCCGCGGCGGCGAAGGCGGCGTGGAGCTCCCGGGCCGCGGTGAGCCGGGCCTCGAAGGTGTCGCAGAGGGCCATCAGCGCGTCAACTTTGGCGACGATGCGGTGTTGTTCGGCGAGGGGGGAACTGGAGCACAAAATTGACGTAGCTTTGCAGCCTTAGTCCCAGTTGCGGTCATGCCCGTAGCACGTTCCATCCGCTCCGCCTGGAACCACGGCGACAGAGATAGCCCGACCAAGAATGCCCCAGAAATCCCTGCATACGGCTGGAGGTTGATTGTCTGTTGTGCAAGCGAAAATGGGCCATCAAGATCAACGACTGCAGCGTTCTTTTGCTGCCCCACGTCGCCACAGTTCTCGCGCCCGTCGGCCGCTCGCCGCAAACGGGCGGAGGATCGTCCCCATCACGGCGTCTCCCGCGGCAGAATCCACCCCGCCTCGTCCAGGGCTCCCAGGGGCTGGGTGAGGTCGAGATCGTTCCGCAAGAGGCGCTGGGAGGGCCGCCCGTTGAGGCTCACCCAGGCCTCGGCGAAGACGGCCACGTCGCGACCCGCCGCGGCGTGCTGGGCCTTGATCTGCAGGGCGTAGTCGCGGATGAGATCGGGCTGGGTGCGGAGCTGTTTGTGCTGCAAGGCGGTGAGGCCCTCCGCCGGGGACACCCGCCACAGGCGCCCGGTGCTGCGCTCCACCACACGAAGCTCCACAAGCCCCGTCTTCTCGATGAGCATCACACGCCACGCGAGGCGGTGACCCCGCTCGGTCCAGGCGACGTCTTCGCCGCGCAACAGCCCACGCCCGGGGAAGAGCGTCATCCCCAGGATCACGGCGATCAACGCCGCGGTTGGGGGCCAGGGCCACGGAGGCGGGGCGGGCGGCGGTGGCGTCCAGGCGCCCAGCCAGCGCCGGGGCCAGCTCGGGCTCCACAACAGGGTGCTGCTCAGGATCATCAGCGCCGGGAACACGCCGATGGGGAAGAGCAGGCCCACGGCGGAGTGAAACCCCACCACCAACACCACGCCCAGGGGCCGGGTGCGGGGGTGCAAGAGCAGCCAAGGCACGGAGAGATCGTAGGCCGCCCCGGCCCAGCTCATGCCCAAGGCCGTCACGTCATGGGCGAGGAACGGGCCGACGAGAGGGAGCTGGGCGCGGGCCTCTAACCAGGTGGTGAGGGGCTCGCCGCGCAAGAGCCAGTCGGCGTTGAGCTTGGCGAGGCCCGCCCAGAGGTACACCGTCACCACCTGCACACGAAGCAGGACGAGGCTCCAGGCGGGCAGGGCGGCGCCGCCAGAGAGGCGCAGCCGCTCCAAGGGGATGAGCATCATCCACAGTCCCAAGAGCGTGAACAGGACGTAGTGGTTGAGGTAGAGCGACTTGTCGAGGAGCTCAATGAAGCCAAACGAGAGGAGCCACGCGGCGAGACAGAGCCTCGGCGCGCGCCCCCACACGAGGCCCAAGCCCGCGAGCACCTGCGCCCAGAACAGGCCATAGAGCACAGTTGGCGAAGGTGTGGCGAGGCCGGGGATCCACGGGAAGTTTGTGGTGGGTGTCACATAGAGCGCCTCCACCCAGCCCAAGGCCATCACCCGCAGGGCCGAGAGCGCCGCGAGCAGGCCAAAGCCCACACGAAACACGATCAGCCCCGCGGGATCTACCGGGGCCGAGAGCGCGGCGCGGAGGCGGTCCAGCACCGATCAGTCGCCGTCGTTGTCGTTGAAGGTGATCGTGACGCTGAGCTGTTGGGCGAGATCTACCTGAACGGCGACCTGTAAGGCCAAGAGCGCGTCTTGGGCTCGGGCGACGAGCTCCGGCTGCAGCAAGATCGTGTCCTCCAAGGGCTCGGGCAGCTCGGCCAGCCGCGCGTCCGTCGTCTCAAACAGGGCGTCGAGCTGGGCGGTGAGCACGGGGTCGTCGCGCAGGAGGTCACGCACGCCGAGGGGGGACTCGGCCGCGCCGCCGGTCCACAGGTCTTGAACCCCGGCCAAGGCGTCTCGGGCGTCGGTGAGAGAGCGCCCGCTGGGCCGAGACTGGAGCAGGTCGGGCTGGGGCTCACCGCCGGTCTTGTCGCCGACGGGGGCGCCCAACTTTGTGCCTCGAATGTTCTCGGCGGTGAACGCCATGCGGTTCACCCACTCATCCAAGGCGTCTTGCACGGTGTCGTAGGCGTCCCCGTCATCCACGCTGGGCTGACCGACGCGGAGCATCCAGTCCTCACGCCACACGGTCACCAGGCGCTCGGCGCTGATCGCCACATCACCGCTGGCGCCGACCAAGGCCTCACAGCGCCGGGGCGTGGCCAAGAGCGCGGATAAGGCGTCGGCGTCATCAGGCCAGAGCAGGTGCTCGACGACAGGCAGGCCCCGGGTGGCGCTGCCCATGAGGCCGAAGGAGGCCACGTCCAGCGGATCTTCCCCTGCGATCAGCGCCTCGACGGCCTCCTCGTTCACCGGCCAGTCGTCGATCTTTGGGCCCAGCCGCTCGGGGTACTCCACGACGGGGCCAAACTGGATGACTTCAGCCCGGGCCCACGGCGCCTTGGCCGCCCACCATCCGGCCTGGGCGGCGGCGAAGGTCCCGGCGTCGGGGTGGTCACACAAGGCCGTGGTCAGCTCGTGCATCACCGCGGCCTTCAACGCGAACTCCGCGTAGTGGCCTTGGGCGACCTGCTCCGCCAAGGCCCGCACGACCTCGGCTCGGCTGGCGTTGGGGCTCTCCGCGGGGGAGCTGCAGGCGCCGAGCAGGGTTAGAAGGGCGAGCCTCACAGATCCTCCAAGAACACGATCAGGGCGTCACGCTCGTCGGCTGAGAGCGCGACGAACTCGGCTTGAGCGGCCTCGGCCTCGCCGCCGTGCCACAGGATCGCCTCCTCCAGGCTGCGGGCGCGGCCGTCGTGCAGAAACCGGGTGTGGCCGTTCACCTCGTCGATCAGCCCCAGGCTCCACAGCGGCGGGGTGCGCCACTCCTGCCCGCTCGCGTCTCCGAGGGGCCGGCCATCGGCGAGACCCTCGCCCATGTCGTGCAGGAGCAGATCGGTGTACGGCCAGATGCGCTGGTCTTGAAGCTCGGGCAGAGGGCTGGCGCCGGTGGTGTGAGACGGCGTGTGGCAGGCCGCGCAGCCAATGTCGTTGAACAGGGCCTTGCCCACCAACACAGTCTCATCGTCGGCGGCGCGGCGCGCGGGCACGGCGACGGCCCGGGAGTAGAGCGTCACGAGGTCCAAGATCGGATCGCTGACCTCGGGATCTCCGCCGCTGGGCTCGGCGAGGCACTCGGCCTGGGCCTCTGTGCAGTCATCCAACGGCACGACCCGGCTGGTGAGGCCCATGTCTCCGGCGAAGGCCCCCGCCACCTGGGCCTCTACGTCTACGGCGTCGGCCTTCCAGCCGAAGCGGCCCACGCGCCCATCGTGGCGCTGAACCCGGCCTGAGATCCCGTCGCCGTCGTCGTCGTTTGGGTCGGCCAAGGCCAAGAGCGTCTCCTCTGGGATGGCCTCCAACAAGCCCAGACCGACCATGTGGGGGGCGACGCGGGGCGACATCATCAGGCCGTCGCCGACGGGGCCATGCTGGGCATCCGACACGGTGAAGGTGGGCCAGGTCAGGCTGTAGGCGGCGCCGTCGTCAAACCTGCCCTCTTGATCGTGCCAAGTGACGCTGGGCGTTAACTCTACGGGCACGTCGGGGTTGGCTTGGTCTTGAAGCTGCCCGCCGTAGATCGGTTCAGGGACGGGCCCGTCAGCGCCCGGCACAGAGAGCCGCAGCAGCAGACCGACGAAGGGGCCGTCCCCCGCCTCGGGTGGCGCGGCTTTGCCGTCTTTGAAGTGGCAGCCCGAGCACGACCGGGCGTTGAACAGAGGGCCCAAGCCGTCTCGGGCCTCGGCGCTGGCCGGGGCTTCAGTCCACGAGGCGTTGAAGAAGCTGTTTCCGCTGTAGAAGTCTTGTTCGTGCTCGGGGCTCAGGTTCTGGGCGGGCATCAAGAAGGCGTTTGAGCCCAAGAGCAGGGTGCTCGTCGTCTCGCCGCCGGGCAGCCACTCGCCGTCCTCTAGCGTAGACATGGGGCCTCCGCAGCCCAAGAGGGCGACGAGGGGGAGGAGCCGCGCGGCGTTGGGCGACATCGGCGTCTACTCCGGGATCTCGACGGTGAGCTCAAACGCGGTGAACACCTCAAACAGCAGCTCCTCCTGGGCGCGAAGGCTCACCACGAGGGCCTGCACCCGGGCGTTGCCCTCGGCGTTGCCCGGCGCGATCTCTTGGTCATAGGGGGCCTGAAGCGCCTCCGCCAAGGTCAGGCTCTCGTGGATCTGGGCGTCGAGGGAGGCCGCGAGGTCGGGGGCGACCTCCTCCACGATGGCCTTGACCGACACACCGCTCACGGTTGAGCCGTCGAGGCGGGTGTATTGTCCCTCCCACACGTTCAGCACGCCGCGCACGTCCTGCACCATGTCTCTGTGTGTGTTGTCGGAGAAGCAGGAGTGTTCGTCCTCTTGATCGCCGCTGTCCAACGAGGCCTGGAGGCGCTCGCCGCCGGTCTCAAAGCCGGAGAGCACGATCATCCCGGTGAGGATCTTGGCGAAGGAGGCCTCGGGGTTGGCCTCAAAGTCGGCGCGATAGGCCGCGCCGGGGGCCCAGGCGTCGTGAACCTGGCCCAGGTGGGTGAGCATCAGGCCGCTCACGAGGGTGAGGGTTTCGCCGCGGCGGCCCTGGTTTGACGCTGTGCCGCCCTCACCGACGACATAATCTGTGTAAGGTCGGGCGCCCGGGCCGTCATCGTTCAGGTCTTGGCCCCACAACAAAAACTCGACGGCGTGATAACCCGTGGCGATGTTCTTCTCGCCGCCGGCCTCGTTGAGGGACACGAGGGTGTCTTCATTGAGCGTCACCGCGGCGTCGTTGATCAGGCCGGCCTCGGCGTCGCCCTCGACGTAGTCCAGGTAATGCTCATCGAGGGGCCAGGCGTTCAGAAGCCCTTCGGGGCCGTCCTCGGGGTTGTCGATGGGGCCGTCATAGAAGCGGTACACCTCGGTCTGAAGGTAGGGCTCGCGGCTCTGGAGCCAGGCGCCTCGGGCGTCGTCTAAGGTGGAGTCGCTGGGGGCGGCCACGAGGGCCAGGACGCGCTGGTGCAGGGCCTCGGCGTCGGCCAAGGAGTCGGCGTAGCTGGCCTCGACGACCGCCGCGTAGCCGCTCACCGCGTCGGCGGTGGACTCAGGCCACACGAGCCCCTCGTCAGCGCCTTTTGTGCAGGCGCCGAGACCAGAGAGGGCGAAGAGGAGCGGGAGAGCTAGGCGCACGGGGCCTCCACGGAGAGGTTGGGCTCGGCAGTTGATATTGACTTTCGTTTTCAGTAGGAGCCCAAGACTAAACGGCGAGGCCCGGCGTGTCAAGGCGCCGGGATCCTGGCCGAGGGCTGATCAGCGACCAGGCCGCACCGAAACCGCCGCGCGGCGTTCGAGTGAGCGCCCCGGGGGGCGACGTGGATGGCGGCGGCGCAGGTCTGCGGCGAGGGTCGTCGAGGGTGACCCCGGCGCGCTGAATGACGGCGCCCGGCTCACACGTCTAGGGTCTCGACCTCATGCACCCGGGACATGATGAACTGGTAGCGGGCGGCGGCGTCTTTGCCCATCAGCTCGGCGAAGATCTCGTCCGTGAGGAGCTGGGCGTGCTCGGGCACGCTCACCCGCAGCAGGCGGCGCTTCTTTGGGTCGAGCGTCGTCTCGTACAAGGTCTTGGGCATCATCTCGCCCAGGCCCTTAAACCGGCTGATCTCGGGCTTGGAGCGCGCCGGGAGCTTGCGTAAGATGCGCTCCTTCTCGGCGTCGTCGGCGGCCCACCAGGTGTCTTTGCCCACCTCGATGCGGTAGAGCGGCGGCTGGGCGATGTAGACGTGGCCCTCACGCACCAAGCCCGGCAAGAAGCGGTAGAAGAAGGTGAGCAAGAGCGTGGCGATGTGGTTGCCGTCGACGTCGGCGTCCATCAGCAGGATGACGCGGTCGTAGCGCAGGCGGGACAGGTCAAAGTCTTTGCCCATGCCGCAGCCCAGGCACTTCACCAGATCCGTGAGCTCGTTGTTCTTGAGGATGGTGGTGAGGCTGGCCTGCTCGGTGTTCAACACCTTGCCGCGCAGGGGCAGAATCGCCTGTTTTTCGCGGTCGCGGCCTTGTTTGGCCGAGCCACCGGCGGAGTCTCCCTCGACGATGAACAGCTCACACACGGATGGGTCAGATGACGCACAGTCGGCGAGCTTGCCCGGCAGGTTGAGCCGGGTGTTCACCGCGGACTTTCGTTTGACGTCGGCCACGGCGGCGCGAGAGGCCAAGCGCGCCCGGGCGGCCTGCACGGCGCGGGCGATGAGCGTCTCACCCCACGAGCGGCGCTCGTGAAGCTGGCGCTCCAAGGCCGTGCGCACCATGGCCTCGACCTGCCCACGCACCTCGGGGTTGTTGAGCTTGTCTTTGGTCTGGCCTTGGAACTGGGGCTCGGGCACGTAGATCGACAGGGTGCCGAGCATGCCCTCGCGCAGGTCTTCAGCGGTGAGCTTGAGGCCGCGGGGCTCGAGGTCGTGGGCCTCAATAAACGAGCGCAGCGCCTTCACGACGGCGTCTTTGAGGCCTTGCTCGTGGGTGCCGCCCTCGCGGGTGGGGATGCCGTTCACGAACGTGTTGAGCTGCTCACGGTTGGACTCGGTCCAGGTGAGCTCAAGCTCGGTGCGCACGAGGCCTTCACCCTCACGGCGAAGGGTGAAGGGCTCCACCAAGGGGCGCTGCTCGGCCTGGCGCAGCAGGTGCTGGAGCAGGTCGGAGAGCCCACCCTCGTGGCGCAGCTCGACGTTCGCCCCCGTCACCTCGTCGCGGAAGACCACACGCAGGCCGGCGTTGAGGTAGGCCTTGATCTCGAGGCGGTCGCGGATGAGCGCGCCGTCAAAGCCTAAATCACCGAAGATCTGGGGGTCGGGCGTGAAGGTGATCGACGTGCCCGTGCCTCGGGCGGGGCCGATCTCGGCGATGGGCGCCTTGGGCACGCCCCGGCGAAACTCTTGAGACCACTCCTTGCCGTCGCGGCGCACACGCGCCTGCAGCCGTGTCGAGAGCGCATTCACCACAGACGAGCCGACGCCGTGCAGGCCGCCCGCGGTGGCGTAGTTCTCTTGGTTAAACTTGCCGCCGGAGTGAAGCGTGGTGAGGATGAGCTCTAAGGCGCTCTTGCCGTACTTGGGCACCAAACCCACGGGGATGCCGCGGCCGTTGTCGGACACGGTGACGGTGCGGCCGTCTTTGTGAATGGTGACCGAGAGGTAAGACGCGTGGCCGTTGATGGCCTCGTCCACGGCGTTATCGACGATCTCCCAGACCAGGTGGTGCAGGCCGTCGGTGCCCGTTGAGCCGATGTACATGCCTGGGCGACGGCGCACCGCCTCCAGGCCCTCGAGCACGGTGATGTCGTGCTCGGTATAGGCCCCCTTGCTGCTCATGTGCCCTCCTGGCTCGGCGGCACGATGAGCTGGGGTGTACGCACCCACTCCACGAAGCCTCCGCGTTTGATCACCACGCCGCCTTTGTCGCCACGTTTGCCGCCGAACTTCGTGAGCCTCGCGATCTCCTCACGGCCCTGCGGCGTTTTCACCAGGGCGCCCTCAGCCGGGGTGCGCGCTAGCTCAAAGGCGAAGACCGTGTCACCTTCATTGAGCTTCATCGCCGTGATGCCGCGCCCGGCGGCCTTCACCACGGGCAGCTCAGCGATGGGGTAGGCGAGCATGTTGCCACCTTCAGACGCCAAGCTCACGATCTCGGTGCCCGCGCTGAGCCAGACGACGAGCACGCTGTCTCCGGCGTCCTCGACCTTCATGAACCGGCGGCCGCTGCGGGTGGAGGGCTCTACGAAACCATCCAGCGCGATGCGTAGGCCGCGACCTTGGCGGGTGACGGCGACGACGTGGGGGGCTGGGGGCTCGTCCGGCTCGCTCGGCGGGGCCAGGGCCTTGGGCAGCACCCGGGGATCGTGTGACATGAGCGCCACGACCCGCTCGCCGTCGGCGAAACGGAAACGTTTCTGGACGGGCTCGCCGTGGCCCGAGGTGGCGGGGATGTCGTCTACGCGCAGGGTGTAGGCCCCGCCTTGATCGGTGAAGATGCTCACCGTGGCGCGTGTAGAGGCCAAGGCCACCCAGCCGACGCTGTCCCCGTCACGAACGCGGATCTTGGCGATGTCGGTGAACGAGGACTGGCGTTTGAGCCAGCCGTCGCGGGTGAGGATGACCCAGGCGTCTTCAGCGACGATGTAGTTGGCCTCGCTGTACGTCTCGACCTCGACCTCGCCGAGGATCTTGGTGCGGCGCTTCTGGGCGTGGGTGTCGCGCAGCTTCAACAGCTCATCACGCACCACCTGCCACAGCGCGGACTCCGACGACAACAGCGCCTCGATACGCGCGGCCTCGATTCGTTTGGCGGACAGCTCGGCGAGGATGGCGTTGATCTCTAACTTCGCGAGCTTGTAGAGCTTCGTCTCTAAGATGGCGTCGGCCTGGATCTCGTCGAGATCAAACCGCTCGATGAGTTTTTCAGCCGCGTCCCGTTTGCCCTCAGACGATCGAATGATCTGAATCGCCTCGTCCAAGGCGTTGAACAGGATGGCGAAGGCCTCGAGGATGTGGATGGCCTCGCGGAGCTTACGCAGCTCGTGCTCAAACCGGCGGCGCACGGTGAGCAGGCGGAAGGTGAGCCAATGTTTGAGGAGATCCCGCAAATTCAGCCGGGCGGGGACACAGACCTCGGCGTTGTCCGTGGGGACGAGGGCGGTGAGGTTGATGTGGTAACGCTGCTGGAGCGGGGTGTGTTTGTAGAGGTACGCGAGCGCCGGGCCCTCGTCTTCAGGGCGGCGGAGCTCCAACACAACACGCACGTCGTCCGTGGACTCGTCACGCACGTCGAGGAGCTGGGGCAAGGCGCGCTCGGAGATCAGCTCGCCGATTCGTTTGACCAGATCCGCCTTGTTCTGGGCGTAGGGGATCGAGGTGAGGATGAGCAGGGCCTTCTTGCCCTGGCGCTCGGGCACGGCCGAGCCCCGCACAGTCACCGAGCCTTGGCCCGTGGCGTAGATCTCACGAAGCTCTTCAGCGGAGTTGAGCAGCTCGCCGCCGGTGGGGAAGTCGGGGCCGCGCACCTTACGGCACACCTTCTCTAAGGGCGCCTCGGGATCGTCGATGAGCAGCACGCAGGCGTCGAGCACCTCACGCAGGTTGTGCGGGGGCACCCGGGTGGCCATGCCCACGGCGATGCCTTCGCAGCCGTTCACCAAGAGCTGCGGGAAACGGGCGGGCAGCACCACGGGCTCAAAGTACTGGCCGTCGTAGTTGGGGCGAAGATCGACGGTGTGCTGGCCGAGCTCCTCCAGAAGCTCCATCGCCAGGGGCCGCAGCTTGGCCTCGGTGTAGCGCATCGCCGCCGGGGGATCGCCGTCTAAGCTGCCGAAGTTGCCCTGGCCGTCCACGAGCATGTGGAGCTGGGAGAAGGGCTGGGCGAGGCGCACCATGGCGTCGTAGATCGATTGGTCGCCGTGGGGGTGGTACTTCGCCATCACCTCGCCGACGATGGCCGCGGACTTCCGGTGCCGCGCGTCAGGGCGAAGGTGCAGGTTGTGCGACATCGCGTAGAGGATGCGGCGCTGCACGGGCTTGAGGCCGTCACGCACGTCAGGGAGCGCGCGGGAGGTGATGACCGAGAGCGCGTAGCTCAAGTATCGACGGCTCGCGGCCTCATGGAGGGCGACGGATTGAACCTGGTCAGTCATGGGGCGGCAGCGGGGAGGAGGGGGAGTGGGGCGGGCGAGGAGCGGACGACGCGGCGGGATCTTGGCAGGCTGGGTCGAATAACATGGCCAAGGCGCCGTGCGCAGGCCCAAACGTGTCCGGGGGCTCTTGACGGGTCGAGAGGCGCCGCTCGACAGACCCGATCGTGCGTCAGACCGATCCTTGCCGAGAGGGGGGAGCCGGGGTTAGGGCGAGCCATGCCAATCCCTGAATCTCCCCTCTGCGATCTGCACATTCATATCGGCGCCTCGGTGGCTCCCCACATCATGTGGTCCATCGCTCACCAGCAAGGCCTGCGCCTGCCGGTGAAGGACTACTGGGAGTTTGTTGACCTCATCACGGTCAACCCACGAAAGGTGCGCACCTTAGAGGATTATCTCTCGATCCTCCACACCTGGACGGAGCGTATCCAGTCCTCGCCCAGCGCCATGGAGATCTCCACCTACGAGGTCATCGGCAAGGAGTACCGCGGCTCTCGTGTGGAGCGGATTGAGCTGCGCTTCAACCCCATGAAGCGGAACGTGGGGGGCGAGCGGGACCTCGACCACATCATCCACGCCACCTTACGCGGCATGGACCGCGCCTGCTTGGAGTACGGCGTCGAGGCCGGGCTCATCTTCTGCTTGGCCCGGGAGTTCACCCCGGAGCTCAACGAGATCATCTTAGAGAAGGCGATCCGCTACATGGACCGCGGCGTCATCGGCATCGATCTCGCCGGGACAGAGAAGCAGGCCGTTGAGCTTGGGGACTCGGCCCAGGCCTTCGCCCGCATCTTCGAGCGCGCCCGTGAGGCGGGCTTGGGCACCACGGTTCACACCGGGGAGACCTCGTCCACCGCAGGGGAAGGGGTCATCGCCGTGATGAAACACCTCAAGCCCCACCGCATCGGCCACGGCGTGCGCGCGGCGTACAACCCCGAGGCCGTGAAGATGTTGGCCGACACGGGCACGGTCCTGGAGATCTGCCCCACGTCGAACCTGCACACCCGGGCGGTGCGCCACCTGGAGGAGTTCGCGTTTGTGCTCGGCACCTTCAAAGAGGGCGGCGTGCGGTTCACGATCAACACCGACGGCACCTACCTCTGCCGCACGAACCTGATGAACGAGATCCGCCTGCTCACGGAGTCGGACATCATCACCAGCGAAGACGCCGAGCGCTGCCGCCAGCTCGCCTGGGAGGTGAGCTTCTTGGAGCAGCGCTGACTGGGGGGGGGGGGGGGGGGGGCGGGGCGGGCCCCAGGGGGGGGGGGGGGGGGGGGGGGGGGGGGGGGCGGGGGGAGGGGGGGGGGGGGGGGGGGGGGGGGGGGGGGGGGGGGGGGGGGGGGGGGGGGGGGGGGGCCGGGGGCGGGGGGGGGGGGGGGGGGGGGGGGGGGGGCGGGGGCGGGGGGCCGGGGCCCGGGGGGGGGCGCGGCCGCCCCCCGGGGGGGGGGGGCGGGGGGGGGGGGGGGGGGGGGGGCCGCGCCCGGGGGCGGGGGGGGGGCCGGCCCGGGGCCCCGAACGGGGGGGGGGGGGGGGGGGCGGGGGCCCCCCGGGGGGGGCGAACCGCGGGCGGGGGGGGGGGGGCCGGGGGGGGGGGGCGGAGGGGGGGGGGGGGGGCGGGGGGGGGGGGGGGGGCGCCGGGGGGGGGGGGGCCGGGGGGCGGGGGGGGGCGGCGGGGGGGGAAGGGGGGGGGCGGGGGGGGGGGGGGGGGGCGCGGGGGGGGGGCGGGAGAGGGGGGTGGGGGGGGGGGGGGGGGGGGGGGGGGGGGGGGGGGGGGGGGGGGGGGGGGGGCGGGGGGGGGGGGGGGGGGGGGGGGGCGGGGGGGGGGGGGGGGGGGGGGGGGGCGGGGGGGGGGGGGGGGGGGGGGGGCCCCGGGGGGGGGGGGGGGGGGGGGGGGGGGGGGGGGGGGGGGGGGGGGGGGGGGGGGGGGGGGGGGGGGGGGGGGCGGGGGGCCGGCCGGGGGGGGGGGGCCGGGGGGGGGGGGGGGGGGGGGGGGGGGGGGGGGGGGGGGGGGGGGGGGGGGGGGGGGGGGGGGGGGGGGGGGGGGGGGGGGGGGGGGGGGGGGGGGGGGGGGGGGGGGGGGGGGGGGGGGGGGGGGGGGGGGGCGGGGGGGGGGGGGGGGGGGGGGGGGGGGGGGGGGGGGGGGGGGGGGGGGGGGGGGGGGGGGGGGGGGGCGGGCGGGGGGGGGGGGGGGGGGGGGGGGGGGGGGGGGGGGGGGGGGGGGGGCGGGGGGGGAGGGGGGGGGGGGGGGGGGGGGTGGCGGGGGGGGGTGGGGGGCGAGGGGGGGGGCGCGGGGGGGGGGGGGGGGGGGGGGGGGGGGGGGGCGGGGGCCGGGGGGGGGGGGGGGGGGGGGGGGGGGGGGGGGGGGGGGGGGGGGGGGGGGGGGGGGGGGGGGGGGGGGGGGGGGGGGGGGGGGGGGGGGGGCGGGGGGGGGGGGCGGGGGGGGGGGGGGGGGGGGGGGGGGGGGGGGGGCGGGGGGGGGGGGGGGGGGGGGGGGGGGGGGGGGGGGGGGGGGGGGGGGGGGGGGGGGGGGGGCGGGGGGGGGGGGGGCGGGGGGCGGGGGAGGGGGGGGCGGCGGGGGGGGGGGGGGGGGGGGGGGGGGGGGGGGGGGGGGGGGGGGGGGGGGGGGGGGCGGCCGGGGGGGCGGGGGGGGGGGGGGGGGGGGGGGGGGGGGGGGGGGGGGGGGGGGGGGGGGGGCGGGGCGGGGGGGGGGGGGGGGGGGGGGGGGGCGGGGGGGGGGGGGGGGGGGGGGGGGGGGGGGGGGGGGGGGGGGGGGGGGGGGGGGGGGGCGGGGGGGGGGGGGCTCGTGATCGTTAGAGACTGAAGCGCCAACGCGCGCCGGGTGACCGACGCGCGCTGGGCTCTTGGACCAGACCGACCGGTCTAACGCCGACGACGCCGACGACGGGGGCCATCGCCCTCGCTGTTGTCGTTGCCTTCGTTGGCGGGGGCGTCGCCCGAGGGCTCGGCGCCTTCGGGGGCCTGGACGGACACGCCGTCGTCGCCCTCATCGTCGCCGCCGTCGCTCTCGACGCTCGACTCGTTCACCGTGCCGTCGGCGTTGAGGGTGGGCTCACCCGCGCCGCGCTTCTTGCGGCGGCGTTTCCGCTTGCGGCCCTCGGCGCTGGCGGCGGACTCCTCCGTGGGGGGGACGGGGCGCTCGTCAGACAGCGCGGCGGCGGGGGCCTCCTCACGCGGCGGGCGGTCGTCGCGGGGGCGGTCGTCACGGGGGCGGTCGTCACGACGGCGCTCTCCACGATCTCCGCCGCGGTCGCCACGATCGCCGCTGCGCTCTTCACGCGGCGGGCGGTCGTCGCGGCGGCGGTCGCCACGATCTCCACGTCCACCACCATCCCGGCCACCGTCGCGTCCGCCGCCGCCGTCCCGACGGGACTCGGCCTTGGTGGAGCGGGCCTCAGCCAAGGCGCCGATGCTGTCGACGTCGCTCTTGGCGGCGCGGCGCTCACGGTCCCACTGGAAGAAGGTCTTCAGCGCCGTGGCGAGGAGCAGATCCCCCTCGGGGTGCGCCTTGAGCGCCCGGGCCATGCCGATGAAGCCCTCAAAGGCGATGGAGCCCATGGCCTCGCGGATGCGGCTCACCTGACGCTCCAAGCGCAGCGACTCGGAGACCTCGCGGGTGGGCAGCGTCTTGTACTCGAACTGGATCGCGAACTGGCGCTCCAGGACGAGGCGGGTGGAGAGGTCGGGGCCACCGGCGAGGCTGATCGCGATGCCCGACTTGCCGATGCGGCCCGTGCGGCCGATGCGGTGCATGTAGACCGCGGGGTCGGGGGGCAAGGAGTAGTTGAAGACGTGGCTGATGTCGGAGATGTCGATGCCGCGGGCGGCCACGTCGGTAGAGACGAGGAACTGCACGCGGCCGGACTTCACCTCGGCCATCACCTGCTCACGCTTCTTCTGGGGCAGCTCGCCCGAGAGCAGCTCAACCTCTAAACCTTGGCGGTCCAAGAAGGTGGCCACGGTGGAGCAGTCTTCGCGGGTGTTGCAGAAGATGATCGTCGCGCCGCACTGCTCGGAGTCGAGGATCGACAACAAGGCGCGAACGCGGTGGCCCTCGGACGGCGCCTCGTACAAGACGTGGCGGATGCCCTCGACGCGGTCGGTGTCGGTGGAGAGGAAGATGTCGACCGGGTCCTTGAGGTGGCGCTGCACCAGGCGCTTGACGTCCTCGTCCACGGTGGCCGAGAACATCAACATCTGGGCCTCAGCCGGGGCGTGCTTGAGGATCGACGAGACCTCCTTGTAGAAGCCCATCGACAACATCTCGTCGGCCTCGTCCAGGCAGACGCCGCGGACGTTGCCGAGGTTGAGGTTGCCGCGGCGGAGGTGGTCGAGCACGCGGCCGGGGGTGCCGATGACGATCTCCACGCCTTCACGCAGGGCCTTCTCTTGGCCGCCCATGCCGACGCCGCCGTAGATCGGGAGGATGCGCAGGTCGCGGTACTTGGCGATCCCGGCGATCTCGGTGGCGATCTGGTTGGCGAGCTCGCGGGTGGGCGAGAGCACGAGCACCTGGACCTTCCGCAGGCCGGGCTCACAGCGCTCGACCAGGGGGATGCCGAAGGCCGCCGTCTTTCCCGTGCCCGTCTTGGCGCGCACGAGGAGGTCTTGGCCGGCCAAGGCGGGCTCGATGGCCTCGGCCTGGACCTGGGTGGCCTCGGAGTAGCCGAGGTCGGTGAGGCCCTGAATCAGCTCGGGGGAGATGGGGAAGTCGGAGAACAGGCGGCCGGAGCGGTAGTCGTCGCGGCGGCTGGTGGGGCGAACCGGCGGCGGGGCGGCCAGCACGGGCTCATCGTCACCGTCCTCAACGGCCTCTTCAGGCTCGGAGGGGGCGAGATCAGCGTCGGCGGGCGCGGCGTCAACGACGGGCTCGATCACCTTCACCGGCGCGGCGGGCTTGGCGGCGACGGGCTTGGCGGCGACCGGCGGGGCGGCGGGGGCCTCCGCCTCAACAGCGGCGACGGGGGCGGGAGCCGCGACGGGCTCCTTCTTGCGGGGCTTGCGGCGGCGGGGGCCGGCGCTCGTGGAGGGGTCGTTCTCACCCTCGACGGGCGCTAACACGTCGGGATCGTTCTGGTCCAGGTCACTCATTCAGCAGGCTCCGCGGAGGCATTCTTCGTTGTTCACAAGGGGGCTTCTCTATTGCTCTTTGTGGCGTTCCGCCACGCGGCGCGCCAAACGAGGTGGATCCTCTCAAGCGGCGGACTTCGGCGGGCTCGCCAAGCGCGTGGCCTTTCGTTAGACTGTCACCTTTACCAGAATTCCTTCACGACGACGCGAGGCCAAAGATGGTGGCGCAACACGACATCGAGACCCTTCGAGGGCTCATCGAGGGCGCGGAGCGGGTGCTGCTCACCGGGCCTGAGGACCCTGACGGTGACTCCATCGGCGCGTGTTTGGCCCTAGCGCGCACGATTCGCCGCTTCGCCCGGGCCACCGTCGAGGTCGCGGGCACGCCGAGCTTCCGTTACGCCTGGATGGACGGCGCGGACAAGATGGTCCCCGACGCCCAAGTTCGTGGCCCGTACGACCTCGCCATCGTGCTCGACGGAGATCGCCATCGCCTCACCCCCGTCGTTCGGGAGGCGTTTTATGGCGCGAAGGCCACGGCGATCATCGACCACCACGGCACCACGAGCGCTGATGGCTACACCCTGGCCGTCATCGACCGCAAGGCGGAGTCCACCTGCGGGATGATCCTGCGCTGCATGGACGCCTGGAACATTCACCTCGACCCGCCCACCGCCGCCCAGCTCTACACCGGCATCATCTTCGACACCGGCTGTTTTCGGCACTCCAACACCTCGGGGGCCACACACCTGGTCGCCGCGCGGCTCTTGGAGCAGGGCATCGACCACTCCGCCATCGCGATCAAGGTGCTCTTGGAGCGCCGCCGCTCGGGCATGGCCCTGCAAGCGCGTGTGCTCGACAACGCCACGTTCCACGCCGCGAGCCGGGTGGTGCAAGGGGTGGTCTCCCGGCGCGTGATGGACCAGCTCGGCAGCACGGAGGCCGACGTGGAGGGCATCGTCGAGGCGATGATCTACGTCGAGGGCGTCGAGGTCGCCGTGCTGATCGTCGAGCGTGGCCCTGAGCTCGTGAAGCTGAGCCTCCGCAGCCGAGGCCAGGTGGACGTCTCCGCCGTGGCCCGGGCGCTTCACGCCTCGGGTGGCGGCCACGCCAAGGCGGCGGGGGTGATCCTGCGGGAGCCCCTCGCCGAGGTCGTCAGCCGCGTGCCCCGGGCGATCGAGCTGGCCTTCGGGGAGCCCGTGCGCGCCGTGAACGGCCTCTCAGCCGTCAAGACCGAGGCTTCCGCCGGGCTGCAGCACCGCGGCTGAGGCGCCCGCGCGTCTGATCTCGTCCACAAACCCCGCCAGGGCCACGCCGGGCAAGGTGCGCGGCGGGCTCTGAAACGGCGAGAAGAAGCCCTCCCAATGGCAGGCGACGACGAGGCGCGGGCGCGTGGCCTGGATGATCTCCTCGGTGTAGCCCGGGCGATAGCGCCGCCCGATGGCGCAGAGGCAGAGCACGTCCACGGGGCGGCCCTTCACCAGCGCGGTGTCGTAGTCGGCGGAGTCGACGTGCATCAGGCGCAGGCCCTGCCAGTCCACCCACCAGGTGAAGACCTGTCCGTGGCGTAGATGGCCCATCCGCGGCGGCCACGGCGGCGGCGTCGGGATGTCGCCGGGCAAGGTGACCCGGTTGAGGTAGACCCGGCCGTGCCGTGAGGGCAGAGGGATGGCCTCGCCGCCGGGCAGGCTCAGGCGCTCGTGGCCCTCGCAGGCGTGAAGCTGGGTCTCGGGCAGGCCGTAGGCGCGGCCGATGTTGGCCACGGCCTTTGAGCCATAGAGCGTCGCCCCGGTGTGTCGGCAGACGGCGGGGGCGTCGAGGGCGTGATCGTAGTGGGCGTGGCCCACGAGCACGGCGTCGGCCTTGGGCAGCTCCCGGGCCAAGAGCGCCTCATCGGGCACAAGCGGCTGGGTGAGCGTGGCGCGCACGCCACCACGGCTGAGGTAAGGATCGAGCACGAGGGTGCGCTGGCTCACCGTGAGCGCGAAGCCCGCGACGCCGAGCCAACGCAGCGTCGCCGCGCCTTCAGTCGCGCCCCGCCAGAAGAGCCCAGGGTCTACCGGGCGCATCACGAGGCGCTCAAGCCAGCTCACAGAGTGGTCTGATCGGCGGCCGGCGGCGGCGTGGGGGGCGTCGGCGGCGTGCTCGTCGCCGTGGCGGGCGCGGCGAGGGACTCCAAGCTCTGCAGGCAGCTCCGCTCGGCGTAGCCCAAGACACGCTCGTTGGGGATCACGGCGACGACGACGTGGCTCACGCCGACATCGACGAGCTCAGGCGGGCAAGACGCGGGGGTGCAGGTCGCGCGGTATTCCCCGGCTTTGGCCTCCATGTCGGAGGAGCAGCGCTGGGTGATCACCGCGCCGACGCCGACGTTCTGAACGAAGGACTCGGCGCACCCGAAGAACAAGACGAGGAGGAGGAGCATCGCTTTGGCGTAACCCGACGGCGGCGGACGGGTTACCCGAAGGCGCCATGCACGATCAGCCCAATGATGACGAGTCCCTCGACCGCCTCACCGCCGACTGGCGGATCTTCCAGCTTCGACGGGGTCATCGGTTCTCCACCGACGACACGCTCACCGCCTGGACCGCCGCCCGCGCCCGGCCCGGGAGCCGCCGCCTGCTCGATCTCGGCGCGGGCATCGGCTCGGTGGGGCTGCTGACCCTGTGGCGAATGCCGCCCGACGCCACGCTCACCATGGTCGAGGTTCAAGAGGTGAGCCACAAGCTCGCCCGGCGCACCGTGGCGCTCAACGGGATTGAGGGCCGGGTGACCTTACGCCACAAAGACATGCGGGATCCGACGGCCCTCGCCGGGGACGCGCCGTATGAGCTCATCACCGGCAGCCCGCCGTATATCCCCATCGGCAAAGGGGTCATCTCGGCGCACCCCCAGCGCGCCGGGGCGCGGATGGAGCTTCGGGGCGACGTGTTTGATTATTGTCGCGCGGCGGCTTCAGTGCTGGCGCCCGACGGTCGTTTTTGCCTGTGCCACGCCGCCGGTGATCCTCGCCCAGAGCAGGCCATCGCCGCCGCTGGGCTCACGCTCCTCGCGCGGCAAGACGTGATCTTCCGGCCTCGCCAGGCGCCGACCATCGCCCTGTTCACCTGCGCCTGGAGCGGGGAGCGCGCTGATTTGCCGCCCTTCGTTGTGCGCGGCGAAGACAGCGAGTGGACGGACGAGTACCTCAAGCTGCGCGAAGAGATGGGCACGGTGGTGTGGCGCCCAAGCCAAACAGGCGACGACACCTAAGCGCCGTCGCCTGTTGGGTCTGAGGGCCAGGCGCCTAGGGGAGCCCGAGGCCAAGCGGCCTCAGTGCTTCTTCTCGACCACCTTGGTGTTCGTCTCACGAAGGCGCTGGGCGACGGTGCCGAGGAGCTTCCAGAGAATCCGGATGCCAAGCTCAGGCTCACGCTGAGAGAACTCGTCTAAGGCCGCACGATCGATGGAGATCAGGCTGCCGAAGCCCGTGGCCGTGACCGTGGCCGAGCGCGGCTGGGCGTCGACCAGGGCCAGCTCACCGAAGTGATCGCCGGGGCCGAACTCGGCGAGCTTCACGCCGTCGCGGGTGGCGATGAGGCTGCCCTGGACGACGACGTACATCACGCGGTCCATGGCGCCTTGATCGACGACGGTCTGGCCGGGGGTGACGAACATCTCGTTCACCATGCGGCCGACGCGGGCGCGGGCGTGGAAGGGCAGGTCCTCAAAGAGGAACAGGCGCTCCATGATCTCGGCGCGGGCGGCGGCGGCCTCGGCCTGGGGCGAGGCGTCGGGATCGATGACGATGACGGTGACGTTGTCGGGGCCGCCCGCGTCCAGCGCGCCTTGAATCAGGCCCTGAACGGCCTGGGTGGGCGTGCCGCGGCTGAGGAGCTGGGCGAGCTGCTGGGGCTTCACCGGGTCGGAGAGGCCGTCGCTGCACAGGACGATGCGGTCGCCGGGGAGGATCTCGATGGCGGCGACGTCGGGCTGAACCGTGGGGTGAAGGCCGATCGCCCGGGTGATGACGTTGCGATAGCGGCTACGTTTGGCCTCCTCGTACGTCATCTGGCCGCTGCGCACGAGCTCGTTCACCATGGAGTGATCGTCGCTGAGCTGGAGCAGCTCACCCTCCCGCAGGAGGTACGCCCGGCTGTCGCCGACGTGGGCCAAAAACACCGAGCCGCCGCCGACGACCACACCCACGACGGTGGTGGTCATGCCGCGGCGGCCTTCGCTCTCGGCCTCTTCGTACACCCGGCGGCTCGCCTGCTGGCAGACCTCGTCCAGGGCCTCTAGCACGGAGTTACGCGTGTTTCGGCCTGGGTTTTGGGCGTAGCGTAAGACCGTGTTGCGCAGGGCCTTCGCCGCCTGCCGGAAGGTCTCAATCGTCATCGCCGACGCGATCTCACCGCAGGCGCGCCCGCCGACACCATCGGCGACGACGAACAGCCCGTTCTCGGGATCGGTGAGGTGGGCGTCTTCGTTGTTGTCGCGGCGTTTGCCGGGATCAGTCTCTGCAGCGAAGCGGATCACGGGGCCCTCAATACACCTGAATCGGGATGCGCTGGATGGAGAAGGGCACGCTAGTGGAGGAATCGACCCCAACCTCTAACAGCCGAACCTCCAATGTGCCTGCTCCGCCGCCGGACTTCTGCGGGAGTTCGATCACGACCTCCACAACCCGCTCCTCTCCCGCCTGGAGGCGGTTGTCTGAAAGGGTTGTGTAAGGGGGAGCGGCCATCACCTCTCGGCGGAGATCGTGGCGAAATGGCGCGCCGACCGGCTTGCCCTTCTCGTCGTAGAGCGTGACCTCCACCCGCAGGGCCTGGAAGGGGGTGCCCGTGGGGATGGCGTGGCCGGCGCCGGTGTTCTGCAGGGTGAGGGTGCCCTTGAACGGTTTGCCGCGTGTGGCGCCGCCGGGTTGGGCCTTGAGCAGAACGCTGAGGCCACGACCGGGCTCGGCGGTGAAGCGGTGGCTGGCTTGGGCCTCGTACCGACCGGCGACGACGAGGCCACCTTGCAGGGGCATGTGGCAGTCTTGGCACCGAACGCCGGCCTCGGCCCACTTGGAGCGCGACCACTCGCCGTAGGTGTCGTAGAAGGGTTTGTCGGCGCCGGTCCAGGTGAGCTGGTGGCAGGTGGCGCAGGTCTCGGAGCGCCCGAGCTCCTCGCTCACGGCGACGGGGTGCGGGGCCTTGGGCGCGGCGCGGGTGGAGACGACGACGCCGTCGCGCACATGGCAAGCCGCGCAGGTGACGCCTTCTTGTTGCAGCGTGGGATCCCAGGCGGTGTTCTCGCGGGTCTTGGCCTCGGTGAGCGGGCCGCCGCGGTACTCCTCGACCAGCCGCGGCTGCTGCACGGTGAGCGGCAGGTGGCAGGAGAGGCACAGCGGGCTCTCCCCGGTGGCCTTCATCGCCGCGCGGAACGGCGGGCTCACCCAGGCGGCGCGGTGGCCGGAGCGGGACCAGTCGTCGTGGGCCTGGTAGTGGCAGGCGTTGCAGCCCTGGGCGCTGACGTTGGCGAGGCCCGGCGGGAGCTGGGTGAGGGTGATCGGCACCCCCGCGGGGAAGAGCGGCGGCGCCGGGGGAGGCGGCGGCTCGGCGGGGGCCACGGGCTCGACGACCACAGGCGCCTCGACGGGCGGCGGCGGGAGGGGCTCGGGATCACGCCAGCGCAGGCGCTCTCCGGCGTGCACGAGCAATGGCAGACCGAGGAGCAGCAGCGCCAAGACGCGGAGGAGCCCAAAAATACGATCAGAAATCGACCACCTCCTCGCCGAGATCGCCCGCAGGCGCCGTAGGAACCCAGATTGTGGCGCCAGCGGGGCCGTAGAGCGCGGTGTAAGCCGCATAATTGGCGGACACCTTCTTCACATAGTCTCGGGTCTCCTTCAAGGGGATCTGCTCCACCCAGTCGTCCATGGTGATGCGGCCCTTCCACGGGGCGAGCCACGAGCCGATGTTGTGGGGACCGGCGTTGTAGCTCGCCACGGCCAGGGGCCAGGCGCCCTCAAAGCGGGTGAGCAGGCGGCCTAAGTAGAAGACGCCATAGCGCAGGTTGTGCTCGGGCAGCTCAAGCATCGCCGGGGTGTAGGTGTCTTCGCCCAACATCATCGCCACGCGTGAGCCCGTGTTGGGCATGATCTGCATGAGCCCGATGGCGCCGACGGGGGAGACGGCCTGGCTGTTGTAGACGCTCTCTTGGCGCATCAGGCCCAAGGCGAGGAGGGGATCGACGTCTTCGCGACGGCCGTGATCGGTGAGGGGGTCGAGCCACGCGGCGGGGTAAGCGAGGCGCAGGGCTTGCCGGGCCTCTTCAGCGTTGGCGCCGTAACGATCGAGGCCGTAACAAAAACGCGCGGCGTGGTGGTGGTCGCGGGTGAACAAGAACAGCGCCCGCCACTCGATCGTGGTCATGGTGACGTCGCGGCGCAGCTCCCGGGCCCGATCGTCTTGGCCCTTCTTCGCCTCGTCCCACTCCTCATACACCGTCGCGAGGAGCGGGCCCGCGAGGTCGTAGAGCCCGACCTTGGCGAGATCGTAGGCCGCTGGAAGCTCGGGCCACAGGCGCTCGTGGGCCTCAGCGAAGCGGCGCATGGCCTTCTCGGCGGCGACGGGATCGTAAAAACGACCGGGGGAGTAAGGCGCGGGCGCCGTCCAGGGGGCGAAGCCTTGGGTGGTGGGGCTGGGGACGACGACGACGGGGGTTGGCGTTGGCGTGGTGGGCGTAGCGGGTGTTGCGGGCACGGCGGACGGCGTCACGCTCGGCGTCGCGCTCGGCCAGGCGAGGCGCTCCCAGCCGATCTCCGAGGGGGCGCGCTCCTCCAGCTCCCGCGGGTACAGAGCCGAGACGCCGCCGGGGCGCGTAGGCAGGGCAGGGGGCTCAATCGGCGGGGCGGGCGGCGCGGGGCCGTCCCAACGACCGGCGCGGTGAAGGCTCGGCTGCAGCTTGACGGCCTCGGCGCTCATCGTTTTGCTGCGCAGCAGCAGGTTGTACCAGCTCTCGGGAGCGTCCTTCTCGATGGCGGCACGATCGGCCCGGGCCTCGGCACGTTTGCCCAAGGCGTCGAAGGCGCGGGCCCGGTGGTATCGGGCGGCCACGCCCCACTCGCCGCCGTCGTTCACCAAGGCGTCAAACCGCGTCACCGCGTCGTCGTACTCTTTGAGGCGAAGGCTGCAGAACGCCGCGTAAAACCGCGCCGTGGCGCCGCTTGTGCCGCCTGTTTTGCCCAGAGGCTCCCACAGCTCACGGGCCCGGGTGTAGCGCCCGGCGAGCTGGTTCGCGTGGGCCATCTCGTCCGAGGACGAGCGCCAGCGGCCGTGGGTGGGGTGCTGGGTGAGCCCGATGTCGCCCCAGTCCGACGCCGCGCCCCAGCGCCCGGCGCGCACGTTCGCGCGGTGCAAGAGCCAGGCCGTCTCGCCGTTGGGGGCGGCCTTGTAGGTGGCCTCAAGCTGGCTGATCAGCGCGTCATACCGCCGGGTGCGCCACGCAAAACGCTCCGCGTTCGCCGCGACCCACTCCGCCATGCCGGCCTCATCGGCCTCCTCTTTGGCGAGGCGGGTGTAGGTGTCCCAGGCCTCATCGGCGAAGCCGCAGTCCCGCAGGCTCACGGCGAGGAGCTGCTGCTCGACGACGGGATCAAGCGGCGGGAGCTGGATCTTCTTCTCTTCGAGGATGGACTCCAGGGCCTCGGCGGCGGTCTCGGCGTTGCAGTGGTAGCGGTGGCGTAGGGTGAGGTCGCGGAGCTGCACGGCGGCTTTGGCGGGATCGCGCAGGGACTCGGCGAGGATCATGCCCAAGGCGACCTCTTCGCCCCTCGGGTGCTCAGGATTGAGCGTGAGCCACTCTTGGTAGGCCGCGAGCGCCGGGCCCCGCTGGCCATCGGCGGTGTAGGCCTGGCCCATGAGGATGAGGCAGTCCATGGCGTGTGGGCCCTCGGGCCAACGCTGGCGGTACGACGCGCAGGCGCGGGCGGCGACGCCGGATCGGCCCCGGCGGTGGTCGACGACGGCCTCGTACCAGGTGGCCCAGGGGGTGATCGGCCCGTTCGCGGCGCGGGCCGAGGCGAACTCGGCGGAGGCCTCGTTGTCGCGGCCCTGCTTCATGAGGATCCAGCCGAGCAAGAACCGCCCGGCGGCGCGCTCGCGGCCCCAAGGACCGGCCTCGCTCGCCCGCCAGCCCTCTAAGGCCATGAGCGCGCGGGCCTCGTCCCCACGAACCCAGGCGTCTACGCCCGCGGCGAGGGTGGGCGCGGGCGCATGCGCGACGCCGCCGGGGGCGACGGGCGGCGGGCCGGGCAGCACCGTGCCCACCTGGAGCCCTTCAGCGCGCAGATCAAGGCCACCGAGCGCCAGGGCGACGCTCATCAACAGGACCGGGGGCAGCCGCGACGGGTGAACCAGCTTCGTCAAGCCTTGAGCTCGGAGATGGGCACGTCCAGGGCCACGACGTCGTCGTTGAGGTTGAGGAGCACGTCCAGGCGCTCCCCTTTGGGGCCGACACGAACGCCCTGGACGACGCCTTGACGGCCATCCTTGAGCGCGACAGTGTCGCCGAGCTGGTGCCGGGCGCCGGCGGGCTTCGTGGGGTGCGCGATGGGCTCGGAGTGCTCGATCCACTCGGCCCATCCGCCAACAAGGGCGCGGGCCATCGTCCAGCCTTGCTCCCGTAGCCAGGCGGCGAGGGGCTCGCTGCCCAAGGCGCCCGTGGCGTCGTAGACGGTGACACGCTCGGTCTTCGCCGGGAGGAGCTCCAGGCGCGTCTTGATCTGCCCGCCGGGCAAGAGCACCGCGCCGGGGAGGTGGCCGACGATCCATTCCTCTGGCGGCCGCACGTCGAGCAACATCCCGGGCACACCGCCGATGACTTGGGCCGCGAGCCAGGTGCGGCCGATCAGCTCGCGGTGGTTGGGGCCGGGGGTGTCACCGCTGCCATCGACGATGCGGGGGATCTTCGTGGCGTCGAAGGTCTCCGCGCCCGCCGGGGGGCGAAAGCTCTGGCGGGCCTCGGCGTCGAACTCCATCCCGAAGGCCTTGAGCGCGGCGCGCTTGAAGATGCCCTTGACGCGGTCACGAATCATCCTGGACTCCTGCTGTCTCAGACCGCGATTCAAGCACGGCGCGACGTCCTTGGCCACTGAACGTGGTATGTAGCCTGTCAAAGTGCGTTCCGCTGCGCCCCTGGAGCCTTCGATGAGCCTGCTGCGAGACTTGATGATCGGTCGCGAGAACGGACTCCGCGCGCGTTTGCGGAAGCTCTTCGGCCAAGGCGGCGGCGGCGCGGCGGGTGACACGAAGGCCAGCGGCGGCGCTCACACCGCGGCCTCGGATCGGCCCCCGATGGCGGCGGAGCGCGCCTTGAACCTCGGCGTCGAGGCCCCCAAAGACGTCACGCCCCCCGACGGCTACGAGGTCGTGCTCCACAAGGACGGGCTCAAGTCGGGGCAGGTGATCGAGGTCATCATCGCCGGGAAGGCCATCGCCGTCGCCAACGTGAACGGCCAGTACTTCGCGCTCTCCAACGCCTGCCCCCACGCTGAGGGGCCCCTTGGTGAGGGCTCCCTCGACGGCCACACGCTCACTTGCCCCTACCACGGCTGGAAGTTCGACATCCGCGACGGCGGCTGCTTGACCTCGCCGGGCGACAAGGTGCGCACCTACCCCGTCCAGATCGTCCGCGACGCGGTCTGCGTAGCGATCTGACCGCCCCTGGGGATCCCGACGCGCTGACGGGGCGGTCAACAGTGAACATCACCAGGTGATCGTGGGCCTCGTGGATCCTGCAGATCGCCGCGGAGAACCGATCCCTTGTTTCACGCAATCAGCGCGAAGAGGCTGGCCTCGAGATGAGCGCCATCAGTAACGGTCGTGTCACTGAACGACAGCTTGGTGCTATTCTTGTCGTCTTTGCCACGGAGTGCGGTGGTGCACCGCGACGATCTCATCCCGCCCTCAGGACTCCGCGACACCGCGTCAAGCGGCCTCGTGGAGCTTGAGGAGAAGCTGGGGCTTGCCTTTGTGTGCAGCCCAGTCGCCACCGTGCTCGCAGAGCCCGGCGGGCGTGTGCTGTGCAGCAACGAGGCCGCGCGGCGGATGGGCGTCGAGGGAGATCTCGCCTCGGTGGTGGGCGGTCGGGCCCAGCTCAACGCCTTGCTTGTGGGCGAACCTCCGTTCACCGGGCGCGCTACGGGGCGTCTCCCCGGGGGGCGCGTGCTGTCCCTGAGCGCCGCGCGTGTCCCGGAGTCCCTCGCCCGCGGTGCGCTGCTCATCACGCTGCATGAGCTCAGCCACACGCTCATCGACGACGAGGAGCGCGCCGCGAGCCAATACGGCGTGGCCTTGGCGAGCGTGTCCGCCGCCGTCGCCAACGAGGTGAACAACCCCCTGGCCGTGATCCTCGGGCGCGTCGAGCTGATCCGCGCCGTTCACACCGCGGAGAGCCCAAACCTCGACACCCAGCTCTCCGTCGTGGCCGACCACGCCGAACGAATCGCCGCCGTGGTTCGCAGCCTGCTCACCTTGGGCCGGGCGAGCGGCCTGGGCCGGGAGCGGATCGTCGTCGCGCCCATGGTCGAGCGGGTGGTGGAGGGTGTGCGGCGCAGGGTCGGCCAGGCCGAGGTGGTGCTGAGCCTGATGAGCCAGGACGCCGTCTTGGTGGGGGATCGAGAGCAGCTTGAGCAGATCGTCTCGGCGTTCTTGTTGTGCTCACCCTCGGTCTTGCAGCGGCGGGGGCGGGTCGAGCTGCGGGTGCTCGTCACCGCCGGCTTCTTGCGGCTTGAGCTGCACGACAACGTCCGCGCCTCCACCCGCGGCCTCAACGACCTCGCCCGGGCCAGCTTCGGCGCCACCTTAGAGCCCGTGCCCGGCGTCGGCCTGTCCCTGCTCGCCGCGGGCTGGTGTGTGCGTCAGCACGGCGGTCGGGTGCTCCCGCCGGAGTCCACGGCGCGGGGTCAGACCGTCGTGGTGGAGCTGCCCGTTGAGGAGCCTCGTCCTCGCGGACGGGCGGCGGCGAGCCTGCTCATCGTCGCCCACGGCAATGAGCTGCTCAATGAGGTGCGCAGCCTGCTCGCGGGGGAGGCCGTGGAGCTGCGCGCCGCGGCCACAGCGGACCACGCGCTCCGTGAGATTGAGCTGGAGCGCCCGCTCGCTGTGCTCACCGCCGCCCAGCTCGCCGGGCGATCGGGGCTCTTGCTTCGCCGTCAGATCACGCGCCGCTGGGCAGAGCTTGAGCGAAAGGTCGCGATCATCCACGACACCCCCCAGAGCGACATCCCGGGGGTGGTGGTCCTGACGCGCCCCTTGAGCCGCGAGGCCCTCGTCTCGTTCATGGTCGGCTGAAGGAATCGCGGGTCTGCGCCTTCGCGATCTTGTCAACCTGGGGTAAACTCCCCCGCGTGAGGTGATCATGCGGCCCATCCCCGTCGCGCTGCTGTTGCTCAGCGCCTGCTCCGACCAGTCGCTCAAGTCCATCAACGCTAGCCCCACCGCGGAGATCGTCTCCCACGAAGACGGCTCCGAGGCCCTTGAGGGCTACGTCGTCTCCTTGCGCGGCCGCGCGAGCGACCCTGACCACCCCGTGACCGATCTCATGGGCGTGTGGCGAGTGGAGGGGGAGGAGGCCTGCCCGGCCCAGGCGGCGGATGAGGTCGGCGGCCTCGGCTGTGACGTGGTGTTCTCTGAGGGTGAGTCCATCGTCACCTTGGAGATCACCGATCCCAAAGGCGCGACGGGCAGCGACATCGTGGAGCTCGTCGTCATCCCCACCGAGGCGCCCACGGCCACCATCCTCTCCCCCTTGGACGGCCAGCGCGGCTACAGCGACACGAAGCTGCGCTTGGAGGGCCTCATCCAAGACGCTGAAGAGACCCCCGACCAGCTCACCGCCGTCTGGGAGAGCGACATCGACGGCGTGCTCGACCTCGACACCACCGCCGACCCCAGCGGCCTCATGCTCGCGTTCACGACGCTCTCTGAGGGGGAGCACGCCCTCACCTTAGAGGTCGAGGACAGCTCTGGGCGCACAGGCCGCGACGCGGTGCTGATCACCGTCGGGCCGCCAAACTCCGCGCCGAGCTGTGCCATCACCGCGCCTGTTGACGGCGAGGTGATCGTGCTCGGCGACGGGGTGCAGCTCATCGGGCAGGTAGACGACGCCGACATCGGCCCCGATCCCCTCAACGTCACCTGGAGCTCCGACCGCGACGGCGCCTTGGGCGGCAGCGTGCCCGACTCTTCAGGCCGGGTGAGCCTCAACGCCGCCGCGCTCAGCGCCGGCACCCACCAGCTCAGCCTTCAGGCGATGGACGAGCTCGGCGAGGTCTGCACCGCGGGGGTGAGCCTGCGGGTGAGCCAAGCGCCCAAGGTCGCGATCAGCACCCCGGCGAGCGGCACCCAGGCCAACGAGGCCCAGAGCCTCACGTTCACGGCGATCGTCTCCGACGCTGAGGACGCCCCCACGGCGCTTCAGCTCTCTTGGGCGAGCGACCGCGACGGCGTCTTCGCCACCGCGGGCGCCGACAGCGCCGGGCTGAGCACCACCTTGGTGAGCAGCCTGAGCCCCGGCGCCCACGTCGCCACGGTCACGGTCACCGACACCGACGGCCTCACGGCCACGGCGGTGGTGAGCCTCACCGTGAACGGCCTGCCCACGGCGCCGACGGTCTCGATCTCCCCGACGAGCCCCCGCACCGACGACACGCTCACCGTCAGCATCGACGCGCCCTCCACCGACGCCGAGGGCGACCCGATCACCTACACCTACGCCTGGCTCGTCGACGGCGTGGCGTCGAGCGCGTCCACCGGCGCGACCTTGCCCCCCTCGGCCACCACCCGCGGCCAGACCTGGACGGTGAAGGTCACCCCCAGCGACGGCAAGGGCAGCGGCACCTCCGCCGCCGCCAGCGCGGTCATTCAGAACAGCCTGCCGACGGTGAGCGGGCTGAGCCTCTCGACGTCTACCCCGCGCACGAACGACGTCATCGTCGCCACCGTCGGGAGCGCGGATGCCGACGGCGACGCCGTGAGCCTGAGCTACGTCTGGACGGTCAACGGCGCGACGATGCCTGTCACTGGGTCGAGCCTCGACGGCGCGCTCTACTTCTCCAAAGGTGACCGCGTTCAGCTCGTCGTCACCCCCAACGACGGCGTCAGCGACGGCGTCCCGCTCACCGGGGCCTCGGTGCTCGTGCTCAACACCCAGCCCACGGCGCCCACCGCCCGGGTGTCTCCGTCCTTCCCGGCCTTTGGTGAGGATGACCTCGTCTGCGGCGTCACCAAAGCCTCCACCGATGACGACGGCGACACGCTCAGCTACATCGCCACCTGGCTTGTCGACGGCGTAGACTACGCCAGCAGCGCCGACACGGGCCCAGACACGAGCGGCTGGACGGGCCCACGCTCGACCACCTGGACCGACGACACCGTGCCCATGGCCGATCCCCAAGAGGGTGAGGTGTGGACCTGCACCATGACCCCCGACGACGGCGAAGACTTCGGCCCCACGAGCAGCCACAGCGTCACCATCGACTGCGGCTCGGGCACCTGCGACATCGACTACAGCGACAACTGGACGCTGAGCAAGACGGTCAACTACTCCTGCGCCTACGGCATCGTCAGCATCAGCTTTAGTGAGGTGGACATCATCGACCTCACCTCCAGCCTCAGCATCACGTCCACCTCCTCGGCGCGGCCCGGGACGATGGTGGGCAGCTTCACCTCCGACGTCGACTTCTCCGTCGTCGAGACCATCCCCTCGGCCATCTGCACCGAGACCTACACGATGACCGGCACCTTCAACAGCGAGACGGACTTCACCGCCAAGCTCGTGGGCAGCTACTCGGGATCCTTGTGTTTTGACTGCACGGGCTTCACGCGCAACTTCACCGGCACACGCTGAGCGGCCTAGCCCTCGTCGCCGCCGTCGTCTTCCCAGGGGTCAAGCTCGGGGACGGCGGCGGTGAGGCCCTCGGGATCGGCCAAGGGCCAGAGATCACCCCACAGCCCGGCGCCGCCATCGACGGTGATCACCTGACCGGTGATGTACGAGCCGGCCTGGCTGCCCAAGAGCGCCGCGACCCAGGCGATCTCCTCTCGGCGGGCGAGGCGCTTCATCGGCACGGCCGAGGCCAGCCGCTCTAAGACGCCCAGCTCTTTGGGGTACCGCTTGAGCCCTGAAGACGCGACATAGCCCGGCGCGATGGCGTTCACGCGTACGCCGCGCCCAGCCCACTCTACAGCGAGGGTGCGGGTGAGGGCCTCGACGCCAGCCCGGGCGGCGACGCTGTGCGCCATGCCCGGAAAGCCCCGCGGGGTGAGCATGGTGATGTTCACGACGGCGCCGCCGTGCTGCAGCATCCAGGCGTCGGCGGCGGCGCGCAGCATGTTCCAGGTGCCGGTGAGGTTGGTGGCCACGACGGCGTCGAAGCCGCGGGGGCTGATCGTCTCCGCTGGGGCCAAAAACTGCCCGCCGCCGTTGTTCACCAGCACGTCCAGGCGCCCAGACTGGCCGAGCACGGCCTCGACGCAGGCGGCGACCTGGGCGCGGTCGCGGATGTCGACGGCGTGGCCGAAGACCTGGGCGCCGGTCTCTTCAGCGAGGGAGCGGGCGGCGGCCTCGATGACCTCCTGCTTGCGTGAGGCGAGGTGGACCGTCGCGCCCAAACGGGCGTACTCCCGGGCGATCTCGGCGCCGATGCCCGTGCCGCCGCCGGTCACCAGCGCGACCTCTCCGGCCATGAGGCCGGGCAAAAACACCTTGGATGGACTCACGAGGCACCTCCAGGAAGATGACCAAAGACGAGCAGGTGGCGGTCGCTCACGACCTCGACGGTCAGGGGCAAACCCGCCGCGTGGAGCTGGGCCCGCACCTCGTCGGGGGTGAACGCCGCGCACAAGGAGTTGAAGAAGTCGATCCGGAGCACCTCAGGCTCTCCACTAGACCAGCGGTCTACCGTCGCTTGGGCCATCTCAAGGGTCTCCGGGCGAAAAAGATCGCCGATGAGCACCGCCGCGCCGGGGGCGCCGAGCTGGGCGACGGCGGACCAGAGGGCCTGCGCGTCGGGCAGGTGGTGCAGGAGGCTGTTGCTCAGGATCAGCCCGTAGGAGGCGGCGGGCAGGCCGGTGTTGGGCACACGGGCGACGTGCAGGCGCAGGCGATCGTCGGGGGCGCCATGTTTTTGTGTCCCAGCCGCCAACATCGCCGCCGATCCGTCCACGGCGTCAAAACGCCAGCCGGGCATCCGCGACAGCAGGCGGCGGGGGATGTCGGCCGGGCCGCAGCCGAGATCGACGCCACGAAGCGCCTCGGGCAGGCCGGGGAAACCGGGCGAGCAGGGCCTCCACAAACGCCGCGTTGGGGGCGTCAAAGTCGGCTTGGGCGTAAGCGACGGCTTGGGCCTCGTCCTCCATGAGCTCGGGCTCTAGCACACGTCGCATTCAAGCACCTCCGGCGGCGACGTATCACGGCCTCAGAACGGCTGGTGCCGCCGGGCGTCCCAGGTGGGCTCGATCAGCGTGTCGAGCTCCGGCGCGGGGTGGTCGGTCTGCCAGCGCGCTTGCTCTGCTCGCCAGCGTCTCCCGGCCTCTAAGCCCAGGGGCTCGGGGCGGGCCTCGGGCGGCGAGATCCACCAGATCAGCACAGCGCCGTGATCCTCGGGCATCCCTAAGTGTTTGCCGACGCCCATCATGTAGCGGTTCAGGCGCCCTTCAGTGAGCATCGAGCCCGGCATCGCGTCCACGGCGATGGCGGCGACGCCCAGGCTACGAAGCCGCCGCACGGCCTCGGGGCCCGGGTCGGCGGGGTAGGCGCCGTCCTCAAACTCGCGCAGATACGCCAGGAGCGGCTCCTCATCAATCATCCGTTTCCACTCCGCCGGGGCCTGTGTGCCCGGGGGCAGCAGCGTCGGGTTCACGATGGCCTGGCGGTGGTAACGGGCGTGCAGGCCGACCAGCGGCGCCTGGAGCCCACCGCGGGCCAGGGGCAGCTCCAAGACGGCCCCCGGGGCGTCCTCCAAGGCGCGCCACTGCTCAAGGCCCCGCAGAGAGATCGTCTGGAGCGGCGCGTTGCCCGAGAGCAAGAACGCCTCGGCGGCGATCACCGCCGCGCAGATCAGCGGTCGTGGGCTGCGGGCGGCCAAGGCCGCCAGCCCCAGCGGGATGAGCAGCCCCCAGCGCTCTGGGCCAGGTGAGCCGGGCGAAGAAGGGGTGAGCCTGCCCAAAGGCGCGGAAGGGCAGGGCGATGAGCGTGTCGCCGAGGGCGACGGGATCTTCGCCCCACTTGAGGTAGGGCCCCAAGCTCATCACCGCGCCGGTCAACGCGCAGAGGAGCAGGCCCAGCCGGGCGCCCCGCGGGGTCTCGCCGCGCCAGAGGCCCCACAGCGCCAGGGCGAGGAGCGGCCAAGAGATCCGGTTGCTGCGGTCCAAGGGCGCGGCGCGCAGCAGATCTGCGGGGTCGCCGGAATGCTCCACCACAAACCGCAAGGCCTCGGGCACGGGCTCCAGCGCCTCCCGCATGTTGAGCGGGGCGGGTGAGACCGACGGGTCGGCCAAGGGCAAGGCGTCTAGGTGGGTGAGCCAAGGCGCCATGCCCGGCAGCGCCACGAGGCAGGCGACCAGCACCGCGAGCAAGAACGGGCGACGCGCGGCGGGGTTTGTGGTGAGGCCCCAGGCGGCGAAGGCCGCGGTGCCGATGGCCAAGAAGATGGCGTTGTACCAATAGGTCAGCCCGGCGAGGGCGATCCACAGCCCCGCCCAGGCGCCGTCGTGGAGGCGGCCCGCGGTGAACACCCGCCACATGGCGCCCAAGTACAGCGGCGCGAACCAGGCGATGGACTGGGGCGCGTGGTGCAGGTTCACCTCACGCAGGGTGGGCTCGGCGACGGCCCAGGCCACGCCCACCACAAACCCAGCGCGGTGATCTCCGCCGAGCTGCTGCCCCAGACGATGCCCAGCGAGGCCGTTCCCGGTGAGCACGACCAACCAAAACAGGTTGTCGCTCAGCGGGAACGGCAGCAGGGCGGCGAAGGGCGCGCCGAGGAGGTGATCCACCACGTTCGGCATCAACCACAGCGCGGGGTAACCCACGGGGAAGTACACGCCATCGGTCATCGGCAGCGCCGCAGGATCGGCGATCAACCGAAGGAACAGGCCGCGTAGCCCCACGGTGTCCAGCGCGTCCACGTTCGGGTAACCCGGCAAGGCCGAGCCCAAGGACAGCGCCAGAGGCCAGGTCAACGCCAAGGCGAGCAGGAGGTAGACGACGGAGGCCAGAGCCCAGGGAGCGCGCATTCGTCAGCAGTATCACTCGGCCAAGATCAGCCTGCACACGTCGAAGAGTTGCTGTATGCTCCTCTGTCAAGCCACGCCGGAGCGACCATGATCCCCACGACGCTGATCCTCCCGCTGTTCCTGATGGCGCCTGTGGTCAACGTCGACGCCTCCGGCGCGGTCATCGGCCGAATGACCCTCGACGCGCCGATCACCGAGGTGCGAAAGATCGTCGGGGACGCTGTGAAGGTCGGGAAGCTGGTGCCTCAGGTGAAGTCGGTCACCGCCCAGCCCGCCGGGGCCTGCGTCACCCTCGCCGTGGTCTCCGCGGGCTTTATCGGCGACGTGGAGTACAAGAGCCGCCGCTGCCCAACCAAGACCGGCTGGGCCGAGCACCTCACCTCGTCCGACGACCTCAAGCAGATGGACGCCATCTGGACCTTGACCGAGCGCGGCGAGCAGACGGATGTTCATTTCTCCCTGGTCGTCGATGTCGGCGCCTACGCCCCGACGGTGCTGGTGCAGTCGTTGACCAAAACCCAGGTGGAGACGACGCTCACAAACCTGCGGGATCAGGTCGCCGCGCTGCCCTGAGGGCGGCCTGGGCGGGGTGCGCCGTTTGGGCGCGTGTGTGGTAGCGTGTGCGCCTCGGAGAGACACGTGCCGACGACTCTGCCCCCGGGGCCGCCTCTCCCCAGCGTGGCTCAGCTCTTCCTGTGGCTCTACCGGCCCGCGCGGTTTTTTGAGGCCTGCCACGCCCGCTACGGCGATCTGTTCACGATGCGCCTGCCGGGCAACGCCCCGCGGGTGATGCTCGCGCGGCATGAAGAGATCCGGGCGGTGTTCACCGGAGACGCCGCGAGCTTACACGCCGGGGCCGCGAACGCCCTGGTGGCGCCGCTGGTGGGGCCACGCTCGGTGCTCATCCTCGACGGCCCGGCCCACCAGCGCCAGCGGCGCCTGCTGTTGTCCTTGTTCAACGGGCGAAACGCCGCGCGCCAAGGCGAGACCATGCGGGCGCTCACCGAGGCCATGATTCAGGCCTTGCCCGTGGAGGTGGAGCTCGACCTCGCGCCCGCGCTCCAGGCGCTCACCCTGCGCATCATCGTGGTGACGATCTTCGGCGTCGAGGACCCGTCCCGGGTGCAGGCCCTCGCCAGCCTGCTCACGGCGCTCTTGGAGCAGGCGAAGAGCCCGCTCTTGCTCGTCCCGGTCTTGCAGCGGGATCTCGGGCCGCTCACGCCGTGGCGCGGGTTTCAGCGGCTCAACGCCGACTTAGACGCCGCCCTTCGCCCGCTGATCGCCCAGCGTCGAGATGCCCCCGGCGACGACCTCCTCAGCCAGCTCGTCACCGCCACCGATGAGCGCGGCCAGCCGCTCTCCGCCGGGCAGATCCGCGATGATCTCGTGACCTTACTCGTCGCTGGGCACGAGACCACGGCCAGCGCCTTGGCCTGGACGCTGTCTTTGGTGCTGGGAGACGCCGAGATACGCGCCAGGGCTGAGGCCGAGCTTGAGGAGGTCGTCGGCCAGGCGCCCCTTGAGGTTCATCACCTCGATTCTCTGGTCTGGCTCGGCGCGTGCATCGACGAGGCCATGCGCCTGAGCCCGGTTTTGGCCCACGTCGGTCGCCTGCTGACCGCGCCGATGCCGCTAGGCGCCTACACGCTGCCCGCCGGGGTCATGGTGGTGCCCAACATCTACCTCGCCCACCGCGACCCGCGGCTGTACCCCGAGCCCGACCGCTACGAGCCGCGGCGCTTCTTGGCGAGACCCCCAAGCCCCCACGCGTATCTGCCCTTCGGCGGCGGCGCCCGGCGCTGTGTGGGCATGACCTTCGCGCTCCAAGAGATGAAGATCGTGCTGGGCACCCTGCTTCAGCGCGCGCCGCTCACCGCCCGCCCAGGCCCCAGGCCCTCGGTGCGCCGACGGGGCGTCGTCTGGGCCCCGGCGGGGGGCGTCCGGGTGCGGCGCTCCAGCGCATCGATGCCCCTCAAACCAGGATCCTGATGATGTCGTACCGCTCCATCTTTCGTCCAGACCTCTTCGGGGGCCGCGTCGTGCTCATCACCGGCGGCGGCAGCGGGCTGGGGCGCTGCGTGGCCCATGAGCTCTCAAGCCTCGGGGCCACGGTGGTGCTCGTCGGGAGAAAACGAGAGCGCCTCGCCGCCGTCGCCGCTGAGATCCAGGCCGATGGTGGCACCGCCGAGATCGCGCCCTGCGACATCCGCGAAGAGGAGGCCGTCATCAACACCGTCGCCGGGGTCGTGGCCCGGCATGGCGTGATTCATGGCCTCGTGAACAACGCCGGGGGCCAGTTTCAGGCGCCGCTGGAGAGCCTCACCCAGAACGGCTTCGAGACCGTGCTGCGCACCAACCTCGTCGGCGGGTTCCTCTTCGCGCGGGAGGTGTTTAAGGCCAGCATGTCCCAGCATGGCGGCGCCATCGTGAACATGGTGGCCGACGTCTCCCGGGGCACACCGTCCGTGGCGCACTCCGGCGCGGCCCGGGCGGCGATGATTCACCTCACGCGCACCGCCGCCGTCGAGTGGGCGAGCCACGGCGTGCGCGTGAACGCCGTGGCCCCGGGCTTCATCAACACCGAGGCCCTGGCCCGCTACGGCCAGCAGGCCCTAGAGGCCGTGCTCGCGCCGCTGGTGCCGCTGGGGCGTCTGGGCACGGAGTCCGAGGTGAGCGCGGCGATCTGCTTCTTGCTCAGCGAAGGCGCGGCGTACATCAGCGGCGCGACTCTGCAGATCGACGGCGCCGCGCCGTCGGCGCATCCGCTGTTCCCGCCGATGCCTCACGACAAGAGCCCGATTTTTAACGGTTTTCACCGCGGCGCCCGCAACGGCTGACCCCGACCCTCAGCGCCGACGAAGCCCCTTGAGCCACCGCCGCCCGGCGTGCAGCACCACCCGGGCCAGCACCCAGGCGCTCACCGGGAACATAAAAAACAGCCCCCGGCCCTCACGCCAGCGGGGGTTCTCGGCGACGTACGCCGCATACAGCCGCCGGGTCTCGTCGCTTCCGGGCTCTTTGGGCGGAAACGGCAGGGTGCGCATGGTCACCGTGCCGTCCTTGGGCTCAAAGCTCGCGCCCGACACACGCTCGGCGAGGTGAAGCAGCAGCCCACGCTCCCAAGCGGGCAGACCTGGGGCGCCTAAGGTCCAGAACGGGCGTATCACCTGGCGAAACGCGACATAGCCTGGAGGATATGTGCTCGCCGCGACCACCTTGGGCGCCAGGGGCGCGGCCAACATCACGAGCGCCGTGATCACCACCGAGGCCAAGGGCACCACGGGCCGCCCTCGATGCGCAGGCGCCAAGAAGCCATACTCGGGCAAGAGCGCGAGGATCTTCTTCCCCTCGTAGAGGATCGGCGCGCCGCGCTGCAGAAAGAAGCCCACGACGGCGTCCCCGTCATGCAGGCTCCACACCCAGCCCGGCCACGCAAAGTCCTTCTGAAACGCCACGAAGTCTTGCTCTTCGCTCACGGTCGGCTTGAGGGAGATGAGCGACAGGCGCAGGCGCCACAGGGCGCGCAGCTCGGGCTCGGTGAGCGTCTGGGACCGGCGAAAGCGGGATCTCATCAGGCGTGGATGGGGGTGAGGAGGAGCGGCAGGTCATCCGCGGGGCGAAAGCTCGGCGTCGGCTTGATGCGCAGGACGTAGCCCGGCGGAAGATCAAGGCGAAACCGGCGCAGGAGCGGCAACATCACGGCCTTGATCTGGAGCATCGCGAAACGAACGCCCATGCAGGTGTGCGCGCCTCCGCCAAAGGGCCGGAAGCTGTGCCGGTGGCGGCGGTGCTCGGCCCGGGCCTCAGAGAAGCGGTCGGGATCAAACCGCGCCGGGTCGCTCCAGAACGCCGGATGGCGCTGGGCGAGCAGGATCGACGCCCGAATCGGCGTGTTGGGCGGCAGGCGCACGCCGCCCAGGCGCGTCTCGCGGTTGGTCACCCGAGGCACCGAGCCCACGGGCGGGTAGAGCCGCAGCACCTCGTTCACGACCTGCTCCGTCTCCCGGGCCTCGCCGAGGCGCTCATAGGGCAGATTTGGGCCCAGCGTGTTGGCCTCTGCGCGCAGTCGTTCTTGCCACTCGACGTCTCGGGCGAGCTCATAGGCCATCATCACCAAGCTGCCCGTGGTGGTGTCGTGGGCGGCCATCCACATGAACAGGACGTGGTTCACCAGCTCGTCATCGGTGTAGCGCTCGCCGGACTCGTTGACGGCTTGGCAGAGCTGGCCGAAGAGGTCGGCGGTGGGCGCGGCGCGGCGGCCGGGGATCAGCCCGCGGAGGTACGCCACGAGAGACGCCCGGGCCCGTAGTCCGCGCCACAGCGCCGTGCCCGGGAGGCTCAAGGGGACAACACCCGCCACACCCTCTGCGACTCGCTCAAAACTCTTGCGTGAGCCGAGGCAGGTCCGCGCCGAGCTCCGCGCCGAGAAACAGGGCCCCGGCGAGGTCGAGGGTGAGCTGGCGAAAGCTGGGCACGGCGAGCCGTGTCTGGGGGCCCGATCCGCCCCCAGACCAGGCGTCTAAGGCGGGCTCGATCCGCTCGTTCATCACCTGGACGTGGGCGCGAAGGGCCGCCTGGGAGAAGGCCGCCTGCATGAGCCCCCGGTGGTGGCGGTGATCCTCGTGGTCACGCAACAACAGGCCGCCGGGCAAGACCCGCCCGAAGAACGGCCGCCAGCCCGCCGCGGTGGAGAGCGCCGCGCCCTCATCGGCGAAGATCTGCCCGATGGCGTCGGGGTGAGCGAACACGACGGGCCGGGCGAAGAGCAGGTGGTGCACAAACACGTCGCCGTGCTGGGCCCTGAGGCGCGTCGGCAGGCCGATGGGGTCGCGCAGCCAGGCCAAGGTGTGCCCCAAGATCGGCAGGCCGACCTCGCCGGGCAGCGCCGTAAGCTCCCGGGGCGGACTCTGCTCAGGAGTCAAGCGACGGCGCCGGGGCGTTGGGGTCGTTGAGCATCTGCGCGATGGACTCGCTCATCCCCTGGGCGAGGCGGGCCATGGTCTCCGGCTCAAACATCGAGGCCCGATACCGAAGCGCCATCGGCGTCATGCCGGGCATCGGGAACACCTGCACCAGCAGATCGTGGGTGGTCCACATCTTGATCGGCAGGGTGATGTCGGGCCGAGGAAAGGCCGGGACGCCCGGCAAGGTGAGGCTGGGGTCAAAACGGTTGATGTTGAGCACGATGCGCCGGGTGGGCGGCGACACCGTCGGGATCCGCAGCATTCGCCAAGGCGCGGTGTCGGTGATGAAGCGGTGGGCCTCCTCAAGGAGCGCGGACGCGGGCATTCCTTCGGGGATCTGAACGTCCCAGGCGTCTCCCCAGGCCAAGCAGCCGATCACCCCTTGGCTCTCAGGGGCTCGGCGGCCGCTGCGGATCAGCGTAAACCCGACGTCGGGCCGCCGGGTGAGCGCCCGGAGCCCCAAGGCCAAGGCGGCGAGGATCGGCGCGCTGCGGGAGACGCCGAGGCGCTTGCACAAGGTGTCGAGCGGCGCCAGATCCCCGAGCTCTCCGAGCTGCCGGGCGCCTTGGGCGTCCCCGCCGCCGGGGCGGGTGGGGTCGGCCTTGAGCCTGAAGCCGTGCTCTGGATAAGGCGCGCTCCACGGCCCCTCAGCGCGCTGGATGGGCGCCAAGGTCTCGTGAAGGGCGGCGACGTGTTGCCAGGGCTGCCGGGCCTTGGGGAGCTCGGGGAGCGCGCCGTCGGCGAGGCTCTGGTAGGCGCTCAGGATCTCCCCGAGGCCCCAGGCGAAGGAGAGGCCGTCCATGACGACATGATCGCCGTGGTGAACCAGCCAGAACCGCCCCGGCGCCAGGGTGAACAGGGTGGGCCGGACCAGCGGCGCCACGGCGCGGTCAAAGGGCCGCACAAAACGTTCGCTGAGCTGGGCCCGGGCGCTGGCCTCGGCGTCGGGCTCGCCGCTGAGGTCGATGTGCTCAAGCGCCACGCGGGGGACGAGGTGAACTCTGCGCCGCCAGCCGCTCGACTCGTGCACAAAGGCGGTGCGAAAGCTCTCGTGGCGCTGGCCGATCCAGCGGTAGGCCTCGCTGAGCCTGGGGACGTCCACCTCTCCCAGCAGCTCATGCACAAACAGGATGCTGTGGGCGAAGGTGTCTTCAGCGCCAGAGTTGAGCAGGTCGGCCTCGTTGAAGGCCACGGGACCATCGGTGATCCAGTCGGCGGTCACGGCGTCGAGGCTCCAGAGGGGGCTTGGGGTGAGCTGGCTGAGCAGCCGCTCCGCCGTGGTGACCGGCAGGCCGCAGGCGCCGCGCTCGCAGAGATAAGCCCGGGCGCCGTTCGGGGCCGCCGTCTTGCGGCGAACGGCGCTTAAGTGCGCCAGGTCCGAGGCGGTCTCTGGGGTGACCACGGCCAGCACGTCCAGCGGGTTGAGCCCGGCCCGGGCGGCGGCGAGGAGCGGCCGCAGGCTGGGGTGATCGGCGCTGGGCGACACGATCACCAGCTCTCGGCCCGGGGCCCGGCGGTGCAGCAGCGCCAACACCAACGACGGCGCCGCGCCTGGAGATCGCCGAGCCCAGGCCCCGGCGGCGACGAGCAGCGGTCCAGGCGCGCCTCGTCCACCGCCGGGCTGCCCAAGGCCAGAAGCCGGGCCATCACCACCGCCGCGCGGCCATAGCCCGAGGGCTCGGCCCCCTCTTGCAGCGCCACGGGGCGCACATCGAGGCCCGGCGCCGTCGCCTCGCTGCGCGCGAGCCCACCATCCGGTAGGCCAAAGCGGTGAAGCAGGGCGGTGACCAGGGCCTCGGCCCCGGTGAGGGCCCAGGGCGCCCCCGTCGCCGAGAACACGGCCAAGAGCCCCTCAGCCAAGAAGGCGTAGTCCTCCAGCACCCCCGGCGGGCTGTCCTGGGCCAAGGTGCGCGGCAGGCGCCCGTCCACAAAACGCGCCAGGAGCAGGGCGCCCAGCTCGGCGGCGGCGTGAGCCAGCTCTGGGGCGTCGAGGAGCCGCCCGGCGTCGGCCAGAGCGCCCACGGCGAGGCCGTTCCAGGCGATGACGACCTGCTCATCTCGCCCCGGCGCAGCCCGTTTTGCCCGGGCCGCGGTCAGCGTCGCCCGGGCCTCGTCTAGCCCCGAGACGTCCCGACCCCGGCGGGTGAGCACGTTTGTGCCCTCAAAGTTGCCGCCCTCGCTGACCCCGTAGGCCTCACAAAAGCGGCTCGCGAGCTCCGGCTGCAAGAGCGACTGAACCTCCGCTGGGGTCCAGGTGTAAAAGGAGCCCTCCACGCCGCCGCTGTCGGCGTCAAAGGAGGCGCCGAGGCCGCCGCCGGGCACGGCCAGCTCGTCCAGGAGAAACCGCGCCGTCGCCCGGGCGTCTTGGGCGAGGCGCGCATCCCCAAACGCCACGGCGCCGCGGGCGAGCAGACCGAGGAGCTGGGCGTTGTCGAACAGCATCTTCTCAAAGTGGGGGACGGTCCAGGCCGGGTCTACGCAGTAGCGGTGAAAGCCGCCGCCGAGCTGATCCTGAAGCCCACCCTCACAGATCGCCGTGAGCGCCGAGCGCGCCAAAGCCAAGGCCGGCGGATCGTTCAGGCGGTTGCCCGTGGCCAGGAGCAGCTCCACCCGGGCGGGCATGGGGAACTTGTGGCCTCGGCCCCAGCCGCCGCGCTCGTTGTCCCAGCCCTCCTCCAGGGAGCGCGCCGCGGCGACGATCAGCTCCAGGGGCAGATCTTCGTGGCGCCGGGTGACCTCGGCCCGGGCGATGAGCCGCGCGCGCACGTTGCCCGAGGCCTCCACCACACGCGCCGGATCCTCTCGCCACACCCGGTCCACGGCCTCCAACACCTGCTTGAAGCCGGGGCGACCAAAGGCGGGGACGGGCGCGAAGTAGGTCCCGGCGTAGAACGGCGCGCGCTCATGGGTCAACCACAGGCTCGCGGGCCAGCCGCCGGGCACGCCGATCACCGCCAAGGCGTCCATGTACACGGCGTCTACATCAGGGCGCTCCTCACGGTCCACCTTCACACACACGAAGCGCTCATTGAGGAAGGCGGCGATGGCCTCGTCCTCAAAGCTCTCCCGCTCCATGACGTGGCACCAGTGGCACGCGGAGTAGCCGATCGAGACGAAGACGGGCACGCCTCGGCGGCGGGCCTCCTCAAAGGCCTCATCCCCCCAAGGCCACCAATCTACGGGGTTCATGGCGTGCTGGCGCAGGTAGAGGCTCGACGCCGAGCTGAGGCGGGGGTTGGGGGAGGCGCGCATCGGTGAGGCGGCCCTTGGTCAGAGCGGGCGGGTGAGGGCTTCGGCGCGGCGCTCGGGGCTGGGCTGCTCGCTCGGCGAGCGGCGGCCGCGGCGGCTCAAGATGCGCTCCACCAGCGCCGGATCGGGCTCGTGGCCCAACACCTCTTGGAGCACCGGGCGGGGGTCCTCAAACACCGGCGAGAGCTCCCGCTCATCGAAGGTCTTCGCCATGGAGAACATGCCCGCGCAGATCGGATCGAAGCTGCAGGCCTCACAGGCCGAGCCTTTGCCGTGCAGAAACTCAAGCTGGTGAACGAAGCCTTTTTTGTCGAGAAATCGAATACATCGCTCCTCTTCCTTCACGATCTTTCGAGTCTCGGTGCTGGCCCAGGCGAAGCGCCGCATGTAACACAAGGGCACCCGCTCAGCGCGGAAGGTGCGGCCGGTGCGGTGCAGGTACTCCATCGCCAGCTCAAGGCTCACCTGGAACTCGTAGTGGCGCGGCACGCAGTCGGGGTTGTCCTCAGCGCGGTTGCCGTCGGGGTCCATGTTGTTCCAGACGAAGTGCCGCAGGTAGGGGAAACGGTCGCACAGCCAGATGACGTTCTCGTGCAGATGATCGGCGTTGTAGGCGTTGATCACGCAGTTGATGTCGGCGGTGATGCCCATCTCCGGCACCATGGACAAGGTGCGGCGAATGGCCTCCCACGAGCCCGGCAGCCGGGTGATGAAGTCGTGAACCTCGGGGCGGTAGCTGTGCAGGCTGACGTGGATGTGGGTGAGGCCGGCGTCGACACACTTGCGGAAGAACGCCGGGTCGGCGAGGTGCTGGCCGTTGGTGATCATCCGGCTATAAAGGCCCTTCTCCCGGGCGTAGGCCAAGGCCGGGAACAGCAGCGGCGAGAGCGAGGGCTCACCGCCGGTCAAGATCACGCCGTCGTAGCCCATGCCCGCGAGGTCATCGATGAGGCCGCGCATCTCGGCCTCCTCCAGATCGATCCCCGTGGGCGGGTTGGAGCAGAAGCGGCAGTTCTGGCGACAATTCCGGGTGAGCTGGAGATAACCAAGGTTCGCCATCAGCCCACCTCCGCCGCCGCCCGACCCGAGCGAAGGAAAGAGCTGCGCTTGAGGCCGTTGTGGCGCCGGAGGGGGTCCTCCTCAGGGGTCTCCGGCGGGGCGAAGCCGGGCAGGCTCGGCGCCGGGGGCTGGGGCGTCATGCCGTCCTCGATGCGGCGGCGGGGGCGCGGCTGGGCGAGGCTTAGCTGGGCCTCGGCCTCTTCAGCCCACTCCCCATCGACAAGCGGGCGGCACAGCTTCAGGCCTTGATCGCGGATCATGTTGATGTGCAGGCCCTCGCAGCGGGCGGTGAGGCGGCAGTCGGCGCAGCGCACAGACTTGCCGCGGTACTCCCGGCTGACGTGGTGCCGGGCGAGCTCACGCCAGTCCAGACGACCGGTCTCGGCGTCGAAGGTGGCGCGGTCCAAGCGGCGCAGGGGCTCAACGAGCAGGGTGCCCGGCGCGGCGCAGGCGGGCAGGCCCGCCACCCGAACCCGCAGACCCAGCGCCGCGAAGAACGACGCGGGATCGCGCACATCCTCCGCCACAGCGGCGCTCATCGTCTCGTGGGTGGGCTGCACGAGGGTGAGCTGGTCCAAGTGCAGCACGAGGCGCTCGGAGTGCTCCAACATCCAGGCGGCCGTCTCCTGGGTGAGGCGGATCTCAAGGCTCACCCCGGCGGGCAAGCTGGCCTCACCAAGCCAAGCCTGGAGCTGCGCCGCCGTCTTGGCCACGAGGCGCAGGGGCGGGGCGTCCGCGGCGCGCTGGGGCAGGGGCGCGGCCTCGTCCACCTCGGCGTAGATCGCCCGGGTGGTCGGCAGCTCGCCGACGGTGGCCCGGTGCAGGCCCAGCCAGGTGGCGCCAAACGGCAGCGGCTCGGTGAGCGGGTCTACGGCGGGGTCAGCCCCCACCCACCACAGCTCCAGCGCCTCTTGGTTCTGGGTGGTGACCACACGCTCCATCGTCGTGCAGAACGGCTCGATGAAGCAGTGTTTGCAGCGATCGGGCTCGCGGCACTCCAGGGGGGTGCCCGTGTCGAGGTAGTTGCGGACGTGGTAACGCCGCCCGTTCACCTCATCGAGCATCTTGTGGGGATCTTGGATGAGATCCTCCATGCCCTCCAGGTAAGAGACGGGGAAGCGGTTCGTCCAGATGTAGAAGCCGGGCAGGCGGTTGAGGCGGAAGACTTTTTGTAGGCGCGGCAGGTGCTCCCGCACGTCGTAGAACATCTCGTCGCGGTTGCGGTAGGCCTCGGCCTGGGGGATGACGTGCAGGAGATCGAACTCCTTGACGCCCATGTTGATGCACAGCTCGACGATCTTGTCGATGAACGGGACGTTCTGCTTGTTGATCACCACGTCGACGTTCACGATGGGGCGACCGTCTCGTTTGGCCCGCAAGAGCCCCCGGATGAGCCGCTCAAAGGCGCCGGGGGTCTGCACGAGGTGGTCGTGCAGGGCCGCGGTGTGCCCATGAAGCGAGAAGGTGATCTCGCCCAAACCAGCGTCCAGAACGGACTTTAAGAAGTCGCGGTCGCCGTAGCGCATGCCGTTGGTGACGGTCTGAACCCGCTCGTAGCCGATGTCTAAGGCGTAGCGGATGAACAGCGGGAACAGCGGGTGAACCGAGGCCTCGCCGCCGGAGAGGATGACCTTGGTGGCGTCGAGCTCGTCACGGCCTCGGCGAAGCTCGGCTTTGACCTCCTCTTCGCTGAGGTACACGTTCCGGGGCGTGTCCATGTCTAGGCAGAACAGGCACTTGTTGTTACACGCCGTCGTCAGCCGCACCCAATGTTTGGGCCGGTTGGCGATGCGCTCACGCTCCAACATGCGCTCGGTCATCTCACTCATGCCGACGCTCCTGGGGGCCAGATTGTCCTGATCCTGCCATGATCTGGGTCATCTCGCCCACCCATACCACGGCGCCACGGGGATCGGCGCGGCTTGGGGGCTCTTGGCCGCTGGGGTCGAAGCGGGCGGCCGGGGGCTCGGCGGGGCTGGGCCAGCCGCGGAGCAGGGCGCTGCGCTCCTCCGCAGAGAGCGTCTGGGGCAGCACAAAGCTCGGGGAGAGCGCGTAGCGCGGCGAGAACGGCAAGAGGCCGTCTCGCCAGGCCTGGTCAAAGTGAAGCAGGTCCGTGAGGTTGTGGAGGAGCGCGTACACGCCGAGCTCTAGCTCGGGCTTGGCCTCGTGCAGGGCGGCCAAGGCGCGCATCGTGGCGAAGAAGGCGCCGGGGCGGCCGGCGTGGGCGTCGTGGCGCGGGGCGTCGGGTCCGTACAGGGCGAGGTCGATGCGGTGAACCCCCTTCAGGCGGCGCAGCACCTTGTCGGGGAGCTCGGCCAAGGCCGCGCCGTCGCCCCAGGCCTCCACTCGACGGGCGGAGAGCGCCCCGGCCTCACGCAGAAGCTCGATGACGTCGGGGTGGGCGAGGCTCATCCCGCCGCCGATCTCGAGGATCTCCGCGCCCTCCTGCGCCGCGGCGGCGAGGCGTCTGCGGATCTCCCGGGTGGGCTCAAAGGTGGGCAGGCTCAGGGGGTGATCGCCGCAGTCGGGGCAGAGGAGGGGGCTGGGGCCACGAAACGACACCCGCAGGCGCCGGGGCACCACCACCGGGGCGTCGGCGAGGGGGTCGCCGTACAGGCTCGGGCGCTGGGCGAGGCGGGAGGCGACCAGCACCCGGGTGGCCGGGGCGCGACCGGCCCGAGGCGGCGGGGCGGCGGCCTCTTGGGCCTGGGGCGGCGGCGGGCTGTGGGGGCGCTCTTCGCTGCGAAGCTCCGCCCAGCCAAACCGCTCGACGTAGTCTTGTGGCGCCCCGGCACAGGCCGATCCGCCGGGGCAGCGGGCGCAGCCGGGGAGGTTCACCAGCGGAGCGGGGCCGCCGATCAGGGGCTCGTCGGCGTCCACCCGCACCCCCTCGGCGGCGCGACCGGCGGCGCAGGCGGGCAGGCCATGAAGCGTCAGCGGGCGACGGCGGCGGGCGGCCTCGTCCCAAGCGCGCTCTAAGGCGGGCTGGGTGAGGCCAAGACGTGGCGAGAGCGCCACAAAGTCCCGGGCGGCGGGCCCGGCCTTGGTCACCCGGCGCACACGAACCCAAGACGCGCCGAGATCCAGCACCAAGCCCACGAGCTCCGGCAGGTGATCCACGGCGGGGCGGGTGAGGGGGATCTCCACCTCGACGCTGAGCCCGGCGGCCCGACAGGCCCGGATCGCCTTGAGCGCGCGGCGCTGGGCTCCTGGTTGGTTGACCAACCAATCATGGGCCTCGGGCTGGAAGGCGCCTAGCTCCACACGAACCCGCTTGAGCCCGGCCTCCACCAGGCTCCCGGCGGCCTCGCCGCTCACCAAGGCCAGGCCGTCGGTGAACATCCCCAAGTTGCCGACGCCAGCGGACGTGAGGCGCCGCAGCAGGCTGGGCAGGTCCGCGCGTAGGGTGGGCTCGCCGCCGACGAGGGTGACCGCGGCCACAGGGCGCTCGCCGAGGCGGCTGATCAGCGCCTCGACGGCCTCCGCGGGGGTGTGGACGTCGTGATCGAGGCGATCCGCCCCTCGACGTGGCCCTCCGATCCAGAGGCGTTGGGGGGCGAGCCGAGGAGGGGTCAAGGCAGCAGCTCCAGGTGAAGTGACGGCAGGGCGAGGGCCAAGGCGCGGCGAAGGCGGGGCGCGGCGCCTTTGAGGGTGAGGCCGTGGGCGTCTAAGGCGGCGGCGAGGCGGGCGAGCTCAAGCACCTGGGCCTCATCGTGGCCGGTCGTGTCGATCCAGAGCCACACCCGGCGGCGAAGCTGGGGCGAGGCCTCGGCCTGGGCGCGCTGGAGGCGGCGCAGCTCGATGAGCGTGGCGCGGTCTTGGGGATCCAGGCGCAGGGCGAGGTCTGTGGCGGCAGAGCCAAGGAGGCGCGCGGCGTCCCCCGGCGCCAAGGCGGCTGTGTGCCACCACCGCGTCGGCGCGTCGTCGGACCGCAGGGTGTCAAGCGTGTCGGAGATCACCTGAGCGCCGGGATCCGCGGCCTCTAGGCTCCACGGCGGCGCGGCCCGAAGCGGCGCCTCTAGCCCGCTCCCGCCGCGCTCGGCCCAGTACTCCACCCACGCGCCGCCGCAGCGGGTGCGCAGCGCACAACGAAGGCAGGGCGCGCCTTGGCGTTTGTTGTGCTCGTTCTGGATGTTCAGGGCCTTCGCCCCGCCGATCTCCGCCTCCAGCGCCTCCACCGAACGATCTTGGGCGTCCGCCCAGCCCACACACAGCGGCAGGCCGCAGTAGGGGTTGAGGAGCTCGATCCCCAAGGCGGCGGCGAGCCCTTGGGCCTCTCTCACCGCCGGGCCGAGCAGGGCGTAGTCGGGCAGCAGGTGCAGGTTGGCCCGCGCGCGGCCATGAGGCTGCACCGCGGAGACCGAGACGCTTCGGACGCCGGGCAGGCGCTCGGCGACAAAACGGAGGTAGTCGGGCAACAAGGTCTGGGTGGGCGCGGCGAGCACCGGGTTCAGCGTGACCCGCACCCCGGCGGCCAGGAGCGCGTCGAGGCCCGCGAGGCAGCGGGGGAAGGCGCCGTCGAGGCCCGCGAGCAGGTCGTGGTGCTCGGGCACATGGGAGAGCAAGGAGACAAAGGCCGAGGTGAGCCCGGCCTCGGCCATGGCCGCCGCGTAGTCCGGCGTGATGAGGATGGCGTTCGTCTGAAGCTCCACCAGGGGCACCCCGGCGGCGCGGGCGCGGCGGATGGTGTTGAGCAGGCGGCGCCGCAGCAATGTGGGCTCACCGCCGGAGATCGTCAGCGTGCGCCCGCCCTCGGCGAGCAAGGCGGCGATCTGCCCGTCGATGACCTCTTCAGGCGTCGGCGCGGCGGGGAAGTCCTCCGCCGGCACGTTGCAGAACGGGCAGCGCTCGTTGCACACCATCGTGAGGCGCACGAGGCCCTTCGTGAGGTGGCTCTCTTCGGCCTGGGCCGGCTCCAGCGTCGGGGGGGGTGGGAAGGCGGACATGGATTAGGTATTGTAGCGGCACACCCCTTCGCCTGGACCGCGGGATGTCGTCTCTCCCGCAAAGCGCCGTCTACACGCTCCCCGGCCCGGGTGAGCGGCGGGTCGGCGCGCTGCGGCGAAAGGTGGCGTTGTTGGCGGCGCGGGGCCTGCTCTCGCTGAGCCCCCGCGGCCTGCCCGCGCCGATGGCCCGAGCCCTCCCCGGCGCCCAGCGCTACGTCGAGGGCGCCTTACGCCGGGGCGGCGCGGCCGCCGTGGATCAGCTCGTGATCCCCGAGGTGCTCACGCCCCTGCTCGCGCTCCAGAGCGGCGCCATCCCCGCCGAGCAGGCCTTGGCCTCCGCCTTGCCCAGCCTGCTCTACGGCCTCTGCGCCGCGGGCCTGGGCCCCGAAGATCTGCTCTGGGACCTGCCCGTCGCCCACCTGCACCACGCCGGGCGGGTGATCCACCTCTCGACGCCCGCCGCGGGGCTGTTCTTGGCGGGCGCCACCCCCCAGGTTCGTGTGGTTGACCAAGCCGCGCCCCAGAGCGGTCCTGATCTCCCGTGGACGACGCCGTTCACGCCCCTGGGCCACGGCCTGAGCCTCGCGGTCTGGGACAAGAACCCGCTCTCGATGTTGGAGGAGCACCCCGACAAACACGGCAACGCGTTGAGCTTGGGCGGGCGCGGCCTGGAGGCCTGGCGCGAGGCGCTTCAAGGGGCCTTGGCGCTCATCGAGCTGGGTCTCCCGGCCTGGCTAGAAGAGCTGCCCGACACCTTGAGCCGCCTCGTGCCGGTGGGCTTTGAGCCCGAGCGCCACCTCAGCGCCAGCTACCGTGAGGCCCCGGGCGTGGCGTACCTCACCCTGCACCCCGACCCGCTCACCTTGGCCGAGGCGATCGTTCACGAGGCCCAGCACTCCAAGCTGAACCTGCTCTCGTGGCTCGACGCCGTGCTCGTGAACGGCCGCACCACCTGGACCCCGTCGCCGGTGCGCCCCGACCTGCGCCCGCTCATGGGGGTGCTCCTCGCCGTTCACGCCTTTGTGCCCGTGGCGGCGCTGCACGCGGGCCTGGTCGCCGCCGACCACCCGCTCAGCCGAACCGGGCCGTTCCAGCGCCGCCGGGCCGAGGTCTTGGCGTCGAACCAGCGCGGCGTAGACGTGCTAAAGCGCCTCGCCGAGCCCACGGCGATCGGCCAGCGCCTCTTGTTCGAGCTGTTCGCGCTCCATTCCGCCCTCTGTGACCTATCTCCCGCAGACCATCCACCCGCAGAGCTGAGCGAGGGCGTCCTGGAGGGCCCGAGCATGGGGTGACCAAGCCGTTTGTTGTCATCGGAGGCGGCCCCGGCGGGGCCTGCGCCGCCGCGCTGCTCGCTGGGCAAGGCGCGCCCGTCGTCGTGATCGAGAAGGACCAGTTCCCTCGGCACCACGTCGGCGAGTCGCTGCAGCCCGCGACCTTCACCATGCTCGACCGCCACCTCGGGTTAGGGCCCACCCTCGCCGCCCAAGGCTTCGCCCGCAAGTACGGCGCGGTCTACGTCTGGGGTGAGAACCGCGACCCCTGGACGGTGCTGTTTGATCAGCGCCTCGAGCAAGACCTCCCCACCCTCGACGAGGCCGGCTTGCTGGGCGGCGGCTACGAGCACGCCTGGCAGGTAGAGCGCGCTCGTTTTGATGAGATCCTCCTCACCGAGGCCGCCCGCCGTGGCGCGGACGTCCGTTTTGGCGGCGAGGTCGAGTCCGTCACCTTCGACGGGGAGCGCGCCGCCGGGGTGCGCCTGCGTTCGGGCGAACACATCGACGCCGAGGCGGTGATCGACGCCAGCGGCCAGCGCGGCGTCATCGGCAAGCAGCTCGACCTGCGCCGGGTCGTCGATGACATGCGCTGCGTGGCCACCTACGCCTACTACGACCACATGGCCGGGGTCCCTGGCCCGCTCTCACGCCATGTGCAGTGGGTGGTGTCCATTGATGACGGCTGGTGCTGGTTCATCCCCGTGAGCCCCACCCGCACCAGCGTCGGCGTCGTGAGCCGCCAGAAGGGGCTGATGGCCCTTGAGGACTTTGAGCAGGCCCTACGCGCCGCCGGGTTCCCCTTAGACGGCGCCACCCGCGTCCCGGGGCCGGGTCAAGACGGCCTCCGGTTTGCCCGAGACTGGTCGTTCACCTCCAGCCGCTTCGCCGGGCCGGGCTGGTGGCTCGTGGGGGACGCGGCCTGTTTTGTGGACCCGATCCTCTCCGGCGGTGTGGACTTCGCCATTCGCAGCGGCTTTCGAGCGGGGCTCGCCGCGCTGCGGGTGAGCGTTGGCGACGAGGAGCCGATCGCCGCCGCCGAGGCCTACGACGAGCAGTTCCGCCGGGAGTACAAGGCCTATCTGCGCCTCGCCCGATATTGGTACGGCAACAACCGCACCGTCGGCGGCCTGTTCTGGGAGGCCCACCGGGAGATCCCACCCCACGCCGCGCTCACGCCGCTCCGCGCCTTCGTGTACCTCACCACGGGGCGCTACGCCGCCGAGCGCCACCTGCGGGTGTTCCAGGAGTGGCAAGAGAAGAAGATGTTTCGGCAGCTCGGCGTGGACGCCGAGGCCCTGCGCCGCGCCCGGGCGACCGATCGTTGAGCCGACGCTCAGCCCTCGGCCAGCGCTCGGGTCAGAGCGCCCATCGTTGACAGCGCGCTGACCCCTTTGGGCAGGGTGATGGGGTCCGGCAACCCCGGCCCGCCGATGGTGACCCGGGTGTGCGGGGGGCAGGCCGCGCGTAAGGTCGTGATGTAGCCTTCAAGATCGGCCTGCTGAACGGGCATCGTCACCGAGATCAAGACCAGCCGGGGGCCAAGCTCATTCGCGGCCACGCAGAGATCCTTCAGCGGAAGATCGGCGCCAAGGTATCGCACCCGGTAACCAGCGAGCGCGAGGCGAACGGCGAGGCTCAGCAGGGCCAGCTCATGCCGCTCGCCGGGGTAGGTCGCGCAGATCGCCGTGGGGCCCTCTTTGGGGCCGTAGCCCACAGAGATGAGCATCGCCGCGAGCTGCTCCCGGCAGAACTCCGAGGCGAAGTGCTCCTGGGCGACGCTGAGGCTGCCCTCGGCCCAGCGCTCGCCGACCTCAATCAGCAGCGGCATAAAGACCTGCTCGATGCGCTGCTGGAACGACAGCCCGGCGAGGCGCTCGTTCAGAGCCGTCGCCGTGGTGAGGTCATAACGTCGGAGCGCCTCCAGGAGCTCTTTTTGAAGCTGGCAGAGGCCGCCCACCTCGACGCTCGACGGCGCCACAACCGCCGCCGGCGCGGCGGCCTCGTGGGTGAGGGAGATCGCCTCGCTGATCTTGTAGCCCTCCTCGACGAGGCGCTTGATGCGGCGCAGGCGCTCGACGTCGGCGTCGGTGTACTCCCGATAGCCGTTCTCAGCGCGCTCCGGCACAACGAAGCTATATCGCCGCTCCCAAGCGAGGAGCGTGCCTTTGGAGATGCCGACGAGCTCGGCGACGGTCTTGATTCGGTAACCCACGAGGTGTGTATCCCCAGGCCGCGGGCTGGAGGAGCGGCCCAAACTCCCCACATAGCATCACAGGTGAGGGCGGATCACCACTGGGTCATGTGCGATTTGCCGAACATATGATAATTTTGCATAGAATGAATATGGTTTGTAGTTTTTATGATTATACTTTGTATGTGGTCGTTCACTCAAAGTTGATCCCGGTCATGTTCTGATCACCGCCCGACAATATGTGGTTAAGTGGATTACTGACAGTGCGAAAATCCCCAATAGCCCTGCAATTCTTGGGAGTGCACATGGAAAGGCCCCTCTCAACAACGTCTCGTCGGCAGAGCTCTTTGAGGACGAACGGCTCGATTGAGCCTTGGCAGCGAGATTGCTGGGTGCTCGGCGAGCAGGATCTCGGCGAAGGTCAGCGCCGGGTGCGGGTGTACGCCCCCGGGACCGCCCCGAAGCTGCTCTCGCCCTGCCCGGCGCCCTCAAGCCATGACGTCACCGCAGCAGACGAGGACGAGCTCTCCCTGCTCGCCGTGCTCATCGGCCTTGGCGGCGCCTCACGCCCGGTCTGCCCGCGGCTCCCCGTGGCCGCGGTCTCGGCGCGGGCGCTCTTGCCCGTTGTGCAGGCCTTGGTGAGCGCGACCACAGACGGCTTTGGCCTGTGGTGGCTCCGCGAGGCCCACCGAACGCTTCGCGCCGCCGAGCCCGAGCCCCGCGTCCGCGGGAACGTCGTGCCGATCCGCCCCGCCGCCCCACCCACCGACCCGATCTTTCACCACCTCGGCGAGACGCGCCGCGCCATCGCCCGCGCCTTGGTGGAGGGCCTCCTTCGCCCGGCGAGTGACGGCCTGGAGGTGATGGCGGCGCCGGTCAGCAACGCGCTGTTTGAGCTGATGGACCCGAGCCACGCCCAGCGCCGCGCCATGGCCGCCGAGGGCGCCCCGGCGACCAACCTGAGCTGGTATGAGGCGAGCCTGTTCGCCGAGTGGGTGGGGATGCGCCTGCCGACGTCCACCGAGCGCGCCCAGCTCCGTGAGTCCTTCGGATCTGCCGACCCTACGGCGCGCGGCGCCAGCGGCCTCTACGAGTGGTGTGAGGACGAGGCGCCCTGCGCCACGGCGGGGCTCGGCTTCCCGCTCCCGGATCGTTTCGGCGTCCACGAGGAGGCGCGGCGTTTTATCGCCGGCTGCCGAGACAACCGCAGCGCCCGGATCATCGCCCACCCCGCCGGGCGGCAGCCGGTGATCGGCATGCGCCTGGTGCGCGGCGACATCGCTCAGGGCGTGACCAACGATCTGCGCGCCGTGTCGTAGCCCAGCCCCGTGGCCTCGGCGTCGCCGAGCACATGCAGGGTGAGCCCGACGAGGGCGGCGGCGTGCAGGCTGCCGTCGCCCGCGTCGCTGGGCGAGGGTCTGGGCGCGAGGCCCCGGGCGGTGATCGCCGCGGCGCTCACCACCAAGGCCGCCGCCTCGGGGTCGGCCACCCCCGCGTTGTCGGTGAAACGGAGGGTGGTTGGCGCCTCAGCGTCAGCGAACGCGCTGCCGCCATAGCCCAACAACAGCCCGCTCGCGCCCGGGAGGTCATAGAGCGCCCGAAACAGGAGCTCCTGATTCTCGCCGCGATAGTCGCTGGCGTGGCTGTCCATGAACGCCACCGCGTCGGGCAGCAGCGGCGGTGAGGCCCCCGCGGTGAGCTCGTAAGGCGCCCGCAAGGCCACCCAAGCGAGGCGCTCCTCGTCATCGGTCTGATCCCCGTTGACCGCCCAGCCCGTCAAGTCTCCCGTGGGCGCCGTCGCCACGCCGTCCCACGCCACCGCCTCGGCGTCGGGGCCGAGCACCACCGCTCCGGCGCCAAGGTCAAAGCCCCAGCCCTCGGTGAGCAGGTCTAGACGCAGGCCCGTCCAGGTGAGGGGGGCGCCGGACTCGCGGCGCAGGTGGGCGGCGTCGATCGGGTCCACGACGGCCACAGAGCCCTCGCCGATCACCCAGGCCACGCCGTCGATCACGAGCACGCCGGTCTGCGACTCCAGGCCAAAGCCCAACAACGACGGCGGCGCGCCCTCCTCCACGGCGGCGGCCAGGCAAGCGACGAGGCGACCCAGACGACCCCGCTCGGTGAAGTGGGTCTCGACGAGCACGCCAGGGATTAGGCCCAAGGCGTCGGACTTAATCCCCGATCCGCCGTCCAGATCCGTGAGCAAGCTTGAGCGCCCATCAGCGAGCAGCTCTTCAGAGGTGGAGTCGCGGCCCCCGGCCAAGGCCCAGGCGCCCAAGATCATCGCCCCGGCGCTGGTGCCGCCCACCGCGAGGCGCTCCTCTTTGTGGCGCCGGGAGAGCGTCTCGGCGAAGTCGCCGCCCGCCAGCAGCTCGTAGTAGACCGACTGGTCTCCTCCCTTAAAGAACACGGCGTCAACCTCGACGAGCTCGGCCAGCAGGGCGTCTACGGAGCTTGGGTCGGTGAGGCGCCAGTTCAGCGCCTCGTCCGCGCCTAACCACTCAAAATACTCCGGCAGCCACTCGGTCTCTTCAGAGGCCGAGAGGACGACCACACGCAGCAGGCCGTCGCCGGTGACGTCACCCGCGCTCAAGAGGCCGCCGTAGAGCTGGGCGCTCCAGGCCTCGGCCTCGCCGACCTCGGCCTCGGAGCCGCCGCCGGCCAAGGCCAACACGCCGCGGCTGGGCGCCGCGGTGTCTTCGCCAGCATCCTCCGCGCCTTTGCAGCCCAGCGCGCTGACCGGGCCGCACAGCAAGGCGAGGCTCAGGGCAGGGGAGAGAACTCCGACTCGCCGTGAAACCCGAGGTAGTTTTTCCACACACCCTCACAGATGTCGGTGAAGCGGCAGGTGCGGCACTTGTCCATGTGGTGCTTGAGGTCAAAACGTTTGCGGTCTTGCCAGTTGAACCGCGCCCGGCCCTCGTCCACCTTGGCGATGCCGTACTCGGCGCCGGGGCCCTCGGCCCGAATTGAGCAGTCGGTGTCGAGATCCCAATACTCGCCGAGAACCTTCTTACAAAGGCGCTTGTTGGCGAGCAGCTCCGTGGGAAGCACACACAGGGGGAAGCCCCCGAAGGTGAAGCTCTTCTTGAAGTGAAGCTCGTTGAGCAAGATCGCCTTCATCAAGACCGGCACGACGTCGGTGTACCGGGGCGTGAGCTCGGGATCTTCTTCAGCGTAGCCTTCAGCGCGGATGAAGTTGGCGCGCACGTCGTCGAGGCCGATGTCTTCGTAGAAGAAGCGCAGCATCCGGGGCAGGTGTTTGTAGTTCCAGCCGTTCACGACGATGTTCACCGAGACGTTGTCCGCCAGGCGCCCAGCGTCCCGCGCCTTCACCAACAGTCGCAGCGCGGCGACCTTCTTCTCAAAGTTGCCCGGCACGCGGGTGAGCTTGTCCTCGAGCGGGCCGGTGTGGCCGTGCATCGACACGGTCACCCGGGTGAGCCCGGCGGTGAGCAGGCGCTCTAAGTAGTGCTCCAACCGAAGCTTTGTGGCGTTCGTCGCGATGGTGATGCGCGTGAAGCCGATGTCCCGGGCGTGGCTGATGGCCTCGGGGAGCCAAGGGCAGGTCGTGGGCTCGCCGCCCAAAAACCCCAAGGAGCGGTGCCCAGACTCATACCAGCGTGAGATCTCGGCCTTCATCGCCGGAAGCGGCATGTAGCTGCGGTCTTCTTGTTTGGGCAGGCCGTCGAGGCAGAACACGCAGCGGTTGTTGCACGCCTTGCCGACGTTGAGCTCGATGTTTTTGCGCAGGTCGCGGGTGCGGTCCTCGGGCGCCTGGGCGCAAGGCGGCGTAGACGGCGCGGTCATGGCCGCGGACGGGGCGTCTTGCTCGTACTGGCTCATGAGGACGCTCCAGAGAGGATGGGTCGGAGGAGATCGGTCGGCCACAGCTCGGCGTACTTGTCGAACACGCCGCGGCAGACGCCTCTCATCGAGCAGCCGCCGCAGGCCTCAACATACACGCGCCTTCGCCCGCAGTCCCAAGACCACACGCCGTCAAACACCACGGCGCCGGGCTTTGACGACCACTCGACGGTGACGCGGGGGTCCCAGTGCAGATCGTTGGAGAGGAGCTTGTGCTCGCCCAACACACAATAAGGCACCCCGAAGAAGCGCAGGATCGCCCGACCTTGGGTGGCGGCGACGGCTCTGGGCACCAGGGCCTGCAGCTCCTCCAGGGGCAGCGCGAGCTCAGCGTAGGCGTCTTCTGCGGCGCCTTCGGGGGTGGTGTTGGAGATGACGATGAGGCCCGCGCCCAAGGACTCGACGAAGGCCAAGGTCTCGGGCAAACGCGCGGCGTTCTGGCGCGTGAGCACGGTGTTCACCGCGGCGCGGAAGCCCGGCTTGAGCTCAATCGCCCGGCGCAGGGCCGTCGTGACCTGCACAAAGCTGCCCTCGCGGCGGGTCAAGGCGTCATGTGTGGCGGCGTCGGGGCCATGAATCGAGAACAGCGCCTCGTCGAGATGCTCCATGGCCTCCCGGGCGAAGGCCTCCCGGCTCAACATCGTGCCGATGGTGCCCACGGAGGTCTGTAGGCCGAGGCGTTTGGCGAGGCGCAGCACGTCGATAAAACGTGGGTGAATGCTGGGTTCGCCGCCGGTGATGTGCAGATGTGTGCCGCCGCGGCTGGTGTGATCCCGCAGCACCTTCGCCACCCGGCCCCAGGTGACGGGGTAGGGTTTGTACGCCGCCATTCGTTTGTCTTCAGAGCAGAAGACGCAGCGCTCGGGGCAGGTGTAGGTGAGGTGAAGCTCTAAGCGGCGCATGATCTCGCCGTGGGGGCCAATCCACGGGGTCTCCGTGGCCGGGACGGGGTCGTTCGCCGACTCAACGCGGGGGCGGTTCACGCCACACGCTCAGCGCCGCGGCGGCGCTCGGCCCAGGCGCCATAAAGCGAGCGGCACAGCTCCGTGAGCATGGCGTCCACGGCCTGGGTGCTCTCCCAGACGCCTTCATCGAGGTTGTCGCGCAGGAGCTGGTTCACGAGCTCGGTCTTCTCTGCGAGGGCCTCGGGGCTGGGCGGATCGTCCAAGGTGCCCACCTGCGTCTGGGCGCGCAGGTCATCGAGCTTGGAGGAGAGCCCGAGGTTGGAGGGGTGAATCGTGCCGTCGGAGTCCACCACGAAGCCGGTGTTGAAGAACGGCGTCGGCGCCCAGGTGTAGAGGTTGCGCAGGTAGAGGTTGCCGCCGCTGGCCCAGATGTCGCGGATACGCTCGCCGATCTCATTGAAGCCGCGCTGCAGCGCCATGAGCTGGTCCATCCGCCAGGGGATGTAGTAGCCAGGGAGCAGGTTGAACCGGCGGAATCCAAGATCCAGCAGGTGCTCAAAGTTCTGCGCGGCGCGGCTCGCTGAGGCCGGGGGGATGGTCTGGGTGATGACCACCCGGGGCGTGCGTAAGATGTCTTCGCGCAGGCGCATGATGTGGTCGTAGGCGTCCGGCACGTCGTCGTGGAGCGTGCGCCGAAAGCGCCGGTTGTCTTCTGGGGCGCCGTCTAACGAGATCGTGAGGATCGACTTCTCCGAGCGGGCGATACGCCCCAGCCAAGCTCGGTTGAGCCCCAGGCCGTTTGTGGAGAGGTACACCCGGCGAATCTCTGGGGTGGCCTCGGCCTCGTCCATCACGGCCTTCACCACTTCAGGGACGAGCAGGGGCTCGCCGCCGAAGAGCTTCAGGTCGCCGCCGCCGCGCGCCGCGTACAGGCGCAGGCCCTGAAGCGCCTGATCAACGCTCAGAGAGGGCCAGCCGTCCTTCGCCGTCGGGCAGTAGCTGCAGCGCAGGTTGCAGGCCCGCGTGACGGTGAGGATGAGGCTCATGAAGCGACCAACGGATCACCACTGGCCGTGAGAGCCGTGGGAGCCGTGAGATCCATGGGAGCCGTGAGACCCGTGCGAGCCGTGAGACCCGTGCGAGCCGTGAGACCCGTGCGAGCCGTGAGACCCGTGCGAGCCGTGAGACCCGTGCGAGCCGTGAGACCCGTGCGAGCCGTGAGACCCGTGAGAGCAGTGGGTGCCCAAGGCATCGGGCAGGCCGACCAGCGTGCGGTTGATCGCGTCGGGGTCGAGATCCAGGCCGTCGGCCGCCTGCAACAGCAGGAGCGACTGGGTGGCCTGGGGCTCTGTAGACTCCTGCTCACCCTTCTGCAGGAGATCCATCGGCCTCCGGTCTAGCCGGGGCAGCGCGGGGGCGTCGTCAGGGGCGCCGGACTCGAACTTGTCCTTGGGATCGGCCATACCTCAGGTCTCCAGGCGGGGGCGCTGGATGGTCCAGCGTCGGAAGATGGACTCTACACGCCCGTCGGTGTCGTGGGCGAGCTTCTCAAACAGGTGGCGAGAGATCGTCATGTGCTGCTTACACTTGGGCATGTTCGGGCGCTGCCCAAACAGATCGCCGCCGAGCATGTAGTTGTGCTCGGGGCGCACACCGCAGAAGGGCACGTTGAAGCAGGTCTCACAGCCGGGCAGCGCGTCCAAGAACGAGGCCGTGGCCATCGCCTTGACCGTGGGGTGGTTGACGAGCTCAGGCCAGGTGGACGTGCGCACGTCGCCGATGGCGAAGAAGGCGTCCCCAGCGGCGGCGACCATGCGGCCCTCGTCGTTGGGGAAGATGCGCCCGTCGAAGTTGTAGGCCATCTGGCCGGTGCCCGCGCCCACGGGGCTGCGGATATCGACGAAGTTGGGGTCAACCGGCGTGAGCATCTTCTTGAGGAAGGTGGCCGCCGTGCCCTCCATGATCTGCACGCCCTGCTGGTTCAGCTCCAGGATGTAGTCCAGGCAGCGCATGTAGAAGTCCATGAACTCGTCCATGGAGTAGCCGATGGCGCGCCAGGTCTTGTTCGCGAAGCCGAAGGGGTTCAGCGGGCGGATGTGGATGTTCCGCAGCCCCAGGCTCACGTACAGATCGATGAGCTCCTTCCAGTGGTCAAAGGTCTTGCGGGTGGTGGTCATCAAGGCGTCGACGTGCCACAGCTCGGGATCGCGGCCCAGCTCGACATAACGACGGTTGAACCACTCCATCCACTTGCGCACATGGGCATACGCGCTGCCGCCGCCCACCCAGCCACGGTTGAAGTTGTGGAGCTCTTCAGGGCCATCGAGGCTCGTGCACAGGAGCACGTTGTTCGCCAACAGCCACTCGCCGAGCTCTTCGTTCATCAGGGTCATGTTGGTGACCAGGCTGTGATCGAGGAGCTTGTTCTCGTAGCGGTTTTTTTCGCGGCTGTACTCGACGATGAACTTGATGATGTCGGCCCGGACCGTCGGCTCGCCCCCCTGGTACTCAAAACACAGGTAGGGGTTGTTCGACTGCATCGCCAGATCGACGATTCGTTTGGCGGTGTCCAGCGTCATGTCGGTGTCGACACGGTCCATGTCGGTGCGGGACGCGTGGCAATACTTGCAGGACTGGTTGCAGCGCAGCGTCGTGATGACGACGTGCAGGTGCGGGCCCAGGCCAATGAAGCCACGTTTGCGGCCCAGACGCTCGGCCAAGGCGTTGAGATCGAGGCCGTCCCGCAGGAAGCCGCGCTCCACAAGGCCGGATCGAAGCGGGGAATCGTGGGGGAGGGTGCCCGCCACGAGGGACTGGAAGTCGCCGTTGTCCAAAAACATCCACTCGCCGACGTCGTTCACCAGGAGCTTTCGCCCGGCGATGTCGGTGTAGCGGAAGAAGCCGAGGTCATCGGCCTTCACCGGCAGGCGCTGCGCGGTGGCGACCCTCACGCGGCCCCCTTCGCGCGGTTTTGCACCGTGGCGGTGAGCGCGTAGTTCGCCAGCTCGTCCTCTAGAACGGCGGCGTAGCGGGGGTGGGGATCCCGAATGAGCACGAGGAGCTCATGGGGGTGCTCGGTCAGCTCCAGCTTGGCGAGGGCGCCAAAGGCCTCCACCGCGCGCCGGACCGCGCCCTCGTCATACAGGGAGCGTGTGAAGCGCAGCTCAGCCATTCTCGGCTCCGGCGGTCTTCTGCCACGGAACCTGAATCTCCAGAGGGTCTTCAGCGAGGTCTTCAGCGTCGAGCTCGGCGAGCAGCGCGTCGATGCTCGTGCGGGCGGGCTGGGAGAAGAAGGCCTTGGCGAAGGTGTACTCCCGCAGGCGGCGAGAGGACTCACCGATGCGGAAGCGCAGCACCTGGTTGAGCAGCTCGTTGGCGAACTCACCGGCCAAGGCCTCAAGGGCGGCCTCGTTGGCCTCCCCTTTGGCCCGCAGGCGCACGCCGAGCTGTTTGTCGCCGGGGCGGGTCAAGAAGACGTAGCAGCGGTCGACGAAGAGGTACGCGCAGCCGAGCACGGCGTCGCGGGGGTAGACCTCTTCGTCTAACGTGAGCTGCACCTCGCGCTCAGCGAGGGCGTAGGGCAGCTCAACGGTCTCGGGCACATCATTCACAGCAAGGTCTCCGGCCCGAAGCGCTCAACACGCTCGGCGTGGGTGAGGAGGCGCGCGAGCTCCGCGTCAGCGCCCTCCCGAAGCTCGTTCTGACGCACGATGTTCGCCATGTGCCGAATCACCCGGCCCAGGTGCTCATCGGTGTCTTTACGGCCATCACCCCCGTCCATGAGGATGAAATCCAGCAGCTCGGTGTGCCCAACGCCCTTGGGCTCGCCGGAGTGGAAACACACATGCACCCGACCGAGCTGGTCGCCGCGCAGGAGCTCCACGACCCAGGCGCCGCGGTCGTTGTTGGTGAGCGCCGCGAGGCGCCAGCCGAGGCCGACCTCGTCGCCGATCTTGAGCGGGGCGAGGAGCCACATCGGGCCCTCACCCGCCTCAATCGGCGGGAGCACGGCCTGCTCGGCCTTGAAGGTGGAGGCGATGGCTTGGCTGGAGACCGCGCCGAGCGCGCCGCCGAGCGCCACAGACTTGATCATGTCACGACGGTTCATGGCTCACAGCCCGTTGGTGATGGTCAGGGTGTAGGCGTCGCAGGACGCGGAGGCGCTCTTGTTGCGCATGACCTTGATGTACCAGTCTTCAGTGAGGTCGGTGCACTGGTTGAACGAGGAGTTCCCCGCGCCAGAGCAGGCCTTGGCGTCGGACGGGATGGTGTGGACACCCTCGCCCAGATCTTGCTGGTAGTAGTTGAACTCTTGGTAGCCCGTCGAGGAGTACGTCGAGGCGCACTCCATGTAGGTCGGGTCGGGGTCGCCCTTGTAGATCCAGAAGCTGTAGGTGCCGGACCCGGCGGTCAGCTCGGCGTCGAAGTTGTAGGCGTTGCGGCCCGCGGCGACGTCGGCGGCGTAGTTGTCGAGGGTGGAGATGACGTACCAGTCCTCATCCGTGGAGTCGAGGGCGTTCGCCGTGACCGTGATGGTGGTGGTGCCCGCGTCGGTGAGGGTGGCCCACTCGTCGATGGCGTAGGCGCCGCTGTCGCCGTAGCCCGAGGTGTTCTCGCGGGTGTCGTAGGGCGTGCAGGCCTGGGTGGTGACGGTGTTGGACGCTGAGGAGTTGTTGCCCGCGGAGTCCTTACAGATGGCGTAGACCTGGGTGTCGTAGCCGCGGGTGACGTAGGTGGTGTAGTCGTAGGTGCCGTCGGAGTCGCAGGTGTCCTTCTCGGTCCAAGAGCCCGTGCCGTCGGAGAAGTAGAAGGTCAGCGCGCAGCCCGCCTCGCAGGTGCCGGTGAGATCGACGTCATCATCGTTCGTGTAGCGGTCGATGGAGTCGATGGTGGGCGCGTCGGGGGAGGAGACGTCGGAGACGGTCACCGAGGCCGCGCCATAGGCGCTCGTGTCCTCGCCGTCATCGGCGGTGATGCGGCACTCCCAGAGATCGCCGTGGGCGGTGTCTGAGGACGTGACGGTGTAGGTGGTGTTGGAGGTCAACACGCCGTTCTTGTACCAGACGTACTCGTAGGTGAGGGCGTCACCGTCGGCGTCATAGGACGTGGTGCCCAAGCCGCAGACCAGGTTGTCTTCAGGCTGGGGCGAGCCGGGGGTGATGGTGGCGCCCGGGGCCGTCGGCGGCGTGTTGGAGATCTCCCGAGTGCCTGACGACACCGCCGCGCCAGCGCCGTAGGGGTCGGACGGGGTGACGATGACCCGCACCGTGTCGCCCTTGATCGTGGCCGAGCTGGGGTAGGTGTTCGTGGTGGCCGAGGCGTCGAGGACCTCGTTGATGTACCAGGCGTAGGCGTACTTCTCGGGGTCGCCCTCGCCGTCGTACCAGCCCACGGGCGTGGCGACGATGTCATCGTCGGTGTAGGCCGGGTTGGGGTCGATGGTGACGGAGTCGATGACCGGCAGAGAGTTGCTGACGCTCACCGAGAGTCGCTGCCGGGGTTGCCGTAGGCGGCGCCGTCGTAGGGGTAGACGTACACCTCCCAGAACTGGCCGCGCTGGGTGACGCCGGTGCCGACGACGGGCACGGTGGAGGACTGGTAGAGGCTGCCGTCTACATACCAGTCGTAGCGGTAGCTGATGGCGTCGCCCTCGGGGTCGACCGCGGCGGCGGTGACCGTGGCCGTGAGCGCCGCGCCAGAGCCCGGGGGATCTGGGGTGATCTGGACCGTGGGGGCGCTCGGCGCGTCGTTCACCTTGACCGTCGCCGTGTCTTGGCCCGTCTTTCCGGCGGTGTCGGTGACGGTGATGGTGAGCAGGTGGGTGCCGCCGGTGAGGTTCGTCGCGCCGGAGTACTCGCCGCCGGTGGTGCCGATGGCGGGCAAGCCGAGCACGCCGTCCTTGGACGAGGTGACGGTGACGGTGAGCTCGTCGGCCTCATCTTCAGCGTCGGCGATGAGCGCCTCAAAGATCACGAGGTCGTTGGACTGCAGCGACGCGCCGGACTCGGGGGCGATGAGCTGCACCGTGGGCGGCTCGTTGTAGGCGACGTTGATGTCCACCGTGGCCGTGGCGCGGTCGGAGCGGGTGTTGATCGCCGTCACGGTGATGGTGTAGGCGCCCGCGTCGGAGAAGCTCGTGGTGCAGGTGGCGATGCCGTCGGCGGGCACGCCGGTGGACTCGCAGATGGTGGCCTCGCCCGCGACCCAAGAGTGCGACACGTCGGTGACGTCTGAGCCGTCCAGCGTCGTCACCTGGGCCTTGAAGGTGACGAGCTGCTCCTCGAAGAAGGTCGTCCCGATGGCGGGCTCGAAGATGGTGATGGCCGGTGGCTCGTGGATGACCTTCAGGCCATCTTCACCAGTACAGGCGGCCATCAGGAGCACCAAGGCGGCCGGGGAGAGGCGAGTGCGCATGTCGGGACTCCGGGCGAGTCGAGGGGTGCGAGAACGGTAGTGAGATCACTTTACATGAATTGGATGATCTTCCACAAGTTCGATCTACTCAGGACCACACAGAAAAAAGCGCGCTTCGTCGCAGTTGAGGTCTCGCCAGGCCCCTTCAGCGGGGCCGTTGAGCGCGGCACAGTTTTTGCTGACATCTTCTGAGGGCGAAGAGCCCCAGGCCAGAAACGTGGGAGCGACGCCGTGAACGTCGCGCCAGTCGCCCTCGGTGGAGGCATCAGTGAGGCCGATCCACCACTGGCCTTGGTCGGTCATCGGGGGCCAAGCCCCGGCGGCCAGGGAGGACCACTGGCTGTTGTCGGTGGTTGAGCTGGGCAAGGCGAGATCGCGGCCCAAGGTGGCGCAGAACGCCTGGGCGTCCACCCAGCTCCGCGCGGCGCGGCAGAGGAGCAGCTCCCCCTCGCTGCCGCCGTCATCGCAGTCGGGCTCCCAGCCGTCACCGCCGCCGACCCACGGCGGGCGGAAGACGTAGAGCGCGCCGCCGCGCTCGGCGAGGGTGGCGTCACGCGCGGCGGTGGTGATCAGCTCCACGAGGCCGTCGCCGTCGGTGTCGCCCACGGCCGTCCAGCGCCCGAAGCGGTCTTCAGCGGCCTGGGCGGTGATCGTGAGGTCGGCGTGCTCTGTGGTGAGCGCGCCGCCCAAGGCCAAGGTCTCGGCGTTCCACCAATGGATCGCCCCGGCCCCGCCAGCGCCCACGAAGAGATCGGCGAGGCCGTCGCCGTCGGCGTCGGTCAGGGTGAGCGCCCCGCCGTAGAGCCCCAGCGCCGCGTCGTCGGTGGTGGCCTCGACGGTGACGAAGGCGTCGTCGGTGGTGAAGCCGCCGCCCGCGGAGAGCGCCGCGCCGGAGAACAAGAACAGCGTGCCCGGCGTGAGCACGTCGCCGGTGGCCTCACCGCCCAGCACCAGCTCCGCGAGGCCGTCGCCGTCTACGTCTCCGGCGGCGCCGGGCTCGCGGCCTAGGCGGGTCTCGGTCAAGGCGCCGTCGATCACCACGTCCGCGGCGCTCAAGTAGCCCGTGGGCAAGGTGGACCCGCCGAACCAGACGCCCACCCGGCCGCCGTCGGTGTCGGCGCCGTCGGCGTCGTACGCCCCGGCGACCAGCTCCACGAGGCCATCGCCAGAGAGATCGGGCACAAAGGCGACGGAGGCGCCCAAACGAGAGGAGCGCACGCCGCCCTCTAAGACCGCGTCGGCGCTTGACTTCGTCATCACGCCCGAGCCCAAGGTCGCGCCAGAGAAGAGGTAGACCGCCCCGGCCTCCCGGGCGGGGGCGTCGACGTTGGGATCGCCCAGGGCCAGCTCTGCGGTGCCGTCGCCGTCGAGATCTCCGATGGCCACGGCCTCGCCGAAACGTTGGCTCTTGGTGTCGCCCTCGACCCGCAGCGCCGCCCGTGTAGAGATGTCTCCCGAGCCCATGTCGGCGCCGTAGACCACCAGCGCCGCGCCGGAGTCTTGCCCGGCGGCGCCGTCAAAGCCCAAGGCGCCGATGACCAGGTCAGCGAGGCCGTCGCCGTCGAGATCACCCAGGGCCATGGACGAGGGGGAGATCGCCCCGGTGAGGCTCCAGTCGGCCGCGCCAAGCACGGCTTGACCGGGGCTCATCGAGCGCCCACGCCAGATCGACACGCCGCCGTTGGCGTCGCCGACGAGCAGCTCGTCACGGCCGTCACCGTCGAGGTCTCCGGCGGCCAAGGTGGTGCCCAGCTCCGCCGAGGCCGTGGCGCCGTGGCTGTGCTGCTGGGCCTCCCACGCGCGGCTCACCCACTCATCGGTGAGCCCGTCGCAGTCATCATCGACGTTGTTGCCGAAGACCTCAGCGCCTTGGTTGGCGGTGAAGGTGATCGTGCTCGGCGTGGAGCGTAAGAACCCGTCAAACGCGACGACGGAGACGGTGTAGGACTCCCCGGCGCTGAACACCCCGCCGCCGCAGGACGCCGTCGCGCAGACCTCGGCGCCGGACTCGTGGGTCCACACGCTCTCGTAGGTCAAGGCGTCGCCGTCGGGATCGACGCTGGGGGTGACCACGGCCACGGCGCCGCCGAGGCAGGCTGAGGGAGGGTCGGGCACCAAGGCGAGGCCGGGGGCGCTGGGCGGCGCGTTGCCGATGTACACGGTCTCTGAGCGCAAAAGCGCGCTCGTCAGCTCGCCGTCGGTGGCCTGGGCCTCACAGAACACGGCGGTGTTGCGGGGCAGGGCCTCGTCTAAGGTGGGCGGCTGGCCGGTGCGCAGCGCGCCGTCGACGGACCAGGCGTAGGTCCAGGTGAGCGCGTCGCCGTCGTCGTCGCCGCCGGTCGCCACGCAGGTCAAGGCGTCGCCGAGCTGGGGCGCGGCCGGGTCAATCGTGACCGCGGTGAGCGCCGGGGCCGAGTTGGAGAGCACGATGGCCGCGCTCATCGGCGCGCCGAAGCCGTACAGATCACGAATCGTGACCTCGACGCTGAGCTCTTGGCCCCGAACGCCAGCGCGGGCGGGCAGGGTGGCGCCCTCGGCGTCGAGCTCGTCGCCGTCAAGGCGCCAGGTGTAGCCGAGCGTGACCTCGTCGTTGTCGAGATCAGCGGTCAGGACCGTGGCGGTCAGCTCGCTCGCGGCGTAGGCCGGGTCGGGGCTGAGCGTGACGCTCACGATGACCGGGAGGTTGTTGCCCCGGGGATCGGGCTCGTCCTCGGGGCCCCCTTTGCAGGAGGCGCCAACAAAGGCGAGGGCGATGAGCGGCGGCCGCCAGCCGTGAAGCGCGCGACGAAGGGGAGGGGGTGTCGTGAACATCACCTCCCAAGGTAGCCCAAGCGAAGGGCAAAGGGCAAACCCCTTAGAAGCCCGACCACTTGGCGATGATCTCTTTCATCACCTCGCTCGTGCCGCCGCCGATGGGCAGCAGGCGCACGTCGCGGAAGGCGCGGCAGATGTCGTACTCCTCGATGAAGCCGTAGCCGCCGTGAACCTGAAGGCACTCATAGGCGACCTTCTGGGCGAGGTCCGCGGCGAAGAGCTTGGCTTGGGAGACGGCCAGGGTTGGGTCTTCGCCAGAGACGAGCACGTCTACGGCGTGATAACCGAGCATCTTGCTGGCCTTCACCGCGGTGAGCAGCTCGGCGAACTTGTGTTTCCACACCTGGAACTTCATCACCGGGCGCCCAAAGGCCTCGCGGTCGGTGGCGTACTGGATGGCGTCGCGGATCTGGGCCTCCATGCCCGCGTTCGCCATGACCGCCGCCACAAGACGCTCGCCTTGGAAGTTGGTCATGATGTGGATGAAGCCCGCGTTCTCTTGGCCGAGCAGGTAACGCTGGGGGATGCGGCAGTTGTCGAAGTGAAGCTCGCAGGAGTCCACCGACCGTGTGCCGAGCTTGTCGAGCTTGCGGCCCACCGTGAAGCCCGGCGTGTTGGTGGGGAAGAGCACGAGGCTCACCCCGAAGTGCCCCTCGTCGCCGGTGCGCACGGCCAAGGTGATGAAGTCGGCGATGGCGCCGTTGGTGATGTAGGTCTTGGCGCCGTTGATGACGTAGTCGCCGCCGTCTTTACGCGCCGTGGTGCGCAGGCCCGCCACGTCTGAGCCGCAGCCGGGCTCGGTGACGCCTAAGGCGGCGATCTTCTCGCCGCGCACCACCGGCGCCAGAAACTCCTCTTTTTGCTCAGGTGTGCCGATCTCGTCGATGATCGGCGTGGCCATGTCGGTGTTCACGAGGATCGACATCACGACGCCGCCGTTCTTGGCCTCGGTGAGCGCCTCGACGTAGGCCGCCGTGCTCCACCAGTCCAAGCCCAGGCCGCCCACCTCGGGGCTGAAACGAAGGCCGAGCAGACCCAGGCGCCCCATCTCGGCGAAGACCTCTCGGGCGGGCCACTCCTGCGCCTTGTCCCAGTCGTGGCGGTGCGGCGTGAGGTGCTGGTGGGTGAACTTGAGCACGGTGTCGCGGATCTGCTCGTGCTCGGGGGTCCAGGGCGGGAAGCTCGTGGGCATCGGGGCTCCAGAGGGCGAATGTAGTCAGCGACTACAATACCACAGCGGCGCCGAGAACGGGCCCCGGCCAAAACGCCGATCGCCATGACCGCAGGATGACGAGGCTTGCGACAGGGCGGGTTCTTAGGCACAATGTGCGGTGACCTCCTCCATTCTTCGCCTGGGGCCCCTATGCGCCACTCCTGGACCCTCCTGCTCCTCGCCCCCGCCCTCGGCTGCCGGACCGACTACGAGGAGCTCACGCCGATCCCGCGGCTGGTGTTCACCTTGGCCGACCCGGAGATTCGTGCGGGCGAAGAGGTCGAGTACCTCGCGTTCATCGACGGCTTGAGCCCGCCTGTGGCGGTGGATCCTCAGATCGTCTCCGATCTTGATCAGGCCCTTCAGTACGGTGACGGCTGGCTCAGCACCGCCATCTCCGGCGCGCACACCCTCACCGTCACCGCCGACCACGACGGGGATCACTATGAGGTCGAGGCCGATCTCGCCGTGCTCAGCGCGGACATCGCCCGGGTAGACCTCGCCCTGGCCGATCTCTCCGTTGGCGCTGGCGTAGAGCTCCCCTACACGCTCTCGGCCTGGGACACCTTCGGCAACCCCGTCCCCACCGATGACGTCGAGGTGGTCGTAGACTCCGGCGACGTCGAGCTCACCACCACCTTCGTGCGCTCCACGGTGCCGGGGCTCTACGCCGCCGTGGCGTCCGTCGGTGAGGTGCACGACGACGAGCAGTTCTTGGTGACCGCCGGGGCCGCGGCCTCGCTCACGCTCACGCTCTCCGACACCACCCTTGAGCTCGATGAGACGACCTTGGCCCGGGTGGTCGTGGCGGACGCCTTCGGCAACCCCATCGACGACCCGACCTTGCTCTGGACCGACCCGGTGAACGGCGTCGGCCTCAACTACAACGCCATCACCTTCCGCGAAGAGGGCAACTTCACCGTCTGGGCCTCCACAGAAGATGGCCTGTTGACCGACGCCGTGGGCCCCTTGCTCATCGACTCCACGGGCCCCGATCTGGTCGTGACCTTCCCGCCCCGGGGCACCCGCACCACAGACGTCGGGCAGACGGTGACCGGCACCGTGAGCGACGAGTGGTCTTCAGTGGCCAAGGTCACGGTGAACGGCGACGCGGCCACGCTCTCGGGCAGCGCGTTCAGCTCCGGCCAGTCCTACGACCACGGCACCAACACGCTCGAGACCCTCGCCGTAGACGGCGACGGCAACCTCACCACCGACATCCGCGCGGTGATGAGCGGCGGCTACATCCCCTACGGCGGCGGGCTCCCCGAGGGCCTGCAGGCCCGGGTGACCGAGTCCGGCTTTGACGTCATCGAGGGCTTCGCCGAAGGATTTGTGGACACCAGCCTTCTGGAGTCGAGCCTCCCCAGCCCCGTGCTCGATGAGTCGTCCAAGAGCTGCGTCTTCGGCGTCTGCGTGACCTGGTACTCGATCAAGTTCTACCTGGAGAACCCGAGCATCGGCGGCACCGATCTGGAGATCGACCCCGCCGCCGGCGGCTACCTCGACACCGCCGCCACCATCCAGGACGCTTACCTGGAGTACCGCGCCCAGGGCACGCTGGTCGGCGTGGGCTACTCGGCCTCAGGCGACATCACCGCCGAGACCATCCGCCTCGACATGAACCTCTGGCCGAGCGTGAGCGGCGGGGTCATCGGCGTGGCCGTCACCGACGCCGTCGCGTCCACCACCAACTTCGACTTTTACCTCGACTCCTGGCTCTACGACGTCGTCGACTTCTTCGGCATCGACATCGACGGCCTCATCGAGGGTTACCTCGTCGACGCCTTGGCGGACATGGCCGCCGACGAGGTCCCGGCCTTGGTCGAGGACGCCGTGCAGGGCCTTGAGATCGCCCAGTCGTTTGAGATCGAAGGAACCACGGTCAACTTCGACGCCATCCCCGGCAGCACGTCTGTGGACGACCTCGGCCTCACCTTGGGCTTAGAGAGCACCTTCACCGTAGACGCCTGGACGTCGAGCATGACGGCCGAGCCCGGCAGCCTCACCGGCGACTTCTCGGCGCCGAACTACTCCGCGGTGAGCGCGGATCTCGCCATCGGGCTCAACGAGGACTTCTTAAACCAGGCGCTCTTCGCCTTGTGGGGCGGCGGGCTGTTGGAGATGGAGATGTCGAGCGAAGAGCTCGGCCTCGACGTGAGCGACCTGGAGCTGTTCTTGCCCGATCTGACCGGCCTCACCATCGGCACCCGGGCGCTCCTGCCGCCGGTCGTGGTGCCCGGCTCGGGCTCGGACCTGCTTGACCTGCAGCTCGGCGACCTAGAGCTCTCGCTGTACAACGGCCCCGCCGACGAGGCGAACCTCTTCTTGCGCGTCTACGTCACCTTAGACGCGGGCCTGGGCATCAGCGCCAGCAGCGACAACACGCTCTTGCCGGCCTTGGGTGAGGTCAACATCTCCTTTGACCTCGTCTACCCCAACGACCGCTCGGCCTACGCCGGAGACACCGAGGCCCTCCTCCAGACCTTGGTGCCGATGCTCTTGCCCCAGCTCACGAGCGCTCTGGGCGAGATCCCCATCCCGAGCTTCGACGGCTACGGCCTCTCGGGCATCAGCATCACCTTGGGCGGCGCCGAGCAGGGCTATGTGCTCCTGAGCGGCGACCTGATGCTCGGCGGCTGATTCGGCTGAGGTTCCGGCCGCGTCATTTGGGGGCCGGACAACTCGCGCCCCCGGGGCGGGCCCCCGGGCCCCCTCGGCCCCCCACCCCCGCGCCGCCGCCCCCAAGGGGCAGCGGCCCGGCCGCGACGAACGTGGCTCCGCCCTGGGGGGGGGGGGGCGGCAAGGAGGGACAGAACGGGGCCATCCCACCAAGAAGGGCCCCCCTAAAGCGACCCCACAGTAGGGGACGACCCGAGACCGCCCACCACGGTCAGCCCGCGTTGAGCAGGCTGACCAGGGCCTCGGCGGGCTCCCCCAGCGCCAGGCCGCGCAGGGCCTTGGCGTTGTTCACCCGCAGCTCAACCCCGGCGGCGTACTTCTGGCTCGCCAAGGTGTACAGGCGCTCGGCGCCTAGGCCGCCGTCCCCGTCGAGGGTCGCCCGGCGCTCGGGCCACCAGCCGCCGCGGGTGGTGTAGAGCTTCACCTCCACGGGCACAAAGGCGCCGACGTGCGCGCCCAAGGCGCTGAGCTCGCCGGGGTTCTTTGAGCGGGCGGTGAAGAGGTGGTCGGGGCGGGCCCGGGCGGTCTCTGTCCACTCCTCCAAGCTCGCCGGGGCGGGCAGCGACCGCGCCCCGCCCAAGAAGCGCCGCGCGGCGGCTTTGGCCTGGCGGTGGTCCCCCAAGAGCGGCGCGAGGGCGACGACGGACTGAACGGTCTGTTTGGTGGTCAGAGACCAGTCGTGGAAGAGGTGAACGCGGCGGGCGAGCTCATCAATGGCCTCGCGGCGCTCCTCAAGCCACTCCGGGCTGAGCTGGGCCGCGCCGAGCTCATAGGCGATGGCCAAGACCGCCGCCGCGCGGGGGATCGAGCGGGTGATGAGCCCGGCGTCGAGGCCCACGAGCTCAGCGACGGCGCGCTGCTGGAAGTAAGAGCGGGCCGGGAGCCGCACGTCGATGTGGTCGATCTGGTCGGCACGAAGGCGTTTTTCGGCGGCCTTGACGTGACGTTGGAGGATCTCGGCGATGCCCTCGACGGCGGTGAGGGTGTCGGCGTCGCCGGGCAGGCGCTTGAGGCTGAGGTGATCGGTGAGCCACACCGCGCCGAGGCCGCCGAAGGCCTCCCGCAGAGGAGGGGCGCCGCTGATCCCCTGGAGCCAGGCGTCGTCATCCAGAAGCGCCGTCGGGCCTTGGGCGCCCGCGCGGGCCTGCTCGACGGCGTCGACGCCGATCATCACCTGGGCGGCGTAGGCCACGCCGCGGCCGGTCGCCGAGGCGCGCTGGGCGGCGGGAGAGAGGGCCCCGGCGGCGGAGAGCGCCAAGGCGAGGGCCTGGGCGGTGGTGGCGGCGTCGAGGCGCTGGGCGCGGGCCGCGGCGGTGGCGGCGGCCAAGGCGAGGACGGGGCCCAAGGCGCCGCCCCGACAGCCCGGAGAGAGCGCCAAGGCCAAGGCCAGCCGCCCGGCGAGCTCGTTCCCAGCGAGGGTGCCCGAGAGCGCGTCGCCGACGGTGCTCCCTTTGGGCAAGGCCCAGACGACGCTCGCCGCGCCGACGCCGACGGGGGCGCCAAAGAGCAGATCGTCGTGGTCATAGGCCGCGGCCAAGGCGGCGTGGGCCCGGGTGGCGTCACGCCGGGGGAGCTGGCGGTCGGTGCCTAAGGTGGGGCTGCCGCCGCGGCTGAGCGGCGCGGGCAAGAGCGCCTTGCTCGAGGAGGTGGCCCCGGCGGCGAGGGTGGCCCCGGCCAGGTTGAGGTGCTGGGCCCGCACCCGGGTGAGCAGCTCATCAGGGGCGGCGGCGACGTCCAGGTCCGCGGCCCACCGCGCGAGGCGGTGCAGAAGAGAGGGCATCAGTAGTCGAGGCTCCACGACAGGCCAGCGGTGAAGAAGCCGCCGCCGATGGGCAGAGGGGCGCCGTCAACGGCGTAACCAGCGGTGGGACCATCCGGGGTCCGCCGCGTGAGCGCGCCGTCGATCAGCCTGTGAGACTGCACGCTGAGGTTCCAGCCCATGTCGCCGTCGCCCAAGGGCGCCCAGATCGGCCCGTGGGACAAGGAGACCCCAGCGCCGAAGATGAGGCGGTCGGAGTCGAGCAGGGCGGTCTCGGCGGTCTGTGAGAGCAGCGGGCTGGGCTCAAAGCCGACGCCAAATCGCCCGGTGAGCTGCCCCGGCCCAAAACGTTGGGGCAGACGCACGCTCTCACGATGAAGCTCAAGCCCGGCGCGGGCGCTCGTGGTGTTGCGGAACATCACGCCGGAGACGTCGTTGCCGTCTTGCAGCTTAAGATCGCTCACGTCGGCGAGGGTGGCCTGCACCTCGGAGTCCAACACCTGGGTGACGTTGAGCTGCAGCGCCGACCAGCGGGTGTGGATGAGGTCGCCGAAGAGGCTTAAACCGTTGTCGAGAGAGTAGGCGATACCTGCTTGAAATTGATTGGGAATGTAGTGATCATAGATCTGGATTCCCGCCTCGGCCAGAATCGCCGCCGACACCGGCTCTAGCTCACCAACGTCTTGCGCCCGGGCGTTCACCTGGGCGTCGAGCAGAAACTCCACGGGGATGCCGCCCGTCCCGCGCCAGCTCCCGGCGATGGCGAGGCCCTCCAAGGCGGGCACCCGCTCGCCCACCTTCCACCGCGCGCCGAGCACGGGGATCGCCTTGGGGATGAGGTCAAAGTAGATCTCGTGTACGTCCACCGTGGCCGAGGCCACGTCGCTCACGTTGCCGCCTTGGCTGGGGGTGCCCTCGACCACGGCGTCAATGGTGAGCGTGGCCTTGAGCACCGAGCGTGAGATGACCTGCACCCCGGCGCCGAGCTCCAGATCCCGCGTAGGGGCCACGGCCAAGGCCATCGCCATGGCGTAGCGGTGGGCGCGGTTGCGGTACATGAAGTAGGTCGGCAGCTCGGGCTCGATGGTGTAGAGCCGCAGGAGCCGATCTTGGGGGCCAAACACCGAGAGGCCAAACGTGGCCCGCTCGCCGAGGCGCCGGGCGACGCCGATGGAGGTGCCGTCGGCGCGGTCATAGCCGCCGTTCATGTCCAGCGGCGTGTCGGCCTCGCTGATCAGGCCGTCCTGGTTGGTGTCCCAGTAGATCGGCGGCAGCTCAGAGAAGCTGAAACGGGTGACGCTGTAGCCGAGCTGCAGCTCACTGGACTCTAAGCCCGCGAGCAAGGCCGGGTTGCCCAAGGCCGCGCTGGAGTCGCCGTCAAGCGCCCAGCCGCCCCCTGCGCGGCCGACCGTGACGGCGCCAAACCCGAAGTGATCGGCGGGGCTGGCGAAGGCGAGGCCCCCCGTGAGGAGCGCCAGGATGAGCATGAGGGGCTCCGGCGCGATCAGCCGTAGCCGATCTCAGGGACGGGGGTGAGCGCGAGCTGACGCATCACGTCAGCGATGCCCTGGGGCGTCTCGTGGGGGAGCGCCTGGCGTAGGCAGGCCACACGACCGGAGAGGTAGGCCGTCGCCATGCCCGAGCCGCGGTAAGGGCCACGATCCTTCGAGCCTTGCACAGGCGGCGAGTAGCCATGCGCCAAGAACTTGCCCGAGAGGTTGCCCCACTCCTTCACCGGGAAGCGGTGGGGGCCGAAGTAGTAGAACTTGTCCAGCGGGCAGTCGGGGTGAGAGGCCGCGCCCAGCGTCTCGGGGAGATCGGCGGGGTAGGCACGATCCCCCTTGGGGTGCGCGGCGGCGAGCACCACGGCGCCGGACTCCACAGCCAAGGCGCAGCAGTCGCGCAGCAAGAGCGCCTTGCCCATGTTCGGCGTGCCGAGGGACAGGTTGATGACGCTCGCGCCGTTGCGGGTGGAGGTCTCGATGCCCGCGGCCATCAGGTCGGCGGAGGTCTTCAGGCGCGCGTCCATGATTCGCACGCCGAAGAGCTTGGCTTTGGGGGCGATGCGGTGCACCGCGACGGCGATCTCCGTCCCGTGGCCGTTCTCATCCTTGAAGTCGCTCCCGAGGAGCGCGTGGCCCGTAGCGCCAAGCTGGATGTTCCAGCCGACGACGTCCGCGCCTGAGAGGCGAGGATCTTCCGGGTTGATGCCGCTGTCGATAATGGCGATGGTGATGCCTTCGCCATCATAATCTCTGCCGCGAAACCGCATGCGTGCTCGCTCTTGTGGACTGGCAACACCAGCCTGATGAAGTCTTAGCGGGAGACAATATTAAAGAACGGCCCCAAACACAAGAGACTCTCGATCCTCTCCGCGCCAAGACGCCCTCCGCTACGCCCCGTTCTGCCGCCAACGCAGGGCCTCAGGAGCTGAATTGCCCCCTCTTACGTTCTTCTTCAGCGCGGCGCTCGGCGCAGAGCTTGAGGGGGAGGTGCGCGACACGAGCGGCGCCCCGCTCTCGGGTGTGCGGGTGGTGGCCTATGACGAGCGCCTCAACTACGCCGTCGCCACCACCACAAGCTCGGGTCGTTACTCGTTAACCGTGCCCGCCGGGCGGTATCGCCTGCGCGCCGTGCCCGAGGACGACTCCGCGGCGATTCAGCGGTTCTGGCCCGAGGCCTGGAGCTTCTGCGACGGGGAGATCCTCACGCTGACCGACGACGAGCGTCGTGAGGGGATCTCTTTCACCCTGCCCGAGGGAGGGGTGATCCGTGGCGCGCTCGTAGACGCCGAGGGGGCGCCCGTGGTCGGCGCGACGGTGCGCTGCGTGGGGGACGACGCGCGCTCGGCCTACACCAGCCGCGAGGCGGTGAGCGATGGGGGCGGGGAGTTTATGCTCCAGGGCTTAGACGCCGACCCGACCATCCTCGCAGATTACGCCATTCGTGTTGATGCCATCGGCTATCCCGCGCAGTACCTCGGCCCCACCTACGAGGAGGCCGAGTCCGACCGGGTGAGCCTCACCTTGGGCGAGACCGTAGACCTCGGCGTCTTGCCGCTCCTCGCGGGGCTCACCGTCACCGGCGCCGTGGAGGGCCCCGACGGGCCGATCGCCGAGGCGACGGTCTGGGCCTACGCCGAGGGCCAGGTCGTGAGCGTGCTCACCGACGCCGAGGGCCGCTACGTCGCCGCCGCCGTCCCGCCAGGCCCCGCGCTCACCTGGACCTCGGCGAGCGGCTACGCGCGGTCGTACTGGCCGGGCCAGGACCGCCCCAGCGACGCGCGCATCGAGGGCGGCGGGGAGGGCGTCACCCTCGACGCCGGGGCCCTGTGGATGCCCCGAGAGGCCGCCCTACGCCTCAGCCTGGGCGGGCTCGGCGGCGATCTCTCCGGGGTCACGGGGCTGCTGTACAACGACACCCGCACCGTAGGCGTCGGCGCCCAGGCCGATGAGGCCGGAGATCTGCTCCTGGAGGGCCTCTGGGGCGGGGACTACACGCTGTTTGTCTACGCGGAGGACGAGGGTGGGCTGAGCGACTGGGTCCGTGATGAGGCCGGTGAGCCCCAGGTCTTCACCCTCACCGACGGCGACGAGACCGCCGCGGCGCTGAGCTTGCCCAAGGGCGGGGCCATCGCCGCCACCCTGACCGACGACGGCGGCGAGCCGGCCTATGGCGCCGAGCTGTGGGCGACCCCCGAGGATCCCGACGGCGCCGTGCTCATCGCCGAGGCCGACGCCGAGGGCCTGCTCACCCTGCGCGGCCTCACCACCGGGCGATACCGCCTGGAGGCCCGGCGCGCGGCGTACTGCCCGAACGACCCCGGCCTGGTGAGCCTGTGGTGGCCCGGCGAGGTGAACGACGCCCGGGCGAGCTGGGTGAGCGTGGCCGCGGGGGAGACGCTCAGCGTCGCGCTCAGCCTGCCCCGAGACGACGACCACGACGGCATGGGCGACGTCTGGGAGCTTGAGCACGGCCTCGACACCACCCGGGACGACGGCGACGAAGACGCGGATCTCGACGGCTTCTCAAACCTCGACGAGTACCTGCTCGGCACTGACCCCAACGAGGCGGTGAAAGACGACCGCGGCCGCTGTGAGGGCTGCGGCGGCGACGGGGCGGGGGCCTTGGCCTTGGGGCTCAGCGCGTTCACCCTGCGCCGCCGTCGTCGCCGCCAATGACCGGGCGTCAACGGGCGCTCTTGGGGGTGATCGTCGGCGTCACCCTGGCCGTCGTCGCCGCGGTCGGGGTGCCCATGAACACCTTGGCCGACAGCATCCGCGGGGTGCGCCCCGAGGCCGTGCTCGGCGTCTCGGCGATCTTCTTGACCCAACAAGCCCTGCGCGCGGCCCGGCAGCGCCTGCTCGCCGAGGGCCTGGGGCCCCGGGGGAGCTTCGCCGAGCACCACGCCGTGCTGTGTATGAGCTTCTTCTTCATCAACACCTTGCCCGCGCGCCTGGGGGAGCTGGCCCGGCCTTGGCTGTTGCAGCGTCGGGTGGGCCTGCCCATCGGCGCCGGGGTGGCCGTCGTGCTCACCGAGCGCCTGTTTGACCTCAGCGCGGCGCTGATCATGCTCCAGCTCGCCTTGGTGAGCGCGCCGATGCCCGAGGCGACGATCTCTCTCGGCGACCGCGAGGTGTCCTTGGCGTCGTTGGCCCGCGGGCTCGCCCTGACGGTGTTGCTCCCGGCGAGCTTAGGCGCCTTGGCCTTGGGGCTCACCGGGGAGCGCCTGGTCGGCCTGGGGCTGCGGGGGCTGGGCGCGGCGCGAAGGCGCGCCCCCGACCGCCTCAAGACCGTCCTTCAGCGCGCTGAAGACGGCGCGCAGGCCCTCTCGGGCAATCTCATCGTGGGCCTCAACGTGCTCCGCGCGCCGCGCCGCCTCGCCCAGGCCCTCGGCCTCACGGCGATCATCTGGGCCTGGACGGGCCTGCAATACGTCGCGCTCGCCTGGGGCCTGGGCCTTGAGCTGCCTTACCTGGGCGGCCTGGGCGTGCTCTCGGTGACGATGCTCGGCACCGCGCTCCCGGCGCCTCCGGGCTTCGTCGGGGTGTACGAGGCCGCCTGTCGTGGCGCCTTGGGCCTCTTCGCCGCGCCCCACGCCGCCGCCACGGCCTTGGCCTTCGCCCTGATCATCCACTGGGGCATCTGGCTGACCCAGGTGGCCACGGCGCTGGTGTCGTTCGTCTGGACGGGGCTGCGGCCCGCCGAGGTGCTGGCTCAGTCCCGGCGTAACCAGAGCGCGTAGACCGGCAGGCCCCGCTCGTTGAACTTGCGCTGGTAGTTGGTCACGACGTCGTCCGGCCAAGGCGCGCCGTCTCGGGCCACGTCGTCGGAGCGCCCAACAAGGGTGAAGGGCCGCCCCTCCATCGCCTTGACCAAGGCCAAGACGTTGAGCTGGTGATCGGTCTTGACCTTGAGGTCGCCGCCGGGGCGCAGCAAGGTGGCGATCATGTCCAGCCAGTCGCCGCAGATCATGCGGTTGTGGGCCTGCTGGCGTTTGGGCCAGGGGTCGGGGTGGTTGAGGTAGATTCCGGCGACCTCCCCCGGGCGCAGCAGATCCGGCAGGGCGTTGCCGTCGTAGCGTGTGATGCGGCTCCAGCCCTCGGCTTGGACCTTCAACAGCTTTCGCGCCGTGAGCACCACCCGCTTGAAGCGGATCTCGACGCCGAGCCAGTTGAACTCCGGGTGCCGCGCGGCCATGCCCGAGAGGAAGAAGCCGTTCCCGGCGCCGATCTCGACGTGCAGGGGCGCCTCGCGGCCAAACTCCTCGTGCCAGCGACCTTTGCAGGCCGCGGCGGCCTCAGAGGTCATCGCCGGGCGGCCTAGCTCGGCGTGCAGGCTGAGGTAGGGGTTCGTCGCGAGGCTCGTGTAGCTCTCTAAGGGCCTGCCCTTAAACAGCCGGGGGGCGCTCGTCTCGTCGTCGTGGGACGGATCGTCGTTGAGCGCCTCGACGTCATCCGGGGGTGTTCTCTCGCCAGCTCGCGCCATCCGCGTACAGCTCCTTCTTCCAGATCGGCACCCGGGCCTTGAGCGCCTCGATGCCGTGACGGCTCGCCTCGTAGCACTCCGCGCGGTGCGGCGCCGCCGTGAGGATCACCACTGATGTCTCGCCGAGCCCCAGACGGCCCAGACGATGGGCGATCACCATGCTCGCGCCGGGCCACCGCGCTTTACTTCGGCGACGATCTTCTCAAGCTCGGCGACGGCCATCTCGGGGTAGGCCTCGTACTCCAGGCCCAGAACGGCGCGGCCGTCGAAGTTGTCGCGCACCACCCCCTCAAAGATGAGGATCGCGCCGTGGCGAGTGGCCTCGATCTCCGCGCGTAAGGCGGCGACGTCGATGGGCGCGTGGGTGAGGAGCACCATCAGCCACCTCCCAGAGGCGGCAAGAAGCACAGCTCGTCGCCCTCAACGAGCACCTCGCCCGGCGGCACGTAGCTGCGGTTCACGGCGAAGGCGACCCGCAAGCCGCCCGCGTGCTCTCTGGGGAAGACCTTGGCGTAGACCGAGGCGGCGGTCTCGCCCTCAGCCACGGTGAAGGGCTCAGACTCGACCCCCCGGGACTCGCGGAGGGTGGCAAAATAGCGCAGAGTGACCACAGGCATGAGGACGACATAACCGATGAGAGGGTCTGTCTGCGTGATCTGGGCGCTTGGCCTCGTCGCCTGCGGGGAGGACGCGCCGATCCTCTCTGGGCTGCGCGCGGCGTCTTCAGCCCAGGCCCCCGGCGCGCCCTATGTGCGCCCCGATCATGTGCTGGTGGACGTCTCTTACCTCGGCGGCAGGTCGTGGGAGGAGGCCCGGGACGTCGTCGATGAGCAGCTCGGCGCCATCACCGAGCGCGTTGAGCTAGACCCCCGCGACGGCGTCGAGATCCGCCTGGAGCGCGGCGCCGTGCGCGTGAAAGATGGCCAGATCTACCAGATCACCGTGAACCTGCCCCGCCCGACGCGCCGCGCCGCCGCGCTCCACAGCCTCAATCTTCCTCCGCAGATCGACTCCTGGTTCTCGTTGACCGACGAGCTTCGGGCGCGCTGGGAGGCTGGCTTTGAGCGTATACGCCTGGGCCGGGCCGAGCCCGAGAGCGAGATGATCGTCTGGGTCGAGGTGATGAAATGGAACCCCCGCACACAGCGGGGACGTTGACGTCAAGCTTATGTCATGAGAGACTGTCTCCTGGCCCGGCCCGCCGGAGTCCCTATGCGGCAGCTCTCCACATTCAGCGCGCCTCGTGAGGCGGGGCCCCTATCCACGGGGCTCCATGTGTTGTGCTGCCCGCTGCTCGTGCTCGCCGCGTGCAACATCGACAACACCCTGCGGGGCCAAGACGAGGTCGCCGAGGAGGAGGTCTTCGTCACCGAGACCTTCGAGCAAGCGTCGCTGCCCCGCATCGACGTCTTGTGGGTGGTGGACAGCACGGCCTCGATGGCGGAGGAGCAGCTCGCCTTGGGCGACGCCTTCCCCGCGCTGGCGCAGTCGTTGGGCGACGCCGGGCTCTCGTTTCATCTCGGCGTGGTCACCACCGAGGTGGACGAGCTCGATGGCGGCGTGCTCCAAGGTGACCCCTGGATCATCACCTCCAACACCCCCGACGCGGCCTCCGCCTTCGCCGACGCCGTCGCCGTCGGCTCCTCTGGGGACGGCCCCGAGGCGGGCCTCGCGGCGATGAAGCTCGCGCTGACCGAGCCCAACCGAGGCGGCGCCAACCGCGGGTTTCGCCGCGCCGACGCCGCGCTGCACGTCGTCGTGGTCTCTGACGACGACGACCACAGCGACGCCTGGCTCGGCGACGATCCCACCGCCGCCGCCTTGGCCTTGCTCGCCGATGAGGCCGCCGCCTCTGGCTCACCGGCCTTGTTCAGCGCGGTCATCGGGGCCCCCGAGACCGGCTGCCGCGGCGCTGGCGGCCAGGCCCAGCCCGGCGATCGGTACGCGGAGGTCGCCTTGGCCTCGGGCGGCGTGGTCGAAGACATCTGCCAGGCCGACCTCTCCGCCATCGCCACGCGCATGGGGGAGCTCTCCCAGGCGTTCCCGACGCGGTTTTTGCTCCAGTCCGAGCCCTACAACGACGCGGCGCGGGTGTCCGTGGACGGCGTGCGCTTAGACTCAGGTTGGTCTCTGGAGCCCAGCCCCCCGGCGGTCGTGTTTGACGAGGCTCCGGCGCCGGGCGCGATCATCGTGGTCACCTACCAGCTCCCGCCCGAGCTAGAGACTGACGACGGGGAGGGGAGTTGACCGGGCTCTGGCTCCTCGGCTCGGTCCTCAGCTCGGTCTGGGGGGCTGAGCCGGCCCAGGTCTGGGATCTGGAGCTAGACGACGGCGCCTTCACCGTGGCCTCAGACGAGCTGCAGTGGGAGTGGGGCGCGTTCTCGTCGCTGTACGGCCCGGGCGGAGGCTTCACCGGCGAGCGCGGCTGGGCCACGCGCATCTCGGGGCCTTACCTCAACGACCTCGACGCCTCCGTTCGCCTCGCCCCGGCCACGGTGGAGCTGGGCTGGGTGTTGGAGCTGCGCCACTGGTACAACCTCGACTCCTCCGATCTCGCCGTGCTGGAGCGGTTCACCAGCGGCGGCTGGGAGGCGGTCCCGCCGTACTACGACTACCCCACGGCCTTGGGCTTCACCGGGTCCTCCGACGGCTGGGTCTCCACGTTTTTCTCGATGGACAGCGTGCTCAACACGAACGAGCTGCGCCTGATCCTGTACTCCGACGAGTCGGTGCAGGCCGAGGGCTGGTACGTCGATGAGCTCGTGCTGTGGGACGGCGACGCCGTGCCGCCCTTGGTGCGCTCCTTACAAGACCTCACCGACACCGAAGATCTCGACGGCCCCTACACCATCGAGGCCCAGGCCTTTGAGGACGACGGCGCGCTGAGCCTCACCTTGGTCTACAGCGTCGGCGAAGAGGACCCCCTCACCACGCCCTTGCGGGCCCAGAGCGCCAGCCTCTTCCGCGGCGAGATCGTGCACGCCGTGCCCGCCGGGACGACGGTGCGATACCACGTCCTCGCCAGCGACGGCGTCAACGAGACCCGCTACCCCGCGGAGTCCGAGCTGAGCTTTCGGGTGCGCCTGCCCGCGCCCACGGACTTGGCGGGCCCCATCGGCCGGGTGGTCGCCACCACGGCGCGCCTGACCTGGACGGCCCCCAAGACCAACCTGCACGCTCGACGGCTATCGGGTGTACCGAGGCGGCGATCTGGTGGCCGAGACCACCGACGCCGAGGCCCTCGTGCCCCTGGCGGGTGGCGGCGCGGACGTCTTCTCCGTCTCCGCGGTCTTCGACGCCGGAGAGGGCGATCTCAGCGAGCCCATCTTCTTGGACGTCGCCTTGCCCAGCCTCGACCTGTTGAGCCCCTCCGAGGCCTGGTCTGGGGAGCAGGTGCGCGCCCGGCTGGTGGGCGAGAACCTCCTGCTCGTGCAAGACGAGGTCAGCCTCAGCCTCGGCGATGACATCGTCGTGCGCGAGATCTCCGTCTCCACCGTCGATGAGCTGAGCCTGCTGTTGGAGATCGCCGACGACGCCACCGCCGGAAAACGTGAGCTTTTGCTCACATCTGGCAGCGTGAGCCTCAGCGTGCCCGACGCCTTTGAGGTGCTCGGCGGCGACGGCGGCCCGCGCCTGCTCACGTTGAGCCCCGAGAGCGTGCGCCAAGGCGAGCGCGCCACCCTCTGCGTCACGGCCTCAGCGCCGTTTGATGACACCCCCTCGGTGTCCTTGGGCGAGGGCGTCGTCATCGAGAGCACGGCGCTCACCGCCGCCGACACGGCCTGCGCGGAGATCGTCGTCGAGCCCCAAGCCGCCCTCGGCGACCGCGTCGCCCGGATCGACGACGGCCGCCGCCTCTACACCAACCTCAGCGTGCAGATCCGCGACAACCTCAGCCCGCCCACGGGGAGCTGCGCCACCTCACCCGCGGGTGGGGCCGGCGTCGCGTTCGCCCTCGTGCTCAGCGCCCTGCGCCGCCGCCGCCGCTCGCCAACGCCGTAAACCGGCTCTCGATGAGCCCCGCCACCTGCTCGGCCACACCCAGGCGGCCCTGCGCCCGGCTCGCCTCGGCCATCTTCGTGAGCGCGGCGGGGTCGCTCAACAGCGCGCCGATGCGCTCCAAGGCCTCAGAGATGTTGAGCCCCTGCTCGGTGATCACCATCGCCGCGCCCAGAGACGCCAGGCCCCGGGCGTTGTGCTCTTGGTGGTTGTCGGTGACGTTCGGCGAGGGGATGAGCACGGCGGGTTTGCCCAGGGCCGTGAGCTCCGAGAGCGTCGAGGAGCCCGCCCTGGCGATGACCAGATCGGCGGCGGCGTAGGCCCGGCCCATGTCGTCCTCGTAGTCCCGCACCACGACGCCAGGGGGCGCCTCACCGAGCTCAGAGAGCGCCTGGGGGTGGTAACGCGGCCCCGTGATCCACAAGAGCTGGTAGGGCCGTGACGAGAGCCGCGCGGAGGCCAAGGCCAAGGCGTTCAGCGTGGCCGCCCCGAGGCTGCCGCCGACGAGGAGCACGACGGGGAGGGTCTCATTCAGGCCATAAAACGCCCGAGCCTGGGCGCGGTCACCCTGGAGGATCTTCGGGTGAACCGGGCAGCCCACGAGCTCCATCGGCGCCCGGGTGCCCAGCTTGGGCCCCGAGGCCGCGTAGGTGAGCAGCACCAGATCCGCGACCTTGGCGCAGAGCCGGTTCGCGAGTCCCGGCGCGACGTTCGACTCGTGAATCACCCGCCCGATGCCCAAGGTGCGCGCGGCGAGCACCGTGGGGGCCATGATGTAGCCGCCCACGCCGAGCACCACGTCGGGACGCACCTTCTGGAGCAGGGCCCGCGCCCGGCGGATCGCCCCCAACAGCGCGAAGGCGAACCGCAGCTTGCCCATGACGCCGCTCCGCGGGAACTGCGGCGCGGTGACCGGGTAGAAGCTGTAGCCGCGCTGGGGGGCGACGCGGCCCTCCAGACGGGAGGCGTCGCCGATGTAGATGACCTCGTGGCCACGCGCCTTGAGCGCGTCGCCCATCGCCAAAGCCGGGTAGACGTGACCGCCCGTGCCGCCGCCCGCCAACGCCACCTTCATGTCTGTTGCCTCCACGACGTGCGCTGATGGCCGTCAAGAGCTGACCTTACCTGACTTCTCGGCGCTGGGCCAGCCCAAGGCTTTGACCCCGTCCGCCGCCCACGCTACGGGGGAGGCGATGTCGTCTCCACCACGCCCTGCCGCGACGCGCCCCGACGGCGAGCGGCGCTTCACCCGGGAGGCCGCGTCCGCCCTCCGCCTGGCGATCAAGGAGGCCGGCGGCGACGAGGTCTTCGCCGTGGGCACCCTCGACGACCGAGGCCGCGTGGCCACCATCGAGGTCCACGCCCGCGGCCACCAGAGCGCCGTGAACGCCCCCGCCCGGGCCCGCGCGGGTGAGGTGGTCATCCACAACCACCCCTCGGGCGACCTGCGCCCCTCTGACCCAGACCTCGCCTTGGCCGGGCGTTTTGGCGACGAGGGCGTAGGCTTCATCATCGTCAACAACGCCGTCAGCAACGAGCGCTGGGTGGTCGAGCCCGCCAAACGCCGCCCGGTGCCCGTAGACGAGGACGCGCTCCGGGAGGTGTTTGAGCTGGCCTTGCCCCGGGCCATGGGCCGCCAGCACGAGGCCCGCGGCCAGCAGCTTGAGATGGCGCTCTCCGTGGCGCGGCTCCTGAACGACGGCGGCGTGCTCATGGCCGAGGCGGGCACCGGCACGGGCAAGTCTCTGGCCTACCTCATCCCGTCGATCCTCTGGGCCCAAGCGAACGACTCCAAGGTGGTCATCTCCACCTACACCCGCACGCTTCAGGGCCAGCTCATGACTGAAGACCTGCCCATGGCGCGGCGGGCGGGGCTCAGCTTTGAGGCGGCGCTGTTGAAGGGCCGGGGCAACTACCTCTGCCGCCGCAAGCTCCAAGACGCCCTGAACGACCCTTTTGGCGATCTCGCCTGGCTCCGTCGCCTGGATGAGTTCGCCGCCCGGGCCCAAGAGGGCTCGATGCAAGACCTCGGCGAGGCCGTGCCCGAGGAGATCTGGGAGCGGGTGGAGTCCGACTCCGACCACACCCTGCGCGTGCGCTGCCCCCACTACAACCAGTGTTTTTTCTACGACTCCCGGCGCCGGGCGGCCTCAGCGCACCTGCTCATCGTGAACCACGCCCTGCTGCTCGCCGATCTCAGCGTGAAGGCCAAGAGCGACGGCGACGGCCTCTTGCCCAGGTTTGGCCGGGTGATCTTCGACGAGGCGCACCACCTGGAGGACGCGGCGACCTCGGCCACGGCGGGGCTGTTCTCGGCCTTGAGCGTCTCTCGGGCCGTCGCGCCGCTCTTGCCGCGCAAAGGAGACCGCCCCGGGGCCCTAGAGCGCCTGCGAGAGCGCCTCGTGCAGCAAGAGCCCACCTTAGACACCCGCACCCGGGACGCCGAGCGAGAGCTGGCCACCTTGCGTGAGGCCGTCGCCCCAGCCTTAGACACCTCCGCCGACGCCGTGCTCGACGGCGATCCCACCCGGCGCATCACCCCGCTGTGGAGGGCTCGCCCCGGTGGAAGGTCGAGGCCGAGCCCCGGCTCACCCGCCTCGCCGAGCAGCTCCGCCGGGTCCGGGGCCGCTTGGAGTCCATTCAAGAGCAGTGCGCCAACCTGGAGATCCCGCCGGAGCAGGCCCAGCCCGTCCTCGATCTTCGCCGGGCCGTGCGCCGCCTGGGCGATCTGAGCGACCAGCTCAAGCTGTTCTTGGAGCACGACGAGGCCCGCTGCCGCTGGGTTGAGCGCAGCGAGCGCCGCTTGGAGGTGCGCCTGCGCCAAGCCCCCATCGAGGTGGGCGAGCTGCTCCAGGCCATCCTGTTCAGCGTCGTCGAGGGCGTGGGGCTCACCTCCGCCACGCTCACCGTCGCCGGTCGGTTTGAGCACACCAAGGCCCGCCTCGGCCTCAACGAAGACACCGTCGTCGTCAGCTTCCCGTCGCCCTTTGATTACCGGGAGCAGGCCATCTTGGGCCTCCCGCGGGATCTGCCGCACCCCGACGCGCCGGAGTGGTTTGACCGAGTCGCCGAGGTCACCGTGGATCTTCTGCGGGCCTCGGGCGGCGGCGCGTTCGTGCTGTGTACGTCCTACGCCTTGCTCACGGCCCTGGGTGATCACGTCGAGGGCGAGATCGGCGACGCACACCCCGTGCTCATCCAAGGCCGCCGCGACCGCTGGCAGCTCCTCCGGCGGTTTCAAGAGAGCGAGGCGTCGATCCTCTTCGGCGCAGACAGCTTCTGGGAGGGCGTGAGCGTGCGAGGCCGGGCGCTGCGCCTGGTGATCATCCCCCGCCTGCCGTTTCGGGTGCCCACAGAGCCCATCGCCCAGGCCCGCTACGAGCTCATCGCCGCCCGCGGCCAAGACCCCTTCCGGGCCTACGCCTTGCCCGAGGCCATCCTCAAGCTGCGCCAAGGCTTCGGCCGCTTGGTGCGCTCCAAGAGCGACGTCGGCGCCGTGGTGATCCTCGATCGCCGCGTGCACGAGATGTGGTACGGGCGGCTGTTCTTGAGCTCTCTGCCCGACGCCCGGCGGATCGTAGGGCCCACCCGGGCGGTCGTCGCCGCCGTCGCCGAGCGGGTCGGCGGGGAGGGGGGGCTTGCCGAGCGTGGCGCCGAGGCCCAGAGTGAAGGCCACAGGAGCCCCGACGATGTCCGAAAAAGAGGATCGTGACCGCCCTCGCCGCGACGATGAGCCCCACGACGAGCGCGCCGAGGCCAAAGGCCACCGGCGTATCCCCGGCCTGAGCACCGCTCGGCGCCTCGTAAGTGAGCCCGGCGCGGGCTTTCGGGAGGCGAAGGAGGTGCTCGGCGCGGTGCTCGACACCTCCGACCGCGCCAAGACCGAAGGAATCCGTATGATCGGCCGCGAGGTGCGCACCTACCTAGAGGGCCTCGGCCTCAAGGACGACCTCAAGAGCCTGCTCACGAACTACTCCTTTGAGATCCGCGCGAGCATTCACCTCAAGCCCTTGGCTGAGGAGGACCGCCAGCCGCGGAAGCCCTCAAACACCGCAGAGAAGCCAGAGAAGCACGAGCCGCCTGAGAGTTGATTGCACGACCAATCTACTCTGGTGGGGTCTCCTCGACCTCGGACGCGAAGACGCGCATCTTGATGCCCTCCTCACGCAGGAGGCGCCGCAGCTCCCACTTGTCGATCTCTTCGATGTTCATCAGGATCTGCTCGATGCGGTCCTTGTTGCCGCTGAGCACGACGACCAGATCACGAGAGCCCTCTAAGGTCAGCTCCACGTCGTCCAACATCCCCGGCAGGCGCTCGGCGACGCCAGGGAGCTCGCCGCTGAACGTCTCGACCTCGGTGAGCACGCCGTCCACACGCACCATGAGCGCCTGACCGTCCTTCACCATCGGGCCGGCCTGGCGGGTGAGCCCACGCACCTCGCCCAAGGTGGCCCGGGCCTCGGCCACAAGCGCCGGGGCGTCCTCCGAGGCCACCCGGGCGTTGTGTAACAGCGCCTCGGCGTCGACCAACATGCGGTCGACCCGCTCGGGGTCTTGCTCTAAGGTCTTCACCAGGGCGTTGATCAGGGCGTCGAGCTTCTTGGGGTCGAGGCCGTCCACCATCGGGCCCAGGCTGGTGACGAGCTGATCGATCTCCACGCTGGTGCGGGTGTTCGTGAGCACGTCGCCGGACTCTAAGGCCGGCGCGTCGGCGGACTGGGGCTCGAGCTCCACAAACTTCTCGCCCAGAACCGAGCGGGCGCGCACCCGGGCGATGACGTCTTTGCGCACCCCGGCGCTGCGTTTGACGATGAGCTTCACCCGGGCCTTGTCAAAATCGACGATCATGTCCGTGACCTGGCCGACGTCGATGCCCGAGATCGCCACCGCCGCGCCGTTCTTGAGCCCGGCCACGTCGTCAAAGACCGCCTCGACCTCGACAAAGTCGCCGATCTCACGCACGGCGCCGGTCTTCATCGCCATGAAGCCGAGCACGCCGGCGCCCGCGAGCATGAGCAGGCCGACGCCGATCTCGTAGCGCGGTCGGCTCACATGGCCCTCTGGCGGACGGAGGGCAGCTCAAAGCCGCTGTGGCCAGGATCAGGCAGGCTCACGTTGCGCTGCAGAAAGCGCCGCAGGATGGGGTTTGGGGCCTGCACGAGCTCCTCGGTGGGGCCGAACTGCACGAGCCGCCCCTCATAGAGCATCCCGATGTGGTCGGCCACGTTCAGCGTGCCCACGATGTCGTGGGTGATGATGATGAAGGTGACGCCGAGGCTCTTCTTCATCGAGAGGATGAGGCCGTCGATGGCGTCGGAGGTGACGGGGTCTAAGCCCGAGTTGGGCTCATCAAAGAGCACCACCTCGGGCTCGGTGATGATCGCCCGGGCGATGCCCACCCGTTTGCGCTGCCCGCCAGAGAGCCGCCCCGTAGGCCGATCGGCGAGCTCAGGCAGGCCCACCTGCTCCAACGCCGCCATCACCCGGTCCCGGCGTTGGCTGGGCTTCAGATCCCGGCGGTGGTGGATGAGCGGGAACTCGACGTTCTCGGCGACGCTGAGGTTGTCGAACAGCGCGCCGTCCTGAAACAACATCCCGAAGCGGCGGCGCACGGCGTAGAGCTCGTCGTCATCGGCCCGGCCCATGTCGGCGCCAAAACACAGGACCTCGCCTGAGTCCGCCCGAATCAGGCCGACGAGCAGCTTGAGCAGCACCGACTTGCCCGCCCCGGAGGGCCCGATGATCGCCGTCGTCTGGCGCATCGGCAGCTTGAGGGACACCCCGCGGAGCACATGAAGCTCACCGAAGGACTTGGTGACGTCCTTCAGCTCAATCATGGCGGCGCTCGCAGAGTTCAATGGTCATTGAAACATGGATACCACAGGAGCGAGCGGACGGGAAGAGGCGGCGACGAATCCCTCGATCCCCGACGGCCGCGGGGGATCAGGCCGGGGGCCGCGTCGCGCCCAAGAGCCGCCCGACGGCGTCGGTGAGCTCTTTGAGCGTGAACGGCTTCTGAAGCAGGGGCAGGGGCGTGAGCCGCCCGGCTTTGGCGCGGTTGGCCTCCTCGGGGTTCGCCACGGCGACCAGCGCCAAGAGGCCCGGCTCCCGCTGCTGCATCGCGCGCAGCACGTCGGCGCCGTTGAGCCGGGGCAGGCTCACATCGACGATCACGAGCTGAATCTGGCCCTGGTGTTTGCGGTGCAGCTCTACGGCTTCGACGCCGTCGCTCGCGGCGATCACCTCGTAGCCTTGGCGGCGCAGGGCCGAGACGAGGTGCTGGCGCGTCTCGGCCTCGTCTTCAGCGACGAGCACGGTGCCGCGTCGCTCGACGCCCGTAGACGGCGGGGGTGGCGTCACCGCCGCCTTGGTCCGAGGCAAGATCACCTGCACCGTCGCGCCTTCCCCGGCGCCCCCTTGGGCGCGCACGCCGCCGCCCATCGCCCGGGCGACGCCCTCCACGGCGGCGAGGCCCATGCCGACGTGGCCCTCCTTCGTGGTGAAGAAGGGGTCGAAGGCCGTCGCCGAGCTTGACACGTCAAAGCCTGGCCCGCTGTCGGTGACCTCCAGCATGACGTACTCACCGACGCTGAGCGCCGACGCGCAGCGGATCTCCGCGAGGTCGTCGGCGTCGAGGGTGATCACGTCCGTCGAGACGCGGATCGAGCCGGGGCTGTCGCCGAGCGCCTCGGCGGCGTTGATCACCAGCTCGCTGAGCACCTGCTGAAGCTGCTCACGGTCACCCTCAACCGGGGGCAGCTCGGGCTCCAGGTAGTAGTCGAGGCCCACCTTGCGGGGCACTCGGGCGGTGAAGGTGGAGATCATCTCGCGGACGACCTCGTTGAGGTTCACCGCGCGCGGCGGGCGCACGCTGGCCCCAGCGTAGGCCATGAGGCGGCTGCACAGCGCCTCGCTCTCTCGCAGCGGGCCGGCGGCCTTGTCGAGGAGCGCGGCGGTGGTGGGGTCGCCGTCGAGGCGGGCCCGGCCCTGATCGAGGGCCTGCAGGCTCAGGCTCAGCGCGCCGCCGAGCCGACCGGCCACGGCCCCGGCGAGGCGGCTGAGGCTGGTGAGCTTGTCGGTCTGGGCGCCGGCCTCGTCCGTGGTGCGGCGCTGGGAGACGTCCACGATCAACGCCAAGGCCGAGCCGACCCCGCCACGATCGTCGGGCTGGGCGGAGAGGTACCACTCCCCAGCCCGGGGACGCCCGTCGGGGCCGACCACCCGGGCGGTCACCATGCCCACGCGCTCGCCGCGGGCGAGCATGCCGTCTAAGGCGCGAGGCACGAGCTCTTCGTCCTCTTTGGGGAAGATGCCCAGCTCCTTGAGCGGGCGCCCGATGGCGTCTTGGCTGCGCCAGCCCAGGGTGCGCTCGGCCAAGGCCGACCAAAACCGCACCTTGCCGTCGCGATCCCACTCGATCGCCATGAGCGGCGAGGAGGTGAGGGCGTTGATCAGGCGCTCGTTCGCCGCTGAAGACTCGGCCACGGCTTGGCTCGCCGAGAGCGCCGTCATCGCCAAGGCCACCGCCGTCTCGGCGACGTGTTTGGTCTCGGCGGAGAGCGGCATGGTGTGGCTCGCGTAGAGCGCCAAGGTGCCCACGGGCTCCTCGCGGCCCCGGCGGATCGGCCACGACCAGGCCGACTGCACGCCGGAGAGCATCGCCGCCTCACGCACCCGCATCACCGCCCGCGGCAACGACGCGCCGGGGAAGGTGCTCACGGGGAAGCCGCCGCTGCCCCAAGACTCATAGCCCGCGTCCAACGGGAGCTCGGCCAGGGCCGTCGCCAAGGCGGTCGGCAGGGTAGGGGCGCTCAAGAGGCGAAGTTTGCCCGCGTTGTGGTCACGGCCAAAGATCGCGCAGAACACGCCGTCGAGGCGGGACTCGGGCAGCCGGGCGATGGTGTGCAGCACCTCCTCCAAGGGCGCGCCGCTCGCCATGGCCTCCAACGAACGTTTCTGGTCTAAGAGGAGCATCTCCGCCCGGCGGCGCTCGGTGATGTCCCGCCAGATCAGCACCTCACGCATGGGCCGCCCGCGCTCGTCACGCAAGAGCCGCCCGCTGGACTCCATCACCCGCCAGGAGCCATCGCGGTGGCGCACCTGAAGCTCATCCAGCGGCAGGCCGCCCAAGGTCGTGGCCATCTCGGCGTGGCGCCGGTACCGCGGCGCGTCCTCGGGGTGAATCAGCTCGACGCGGTGCCGCCCGGAGAGCGACGACGGCGAGTAGCCCATCGTGGACTGCCAGGCCGGGTTCGCGTACAGAAACCGACCCTCTCCGTCAAAGACCGAGAGCAGGTCAGAGATGCTGTCCGCGACGCCACGAAACCAGCTCTCGCTCCCGTCTCCACCGCTCGTCTTGCCCTCTACGCTCATTCGATTCCCCGCTTCAGCATGGCAGACGACAGACTAACCGTAGACCGCCTCAGAGATGAAATAGTTCAGGATGACACACAACACGGCGCTCATCACCACGGCCCGGTTGGTGGCCGCGCCGACGCCCTCTGCGCCGCCCTCGCTGAAGAAGCCGTTGAAGCAGGAGATCATGCAGATCAGCGCCCCAAAACAAAGCGCCTTGCCCATCGAGATCAAAAGATCCATCGGCGCGGACGCCAGCAAAAGAAACTCAAGGAAGGTCGCGCCGTTTAGGTCGAGCTGCCACACCGCGGCGGCGTACGAGGCCGCGACCATCACGAAGGTCGACAACATCGTCAGGGCGGGCATCACGAGGACGATCCCCAACAGCCGCGGCGTGATCAGGAGCCAGTGAGGGCTCACCGCCATGACCTCCAAGGCGTCGATCTGGTCGCGCACACGCATCACGGCGATCTGCGAGGCCATCTCCGTCCCGGCCTTCGCGGCGATGATCGAGGCGGAGATGATCGGCGCGAGCTCCCGCACCCCGGCGAGGGCCACAAACATGCCCACGAGGCCCTGGCCGCCGATGGGCTGGAAGGCGTTGTAGCCCTGGATCGAGAGGTTTGTGCCGATGAAGGTGGAGATCAACATCAAGACCGGCAACGACTGCACACCGACGCGGTAGGCCTGCTCAACGGTGAGTCCCAAGGGCGGCGCGCGGCCCGCGGACGCCCTGAAGAACGCGAGGCAGAACAGGCCAAAGCGGCCGATGGAGCCGAGCCAGCTCACCCGAGCCCCCCGAACAAGGCCGAGGTCAAGAAGTAGTTGGTCACGATGAAGATCGTCACGGTCCACACCACGGTGCGGTTCACCGCGAGGCCCACCCCAGCGGCGCCGCCGGTCGTCGTGTAGCCGAGGTAACAGGACACGAGGCCGATGATGCTGCCGAACACCAAGGCCTTGAGGAAGCCGCCCCAGATGTCGGAGAACTCGGTCAAGAAGAACAGCTCGGCCCAGAAGATGCCCGCGCGCTCGCCCTTGAGCACCACGGCGGTGAAGAACGCGCCGCCGACCCCGGCCACGCAGCCGACGAGGTGCAGCAGCGGGCAGGCGATGACGATCGCCAAGGCCCGGGGCACGACGTGGTAAGCGAGGCCGTCTACGCCCATCACCTCCGTGGCGTCGAGCTCCTCCTTAATTCGCATCGCGCCGAGCTCCGCGGCGACCGACGAGCCGCCTTGGGCCGCGACGAGCACCGCGCTGAGCACCGGGGAGAGCTCACGGATGACCGTCACCGAGACCAACGAGGCCAGAAGCCGCTCGGCGCCGAACAGGGCGAAGATCGTGAGGCCCTGCAGCGCCACGACCATCCCGAAGGGGAAGATGACCGCGACGACCGGCGCGACGCAGCGGGTCACGATCGTCCAGATAAACCGGAACAGGTCGGCGAGGTTGTGCGGGCCCACGACGAGCCGCCAGCACACCCGGAGGGTGAACATCCCGAACTGGCCGAGCTGGGCGAGGGTCTCCACCCGTTGAGCCTAACCCGGATCCCAAGCGGCGCGGCGCGCACGCCCGCAGCGGGTTACCCTGGGCGACCCTCGGAGGCCGAACCGATGCTCGCGCTGCTCTTCTTGACCTTCATCAACCTCGCCTTCGCTGAAGACGCCTGGGTCGTGAACGCCACGGAGCTGGTGCGTTGGCCCGAGACGGTCACCCCCAACGCCCCGGTGCGTAGCCTTGAGGTGAACGACAAGGTCGAGGTCGTGCTGCGCGACGGCGCGCAGGTGCGGGTGCGTAAAGGCATCGACTTCGGCTGGGTGCCCGCGACGGCGCTCACCGACAAAGAGCCCGTCGTCGAGACGCCTCCGGCGCTGGAGCTCCCGCCCGGTCTTGAGCTTCCCCCCGGCCTTGAGCTCACCTCGCCGATCACCCCGCCTCCGAGCGAGTGACCGCCTCGATCGCCGCTGCCCGCGCCGGCTCACACCAGAAAATGACCGGTCAATTTCTGGCCGTGTGCCCTCAGCGGGGTCTACGAGGCCATTCTTGGGCAGGGCGGACAGGCCCAAGCAACAGCCCCCGTTGGGCCCACGGTTACTCTCGGGGGGCGAGGTGAGCCCACATCACCCGCCCAATCGGAGCTTGTGATGACGACCCTCTTCGATCGTGACGTGACCGTAGCGGTCTTGGCCTCTGGCTCAGGCGGCAACTGCACCTACATCGGCGACGGCAGCGTCGGGGTCTTGATCGACTGTGGGCTCTCCACGAAGCTCATCATGAAGCGCCTGGACGACGCCGGGCTCTCCGCCGCGCCCATCGACGCCGTGCTCATCACCCATGAGCACACCGACCACGTCGGCGCCGCCAAGGTCTTGTGTGAGCGCCTCCGCCAGCGCGCAAACGGCAAATATGTGCCGTTCTACATGACTGAAGGCACGCTGGAGGGCTGCCCGGACGCCTGTCTGCCCGAGGCCGTCGAGGTGTTTGAGGCGGGCAAGCCCTTCCGCCTGCGCCACGTCGAGGTCGATCCGTTCTCGATCCCCCATGACGTGAACGATCCCGTGGCCTTCCGTCTGGCCATCGGCGACGTGGCCGTGGCCGTGGCCACCGACTTGGGCCGCTCCACGGCCTTGGTCGAGGGCAAACTCCAGGCGCTGGACGCCCTGGTGCTGGAGTTCAACCACGACGTCGACACGCTCTTGAACAACCCCAACTACCCTTGGTCCCTCAAGCAGCGCATCCGCTCCAACCACGGCCACCTCTCGAACCAGCAGGCCGGTGAGCTCCTGAGCAAGGTCACCTCCGAGCGCCTCCGACACGTCGTGCTCGCGCACCTCAGCGAGAAGAACAACTCCCCGGCGCTGGCGCTCTCCGAGGCGCGGCGCACGCTCCTGGCCCAAGGCGCCGAGCATATCGCCGTGGCTGTCGCGCATCAGGATCAGGTCACGGAGCCCCTGCGTCTGCGCACCGCCGCGTGGTGAGGGTTATAGACGCGCTCCCTCTCCTCGGAGTGTGACCGATGATCGTGCTCGCCTTGTGTGGCTCCGTTCGTGAGCCCTCCAGCACCCGCCTCGCGATGAACACCGCCCTTGAGGCCGCCCAGGCCGCGGGCGCTGAAGTGCGCTGGCCCTCCCAGGCGCTCTCCACCTTGCCGTTCTGTGATGGTCGGCGGGGGGATTACGGCGAGGCCGTCACCACCTTCCGCGCTGAGGTCGCCTCGGCCAACGCCATCCTCATCGGCAGCCCCGAGTACCACGGCGCCTTCTCCGGCGTGCTCAAGAACGCCCTGGATCTGCTGGAGGAGGACGCCCTGCGCAACAAGCTCGTCGCCGTGGTCGCCACGGCGAAGGGTGACGCCGGGGCGATGAACACGCTGAACCACCTGCGCCACGTCGTGCGCTGGATGAACGCGTGGGTGCTGCCCGCCCAGGTCTCGATCCCCCGGGCCAGCGAGCGCGCCGCCAGCGGCGAGTTCGACGCCGAGCTCACCAAAGAGCTCGCTGTGCTCGGCCAAGAGCTCGTGCGCTACGGCCGCCTGCTGGCGAACCCCTCGGCCTGAGGGGCTCTTAGCCGCCTAGCTCCACGCCCACCGCCCGGGCCACCTTCACAAGCTCACCCTTGAGATCGACCTGGCGGTAGACCGAGATGGCCTCGGCGATGGGCACGCCGATCACCGCGTTGTTGCGCAGCACGGTGATCTCGCCCCAGCGCCCGGCCTCGATGAGATCCACCGCCGCGACGCCGAAGCGGGTGGCGAGGATGCGGTCGGCGGCGACGGGGGAGCCCCCGCGCTGGAGGTGGCCGAGCACGGTCACCCGAACGTCGACCTCTCGGCGGGCGACGATCTGGTGGGCGAGCTGCAGCGCAGGCCCGCCGGTGTGGATGCGGCTGTGGGCCTCGCCGTGAAGGCCCTCTCCCGCGGTGGCCTCCGCGCAGCGCGCGCCCTCGGCGACGACGATCAGCGTGAACAGGCGGCCCACGGCGCGGCGTTTGTCGATCTTGCGGACGATGCGCTGGATGTCGTAGGGGATCTCGGGGAGGATGATGCAGTCCGCGCCCCCGGCGAGCCCGGCGTGTAAGGCGATGTGCCCGGCGTCGCGGCCCATGACCTCCAAGATCATCACCCGGTCGTGGCTCTCGGCGGTGGTGTGCAGGCGGTCCAAGGCGTCGGTGGCCACAGACACGGCGGACTCAAACCCGAAGGTCATGTCCGTCGCCGAGAGGTCGTTGTCGATGGTCTTGGGCACCCCGACGACCTTCACGCCGTGCTCGGCCATCAGGCGGTGGGCGATGCGCTGGCTGCCGTCGCCGCCGATGATGACGAGGCCCTCTAGGTCGAGATCCTGCATCGCCGAGACGAGGCGCCCGGAGATGTTCTCTTTGGCGCTGCCATAAGAGAAAGGATCGCCCCGGTTGGTGGTGCCGAGCACCGTGCCGCCCCGGTTGAGCAGGCCCGTACACGACTGCGGGGTCAGCTCGCTCACCCGATAGGGGCTGGACAAGAGGCCGTTGAGCGAGTCCTCAATCCCGACCACCGACCAGCGGAGCTGGCCGACGGCGCGCTTGACGAAGGCGCGGATGACGGCGTTGAGGCCCGGGGCGTCGCCGCCGCCGGTGAGGATCCCGACACGATGGTTGCTTGGCATCGTTCGGTTTTACCTCAAGCGGCCTCACTTTGCCTGGGCGGGCACCCCATCCCAGGTGCGGATCTTGGCGAAATCTTTGATGTGGCCCCAAATGGCCTTGGCGCCGCGGGTCATGTAGTCGAGATCTTCAAGCGAGTTGAGGTGCTGGAGCTGGTGCGCCAGAAACTTGGGGTGCAGGTAGAGCTTGTAGAACTGCCCCGCCATCTGCACGACCTCCTCCTGGTTCATGTCGGTGAGCACACACACCGGCTCGGTCATGTCGTAGCGCTCGTACTCGGTCTCATCGAAACGAATCCAGCCGTTCTCTTGGCACAAACGGAAGAGCGGCGTGCCGGGGTAAGGCATCACGACCGTGGCCTGGAGGTGGTGGGCGAGGCCGTTGTGCATGAGGTAACGCGCGAGCTTCAGCGTCTCGTAGGCGTCCTCCTTCGTCTCCCAGGGGTAGCCGACCATCATCGTGAGGTGGGGCTGGAGCCCGGCGGCGGAGGCCATGCGGCAGCCCTCGATGATGACCTCGCGGGTGAGGTCTTTGTCGAGGATGTCGATGGTGCGCTCGGAGGCCGACTCGATGCCCAAGATGAGCTTGCGGAAGCCGGCCTTCTTCATGAGCTGCACGTTCTTCTCGGTGAAGTAGTCAAACCGGAAGTTGCAGTCGAAGATGACCTTCTCGTTGATCTTGCGGTCGATCATCTCGGTGCACAGGCGGTTGAGCCAGTTTCCGCCGGGCAAGGCGCCGGTGTCGTCGAAGATCTCCCGGGCGCCGTGTTTGCTGATGAGCATGTCCATCTCGTTGCAGAGATGCTCAGGGCTCACGGTGTTGAACCGGGGGTAAGTGACGGTCCACGAGCAGAACGTACACTTGCCGTAGGGGCAGTCGCGGCCGGCCATCGTCCACAGAAACGGCAGGCGCTTCTTCCACTTCTCGAAGTAGAGGTGGGCGTTGGTGAGGTGGCGGTCCATGTACGGCAGCTCTTCCAGAGAGCGGGTGCCCTTGTAGGGGCCCGTGGTGCCGTGGGTGCCGTCGCTGTTGCGGTAGTAGAAGCCGCCGTCCAGCGCGTCGCCGCGGGTGATGTGGTTGACGAGGCTCTCCAGAGAGAAGTCGTAGTCGCCGCCGGTGATGCAGTAATCGACCTGGCTCTTCTCCATCGTCTCGGTGGGGTTGCCCGAGATGTGATCGCCGAAGAGCACGACCTTCACGCCGGGCACCTCGGCCTTGATCATCTCCGTGAGCGCCCAGTGCTGGCGAACCACCGGGGACTTCGTCTCCATGGCGACGAGCTCAGGCTTAAAGTCGCGCAGGAGCCGCAGAAACTGGCTCATGTCCTTTTGTTCGGCGATGCAGTCGTTCCACAGGACCTCGTGGCCCAAGGACTGCAGCAGCGTCGCCGCCGAGGCTGGCACGCAGGGGTACAGGTACGATGGCTCGTGGAACCACTGAAACTGGCGATTTTGGGTCAACATTGGGCTGCCCTTCCCTTTGAGGGGCGGGTAGGTGACCATGACGCGCATCAGGTTCTCCACAGGCGAGCGGCGTTGGGCGATTCCACCCACCTTAGCATGAGGACGGGCGGGTCGCAGGCCGAGCGATGTCCCAAAGCCCCCCGATCTTCTCGCCACTTGGGCCGCTGGGGGCACCATCAGCTATGCTCGCAGACGTGGCTGAGACCCGGGACAACGATGACCGCTTGGGCGGGCTCATGGCCGCGACGGCCGAGCCCGGGGAGTCACACGACGGCACCGCCCTGATGGATCTCGCGGCGTTGCCCGCGCCGGATCCCGCCCGGGCCGCCCTCACGAGCCCTCAAGACCAGCTCGCCGCCCTCGCGCCGCGCTCGCCGGAGGCCCGTCACCTGCCGCTCGGCGTGCTGGGTCGAGGCGGCGCCGGGGAGGTCCGGCGGGTGCTCGATCGTTCGTTGGGCCGGATCATCGCGATGAAGGTGCTCCGGCCCGATCAGCGCCAGAACGCCGGGATGATCACCCGTTTTTTGAGAGAGGCGCAGATCATCGCCCAGCTTCAACACCCCGGCATCGTGCCGGTCTATGAGCTGAGCCGCCTGCCCAACGAGGAGGGCTGGGCGATCTCCATGGCTGAGGTGAAGGGGGAGAGCTTCGCGGCCTTGCTGCGTCGTTTTCACACCGACCGCCCCGAGGGTCCGCTCCCCGAGGAGCACGGCGGGGTGAGCCTACGACGTGTGGTGAGGTCGTTCGTGCGGTGTGTGAGGCCGTCGGCTTCGCCCACAGCCAAGGGGTGATTCACCGCGATCTAAAGCCCGACAACGTCATGGTCGGCGCGTATGGGCAGGTCTACGTCATCGACTGGGGCCTCGCCCGGGCCCTGCGTGAGCCGGCGGGTGAGGTCGGCCTCGACGGGCGCAGATCGGCCGCTCCACATGATCTTGACGTCCCGTCCAGCGCCCGCACGGTGATGGGGGCCATCGCCGGAACCCCGGTGTATATGGCGCCGGAGCAGGCGAGGGGAGATGTGCATCAACACGGCCCGCGCACCGACGTCTGGGCCCTGGGGGCGACGCTCTACGCCGCGCTGTATGGCCGCACCCCCTTTGTCGGCACCACCCGAGAGGTGCTGGACGCCGTGCGCGCTGGGGTGCCGATCGCCCCGCCGAGCCCCGTGGCGCCAGAGGAGCTGCGGCTGATCTGGGAGCGGGCGATGCGCCACGAGCCCGAGGCCCGATACGCCGACGGCGCGGCCCTGGCGGCGGCGCTCACGGACTGGCTAGAGGGCGCCAGAGGTCGCGCCCGCGCGCGGGAGCTTCTGGAGGAGGCCCAGAGCATGACGCTCAACCTCGCCCGATCCCGCCAACAGGCCCTCCAGGCCCAGCAGCGCGCCCGGGCGGCGATGCGCTCGTTGCGCCCTACGGATCCGCTATTCGTCAAGGAGGACGCGTGGTCCTCTGAAGACGAGGCGGAGGCCCGTGAGGCTGAGGCCGAGGAGCTGTTTCGTGAGGTGGTGGGCCGCGCGCGGGCGGCGCTGATGCACGCGCCGGGGCTCAGCGAGGCGCGGGCGTTTCTGGCCGATCTCCACCGCCGTCGTGTCGAGGACGCCGAGGCCCGCGGCGACGCCCGCGCGGCAAAAGAGCACATGGCGTCTCTGGCCGAGCACGACGACGGCCGCCACCGCGAGTTCCTCGCCGCCGTCGGAGAGCTGACGCTGCTCACCGAGCCCCCAGAGGCCGAGGTTCAGCTCTTCGTCGCCAAGCTCCAGGCCCGGCGCCTGTGCCCGACGCCTCACGGAGAGCCCCAGCGGGGCCCGATTCAGGGCCATCGCCTGCCGATCGGGAGCTACCTCGCCGTGGTGAAGGCCCCCGGCTGTGACCCTCTGCGGGTGCCGTTCGTGATTCAGCGCGGTGAGCGGTGGGACGGCGCGCCCCCCGGCGCGAGCGCCCCGGCCCGGTGCTGTGTCTGCCGCGGGCGGGTCAAGTGCGCGGCGGTGAACGTCTGGTGCCCGCGGGCTGGTGCTGGATCGGCGGCGATCCCGACGCCCCCAACACCTTGGGCCGCCAGCGCCTCTGGCTCGACGCCTTCGTGATCAAAGATCGCCCGGTCACCCACGCCGAGTATCTGTTCTTCCTCAACGATCTTGTGCAGCGCAACAAAGCGGAGCTGAGCGAGCGCCTCGTGCCCCGCTGGGCGCTTCGGTCGGCTCCGACGGCCCCACGCTCTCATCTGGGACGCCGGCGCC
>JADKFE010000008.1 GCA_016717595.1 Deltaproteobacteria bacterium | reverse complement strand
CGCGCCGATGAGCACACGGGCGGGGTTAGGAACAACCGCCCCCCCATTCAGCTCCGTCCGCAGCCGCTCAAACGCCTTGAGGATGTCTTCAGAGAGCGGCGTCGGCGTGTTCCAGCGCTGCTTCTGCACGACCTGGTTCGCGTAGTGCCGAAGCTCGGCGAAGTCGGCGTCCGGCGAGCGCATCACGGCGCGCAGGGCGGCGACCCCGGCGAGCAGGGTGCCCGATCCCGGCACGATCTCCGCGTCAAACAGGGCGCGGGCGGCCTTGGGATCTTGGGCGCGCAGGGTGAAGAAGGCGTCTTCAAGCACGGTGTCTAAGTCTTCAGCCTCGGCCTCACGCACTCGCTCGGTGAGATCGTGGTGGAAGACCCCGGCGCGGCGGCGCAGCTCTTTGGCCAAGCCGTCGAGGCGACCCTTCTGCACGGGCTCCCGCAGCACCTTCACCAGCGCTTTGGCCGAGCGGGGCAGGGGCGCGAGCACAACGTCCGCGGTGGCGTGCCAGCGGGAGAGCCACGCCGCGGAGGGCTCCTCGTCGCCGTGGGCGCCTTTGCGCAGCTCAACCCGGAGCGTCGGCAGGGGGCTGGGCCGAGCGCGTAACGCCTCTTGCGCAAGCTCCGCCAAGGCGCGAATGTCGCCGAGGTGCTCTTGGGCCACAAACGCCGCCACATCGACCAAGCTGATCAGCGCGGATCGCCCTAAGCCAGAGTCCCCAGCGGGGAGAACGACGAAGGTGAGATCAGGCGCCTCGCCGCTCAGCGTAAGCGCGTTGAGCCGGGCCTTCATACTTGACATCGCCGCGTCATCGCGGGCGGCGAGGAGCTCCGCGCCCGGGGCGCGCTCCATCACCACGAGGCCCACGGCGCCGCGCTCATCCCCAGGCAGGCCCAAGGCGCCGCCGAGGTTGACGACGTCGGGCCCCGAGGCTTCCCCGCGCAGAAGCGCCCATGCGCCGAGAGATGGGCGATCCGCCGAGTCGCCCAAGACGCCGGAGGTGAGGCCAAGCTCAGCCAGCTCGACGACCATCACCCTGAATCCTTCCACACCAAGCTGCCACGCGGCCCCGATCACGAGCGGCGCGATCTGGTCGGCTGCGCCGACACTACACACTGCGATCAGGGGAGGAGCGTTCATCCGGCACCAAGATTGGACGGAAGGAGGATGTTGTTCTTATAGCACATGTTGGCTCACGCGCATCCCAGTCTGGATCTTTTTTTCTACGCTGGCCAATGAGTGGTGCGCGCGGCGCCAGTCGGATCAAGCGGTCAAGGGCTGCCGAGCGCCGCCGATCCCCGCTGGCGTGGTCCTGCGCGCATCTCCGGACAGCCTCAGGTGGATCTCCGGATCGGCGGAGGGCGGGCCTCCGGAGAGGCTATAGGCGCGTCTCCGGAGAGGAGGAGGGTGGATCTCCGGAGAGGCTATGGAGCGGGATCCGGAGAGGAGGAGGGTGGATCTCCGGAGAGGCTATGGAGCGGGATCCGGAGAGGAGGAGGGTCCGGAGAGGAGGAGGGCGGATCTCCGGAGAGGCTATGGAGCGGGATCCGGAGAGGAGGAGGCGCACTCGGCGGTGCGTGGCGCCCGCGGCCGAGGAGCCCTCCATCGTGCCCCTCGCCGCGAGGCTCCGGTGGGTGTGGTCAGGCCGAGCGCTGGTGAGTGAGGGCCGCCTGGCGGTGAGTGAACGCTGCTGACCGATGAGTGGGGGCTGCTCACTGGTGAGTGAGCGCTACTGAACGATGAGCGAGCGTTGCTGAGCGATGATCGAGCGCTGCTGAGCGATGATCGAGCGCCACTGAGCGATGATCGAGCGCCACTGAGCGATGATCGAGCGCCACTGAGCGATGATCGAGCGCCACTGAGCGATGAGTAAGCGCCACTGAGCGATGAGTGAGCGTCACTGGCCGATGAGTGAGCGCCACTGAGTGATGATCGAGCGCCACTGAGCGATGAGTAAGCGCCGCTGAGCGATGAGCGAGCGCCGCTGAGCGATGAGTAAGCGCCGCTGAGCGATGAGCGAGCGCCGCTGAGCGATGAGTAAGCGCCGCTGAACGATGAGCGAGCGTCCCCGCGGGTGCCCAGCGCCGCGAATGCACCCTCGACGTGTCGCTCCCTCCTCCGCAGACCTCCAGAGCCCCACCCACCCCCTCACCCCGCCCACCTCGCTTGACTATTCAACAAAACTCTTGAATAATCTCCTCCAGCCCCCCAACCCCGAGCCCCCATGACCGCCCCCCTCCGCCCGCCAGCTCAAGGACGACGTCTACGAGCAGCTCGCCCGCGTCAGCAAGGCCATCGGCAGCGCCAAACGCCTAGAGCTGCTGGACATCCTCTCCAACGGGCCTCGGGCCGTGGAGTCGCTCGCGGAGCAGGCCAGCTTGTCGGTGGCCAACACCTCTCAGCATCTCCAGGTGCTGCGGGCGGCGCGGCTGGTCGAGGCCGAGAAGCGGGGCCTGTTCGTGACCTACCGCGTGGCTGAGGGCGTCGAGGGGCTGATCTTGAGCCTGCGGCGGCTGGCCGAGGCGCGGCTTGAGGAGCTGGAGCAGATCACCCAGGCGTTCTGGGCCTCACGCGGGGCCCTGGAGCCCGTCGATGGGGAGGCGCTCTTGGCCCGGGCGCGCGCGGGGGAGGTGACCGTGCTCGACGTGCGTGACGCTTTGGAGTACGCCGCGGGCCACCTGCCCACGGCGCGGTCGATCCCGCTGCACGAGCTCCGCGCCCGCCTGCATGAGCTGCCGCCGGGCGTCGAGGTGATCGCCTACTGCCGCGGGCCCTATTGTGTGCTCGCCATCGAGGCCGTGCGGGTGCTGCGTGAGGCGGGCTTCACCGCGGCGCGGCTTCATTCGGGCCCGCCGGAGTGGCGCGCGGCGGGGGTGCCCGTCGTGGCGTCCCCATGACGGCCTCCGCGTGAGCCCCCTCAAGCTCGGCCTGCGCGAGAACCTCCCGCAGTTCGCGCTGCTCGTCGTCGTCAACGCCTTCGTCGGCGCGCTCATCGGCATGGAGCGCAGCATCCTCCCGGCCATCGCTGAAGAGGAGCTGGGCCTGGGCGCCAAGGTCGGCCTGCTCTCGTTCATCGGGGTGTTTGGCGTGAGCAAGGCGCTCACGAACTATGTCGCCGGGCGCCTCGCCGACGCCTGGGGGCGCAGGCCGGTGCTGATCGCCGGGTGGCTCGTCGCGCTGCCGGTGCCGCCGCTGTTGATGTGGGCGCCGTCCTGGGGCTGGATCCTCGCCGCGAACGCGCTCCTCGGCGTCAGCCAGGGCCTCACCTGGTCCACGACGATCACCATGAAGGTGGATCTCGCCGGGCCCCGCGACCGCGGCCTCGCCATGGGCCTCAACGAGCTCGCCGGGTACCTCGCCGTGGCCGCCTCCGCCCTGGCGACGGGGGCCATCGCCGCGCGGGTGGGGCTGCGCCCAGAGCCGTTCTTCTTGGGCGTGATCTATGTCGTGGTGGGGCTCGGGCTCTCCGTGGCCTTTGTTCGGGAGACCCGCGGCCACGCCCAACAAGAGGCCAGCCTGGTCGCCGCGGGCCCTCAAGACGCCCCCAGCGCCAAAGAGGTCTTCTGGCGCACGACGCTCACCGACCGCCAGCTCTCTGCAGTGACCCAAGCCGGGATGGTCAACAACCTCAACGACGGCGCCGCCTGGGGCCTGTTCCCGCTGATCTTCGCCGCCGCGGGCCTGGGGCTTGGTGAGATCGGGCTCCTCGCCGCGCTCTACCCCGCGGTGTGGGGCGCCACCCAGCTCTTCACCGGGGCGCTCTCGGATCGTCTGGGGCGCAAGGGGCTGATCGTCGGCGGCATGTGGGTGCAGGCCCTGGGCCTCGCCCTGGTGGTGACCGGCGCGAGCTTTCCGCGCTTCGCCCTGGGGCAGATCCTCTTGGGCCTGGGCACGGCGATGGTCTACCCCACGTTCTTGGCCGCCATCGGCGACGTGGCGCACCCCTCATGGCGGGCCTCGGCGATGGGGGTGTTCCGCCTCTGGCGCGACCTCGGCTACGCCATCGGCGCCTTGTCCGTGGGCCTGCTCGCCGATGCCTTGGGGATCTCGGCGGCGCTGTGGGCGGTCGTCGGCCTCACCGCGGGCTCGGGCGCCCTCGTCGCCGTCCGGATGCGGGAGACCCACCCCTCCGCTTGAGCGCGCCCCTCCGCTACACTGCCGATCGGAGGTTTCAATGCGTCTTTTCTTCACGCTGCTCACCCTCGTGGCCGCCCAAGCCGCCCCCCCCGAGGACGCCGCCTACCAGCAGGGCGAGCTGCTCTACCACGCGGCGGGCTGTGTGGGCTGCCACAGCGTCCCCGGCCTGCCGCACCTCGGCGGCGGACGCGACAACCCCACGGTCTTCGGCACCTTTTACGCCCCGAACATCAGCCCCAACGTCGAGCAAGGCATCGGGAGCTGGACTGAAGGTGACTTCTACACGGCGATGCGCGACGGCCGCGCGCCGGACGGTCGCCTGTACTGGCCCACCTTCCCCACGATGGCCTACACCAAGATGAGCGACGCCGACATTCACGCGCTGTGGGTGTACGTCAGCGCCCAGCCCGCCGTCGTCAGCGAGGAGCGCGCGCATGAGCCCCGGCGCATCTACTCCTTGCCGGGGATGCTCAACATCTGGCGGTTGATGGAGTTTCGCCCCGGCCCGATGACGACCGACCCCAGCCAGAGCGCCGAGTGGAGCCGCGGGGAGTACCTCGTGCAGGCGGTCACCTACTGCGACCAATGCCACACCCCGCGCAGCAAGATCGGGCGCATGAAGCGCGGCCGGTACATGGCCGGCGGCGCCAACTTGGGCAAGCTGGAGATTCACCCCAACCTCACGCCCCACCCCGAGGCCGGGATCGGCGCCTGGTCCGAGGACGACATGGTGCGCTTTTTGACCACCGGGGAGAAGCCCGACGGCACCCGGGCCCGAGAGGACTGGGTGATGCACGAGAAGGTGAAGGACAGCTACAGCCGCCTCTCTGAAGAGGACAAACGCGCGATCTACGCCTACTTACGCACCTTGCCCGCCGATGACTTCGACCCCGAGGCGCGCTGGGGAGACGAGGCGGCGCCCTGAGCCCCAGGCCCTTTGTGCGGCGGCGTGGTCAGCCCCTCGTCAAGCCTGGGCGGGATCCTTTGGTGGCGCCCACGGCGGGCGTCTGAAGGTGTAGGATGCTGCCAGCACCCCTCCAAAGATCGGAGCGCGCGTACCATGAAGGTCATCGTCCTCGGCGCGGGCCCCGCCGGACTCGCGGCGGCGTTGGACCTGTGTAAACGGGGCGCTGAAGTCATCGTGCTGGAGCGCGCCGAGGGGGTCGGCGGCATCAGCCGCACGGTGAACTACAAGGGCTACTACTTCGATCTCGGCGGGCACCGCTTCTTCACGAAGTTTGATGAGGTGCAGCGGCTGTGGGAGGAGGTGCTCGGCGAAGACTTTCTGCTGCGCCCGCGCCTGAGCCGCATCTTCTATGGCGGCCGCTTCTTCGACTACCCCCTGCGCGCCACGAACGCCCTGCGCAACCTCGGCCCGCTGGAGTCCGCCCGCTGCGCGGCGTCGTACGCCCGGGCCCGCCTGCGCCCCCGCGGGAATGAGGACAACTTCGAGGAGTGGGTCTCCAACCGCTTCGGCGACCGCCTGTTCGACATCTTCTTCAAGTCCTACACCGAGAAGGTCTGGGGCCTGCCCACAAACCAGATCGGCGCGGAGTGGGCCAGCCAGCGCATCAAGAACCTGGAGCTCTCCACAGCGGTGAAAGACGCGCTGATGCGCCCGCTTCGGCGCCTGCGCCCCGGCGCCAAGAAGGAGGAGGTCACCTCGCTCATCGAGCGTTTTTATTACCCCCGCACGGGCCCCGGCCTGATGTACGACCGCATGAAGCTGCTCGTCGAGGCCAAAGGCGGCAGAGTCCTGCTGCGGCACACGGCCTTGGGGGTGGAGCACGAGGGCGGCGTGGTGCGCCGGGTGCGTGTTCAGAGCCCCGACGGCGTCGAGACCACGATGGAGGCCGACGCGGTGATCTCGTCGATGCCGCTCACCTTGTTGGTGCAAGGCCTGCGCCCGCTGCCCAGCCCCGAGGTGCTCCACGCGAGCCGCCAGCTCCGGTTTCGCCACCTGCTCACCATCGACCTCATCATCAACAAGCCCGATCTGTTCCCCGACAACTGGATCTACGTCCACGACAAGCGCCTGTTGTTGGGGCGTATCCAGAACTTCGGCAACTGGTCGCCGGAGATGGTGCCTGACCCGAACACGACGGCCTTGGGCCTGGAGTACTTCTGCAGCGATGACGACGCCTTGTGGAAGATGTCCAACGAGGAGCTCATCGCGCTGGGCACCAAAGAGATCCAGGCCACGGGGCTTTTGCGCGGCGGCCAGGTCATCGACGCCACGGTGGTGCGGGTGCCCCGGGCGTACCCGGTCTACAACCGCGGCTATGAGGAGCACTTGGACAAGGTCGTGAACGAGCTTCGGGGGCTCAAGAACCTCTACGCCGTCGGGCGCTACGGCATGTTTAAGTACAACAACGCCGACCACAGCATCCTCACCGCGCTGTTGGCGGTGGAGAACCTGTATGGCGCCAAACACGACCTCTGGTCGGTGAACACCGACAGCGACTACCACGAGATCCGCAAAGATCCGCCGCAGGCGCGTTAGTCGAGGGGGATCGTCAGCTCGTAGTCGCCGTTCGTGAACACCGGCGAGGCGCTGAAGGTGCTCGTGAGCACGGCGCGGAAGGTGTCGCCGGAGGCGTAGGACGAGACGGTGGAGACGTTGGAGCCGTCGATGCTGCCCGCGTACCAGGTGACGTCTACGCCGGGAACCCGCGCGCCGCGGCCGAGCTGCGTGGGCAACAACGACTCGATGGGCAGGGGGCAGCCCTCGCTCACGGTGAGGCCGGTGCGGACGATGTCCCCGGCGGCGGAGCTTGAGGTGGTGTTCTCTTCAGAGCCCTGGAAGCTCCAGTTGCCCCGGGAGGAGTCAAACGTCCAGGAGCGCTGGCTGGTGCGGGTTTGAGTCCACAAGAAGCTGGCGCTGGCGGTGTCGACGTTGAACAGGCAGGTGAAGGTGGCCCCGCTCATGTACACCCGGGCCGAGCCCTCCACGGAGCGGGCGATGAGCAGCCCCGCCTCTTCAGACATGCGCTCGTTGGTCTCCATGCTCACGAAGCTGGTGTAGTACGAGGTGTCTACGCCCGTGCGCACGATGTCGACGGCGCCGCTGAGGTTGCCCGCGGTCACCCGGGAGACCACCCGCGCCGTGGGGCAGCTCGTCCAGCAGTCCTCGTCATCGCAGTCGGCGAGGCCGTCTTCGTCGTTGTCGAGGCCGTCTTCGCAGTCGATCTCCCCACACGACGCCGACGCGGCGCATTGGCCGTCTTCGCAGTCGAGCAGGCCGTCGCAGTCGTTGTCTTGGCCGTCGCCGCAGGACTCTTCAGCGCCGGGGAAGATCAGCGGGTCGGCGTCGTCGCAGTCGAGGTCGTCGGGGGAGCCGTCTCCGTCGGCGTCGGCCTGGCCGGGAGTCGTCGTCGCCGCCGCTGGAGTCGTCGTCGCCGCCGCTGGAGTCGTCGTCTCCGCCGCCGGAGTCATCGTCCCCGGTGGTGGAGCTGTCGTCGGCGTCGCCGCCGGTCACCGAGTCCGCGGGGGTCTCCCCGTCGTCGTCGCCGCCTTTACAAGCGACGAAGATCAGGGAGAGCCAGACAAGGTGACGCATAGGGACCTCAAGTCGCCAGGGGTGTTGCCCCCACAGTCTACTTCTTCTTGGCGGCGTCAGCGCGCTCACCACGCACCACGGAGCGCATGTTGCCCGCCAAGATGCGCTTACGCATGCGGATGTGGTGGGGCGTCACCTCGACGAGCTCGTCGTCAGAGATGAACTCCAGCGCCTTCTCTAAGGTGAGGATGATCGGCGGCACGAGCACGAGCTTCTCATCGGCCGACGTGGTGCGGATGTTCGTGAGCTGCTTGGAGCGGCACACGTTGAGGTTCATGTCGTTCTCGCGGGTGTTCTCACCGACGATCATGCCCTCGTACACCTCAACACCGGCGCCCACAAACAAGGCGCCGCGGGCCTGGAGGTTGAACAGCGCGTAAGCGGTGGTCTGACCGGTGCGGTCGGCGAGGAGCGAGCCGTTCTGGCGGAACGGGATGTAGCCCGCGTGCTCGTCGAAGCCCTCAAAGATGGTGTTCATGATGCCCATGCCGCGGGTGTCGTTGAGGTACGACCCACGGAAGCCGATGAGGCCACGCGACGGCACGCGGAACTCGATGCGCACGCGGCCCGAGCCCGACATCTTCATCTCGGTCATACGACCTTTACGAAGGGCCATGGACTCGGTGATCATGCCCATGTACTGCTCGGGGAAGTCGAGCTGGGCGAGCTCAAAGGGCTCGTGCTGCTTGCCGTTCACCTCGCGGATCACGACCTCGGGCTTGCTCACGCAGAGCTCGAAGCCCTCGCGGCGCATCTGCTCGATGAGGATCGCGAGCTGCAGCTCACCGCGGCCATAGACACGGTAGGCGTCGAGGCCGTCGGTCTCCTCCATGCGCAGGGCGACGTTGTGCAGCAGCTCTTTCTCGAGGCGCTCGCGGATCTGGCGGGCGGTGACGAGCTTGCCGTCTTGGCCCGAGAACGGGCCGTTGTTCGCCGAGAACACCATGCCGATGGTCGGCTCCTCCACACGCACGCGGGCCAGGGGCCGCGGGTCTTCGATGGAGGTGAGGGTGTCGCCGATGTTGAGGTCGTCGATGCCGGCCACGGCGAGGATGTCGCCGGTGACAGCGTCGCCCTCAAGCTCTACCCGGCGCAGGCCCTGGTAGGTGTAGACCTGGTTGACGCGCACCTTGGTGTTGCCGTGCTCACCGACGAGCATCATGTCTTGGCGCTTGCGCAGGGTGCCGTTCACCAGGCGCCCGATGGCCAGACGACCGACGTAGGGGTCGTAGCCGAGCTGGGTGAAGATGAACTGGGGGCTGTGGTCGAGCTTGCCTTTGGGGGCGGGGATGTAGTCGATGATCGCGTCAAAGAGCGGCTTGAAGTCCGTTCCTTTGACGTCTTTGTCCATCGAGCAGTAGCCTTCGCGGGCGCAGGCGAAGATGACGGGGAACTCGATCTGGTTGTCCGAGGCGTCGAGGTCGATGAACAGGCTGTAGACCTCGTCCAGGACCTCTTGGATACGCGCGTCGGGGCGGTCGATCTTGTTCACGCAGACCATCACCCGAAGCTCGGCCTCAAGGGCCTTACGCAGCACGAAGCGGGTCTGGGGGAGGGGGCCTTCTGAGGCGTCCACCAGCAAGAGCGCGCCGTCCACCATCTTGAGCACCCGCTCGACCTCGCCGCCGAAGTCGGCGTGGCCTGGGGTGTCGACGATGTTGATCTTGACGCCGTTGTAGTTCACCGCGGTGTTCTTGGCGAGGATGGTGATGCCCTTCTCGCGCTCCAGGTCCATGGAGTCCATGATGCGGTCGCCGTGGACCTCGTGGGCGGCGAAGGTGCCCGACTGCCGGAGCAGACCGTCCACCAGGGTCGTCTTGCCGTGGTCGACGTGGGCGATGATCGCGATGTTGCGTAGCTCGGGCATACCTTCCTCAGCACACTTGATTCGTAGGGCTGCCCTCTTGCCCCGGCCCGGGCCTCGGGGCAAGGCGTGAGCCTCACTCGGCGCAGGGCTGACACAACTTTCAGCGCTTGAGCTGGCCGAGGGGGGCCCTAGGCGGCGCTGGCCATCAGGCGGCGGAAGGCCCAGCCAAGGCGCTCATCGGGCGGGTTTGTCGCCGTGGGCCGGGCCGAGAAACGCAGCATCGCCGCCCCCAATCGAAGGGCCTCGCCGCCGGATCCCGAGGCCCAGGCGTCTCGGGCCAGCCGGGCGATGGGCCGAGGCCGCAGATAAAAGCCGCGCCAGGCGGTCTGCATCAGGGCGGCGAGCTCCTCGGGGGGCAGATCGGTGACCGCGGGGCGGCGGAGATCCCCATCGACGGGGTTTCGCACGTCGCCGACGGTGGGCGCGCTGAGCTGCTCAAAGAGCGGGGTGCCGGGCAGGGCCACGAGCGACGAGAACTGGGCGTAGTCGGCGCCGATCTCCCGCACGAAGCGGATCGTGTTGTGAACGGCGGCGGCGTCTTCGCCCGGCGCGCCCAAGACGAGGTAGGCCACCGAGCGTAGACCGGCCTCGTGGGTGGCGGCGAAGGCGGCGCGGGTCTGCTCGACGGTGACGTCTTTGCGCAGGAGGGCCAAGGTCTCGGGGTTGCCGCTCTCGACGCCATAGGCGACGACACGGCAGCCCGCCCGGCGCATGAGCTTGAGCAGCGGCAGGTCTACACCGTCCACGCGGCCCTCGGCCTTCCAGTCAATCTGTACGCCTCGGCGCAGGATCTCCTCGCAGATCTGCTCCACCCGGCGGCGGCCCAAGGTGAAGTTGTCGTCGTAGAGGTTCACGAAGCCGACGCCTTGGGCGGCGAGGCTGGCGAGCTCGTCCACGACGTCTTCAGGGGGCCGGGCCCGCCAGCGGCTCCCGGAGACGGACTTGTCGCAGAAGGTGCAGCGGAAGGGGCAGCCCCGGGAGGTGATCATCGTGGCGAAGCCGGGGCGGGTCGCCATGAGGTAGCGGTAGCGGCGCTGGGGGAGCAGGTCACGGGCGGGCCAGGGGATCGACTCCACGCGGTTTTGGATCACCCGCTCGACGAAGGGCTGGCCCCGGGCGAGCACACCCGGCGGCGGGGCGCCCTTGGAGCCGGCCTCAAGCCAGGCCAGGTAGGGCAAGATCGTCTCTTCACCTTCGCCGACGACGGCGTGGTCGAGGGCGTCGCACTCCTCAAGGCTCGCCATGCCGAGGGCGGTGGGGTGGGGGCCGCCGAGCACGACCGCGCCGACGTGGGGCCGGGCGAGGCGCGCGGCTCTCCAGGCGAGGTCCGCGGTGGGGGTCATCGCGCTCAGGCCCAGCACGTCGGGGCGGCGGCGGCGAAGCTCGGCCTCAAACCGCGCCCAGCTCCAGCCCAAGGCCAAGGCGTCGATCAGCTCAACCGGCCGACCGGCGCGCTGTAAGACCGCCGCGAGGTACGCGAGGCCCAGGGGCGGCACGGGCAGGCCCGCGTCATGGACGTCGCGGCGTGGGGGGCGAGCGAGGAGGGTGCGCACCCGCTCAGCATACACGCCTGACGGGCTAAATCACTGCGTAGAGACGGTGGTCTTGTAGCCGGAGTCGGTGACGACCTTGGCGAGCGCCTCAGCGTTGGTCTTCTTGTTGTCGATGACCAGCTCCGCCTTGCCCGTGGTGGCGTCCACCGTGGCGGACTTCACGCCCTCGACGGCCTTGAGCGACGCGGTGACCTTGTTCGAGCAAGACACGCAGCTCATGCCGGTGACGTTGAGGACGACCTTCTCCCCCTCGACCTTCGCCGGGGTGGCGGCGGGGGTGGTGGCGGCGGTCTCGGTCTTGGCGGGGGCGGGCTTGCCGCAGTCGTCGGCGCACTTTCCGCCAGCGCAGGCGAAGGCGGGGGCGGAGGTGAGGAGCAGGGCGGCGGCGAAGAGGGTGCGGGTCATGGGATCCTCCGAGGGGTCGTTCGGGTGCGCCCTCGTCGGAGGGCACGCTCCCCCAACTTAGCCACCTTCTTGCCGGGCGTGCGAGCGGAGCCGCCGCTTAGTCGCGAGAGGCCGAGGCGCTGCAGTCTGGGGTGGCGCCCTCGCCGCCCTCTGGCGCCGAGCAGCGCAGGCTCACCGTGGTGTCGCCGCTGACCTGGATCACCCCAGCGCCCGACGTATCGGACTGGCCTTTGAAGAAGACCGTGACCGGGTACGAGCCCGGCGGCACGACGGGGCCGCTCTTGAGATCCCAGCGCTGGCCGCCCTTCACGAGCAGCACACGATCCACACGGTCGGCCCCGGCCCCAGAGACGCTGAGCTTCACCGCGCCCGCGGTGGGCGGCGGCGGCTCGGCGGGGGTGGCGGGGATGATCACGACGGTCCTGGGCTCCTCGACCGGGGGCGTCGGGGTCTTGGGCGTCGTGTTCTTCGGGGTGCGCGGCGTCTTCTCGGGCGCCTTCTCCGGCGTCTTCACCACAGGGGGCTGGGTGGCCTCGACGGCGGCGACGGGGGGCTGGGTGACGGCCGCGGGCTGAACACCGATGGGCGGCGTCTCTAAGGCGACCTCGGGCAGCGCCTCACCGCCAGGATCTGCGACGGGCGGCGTCTCCACAGGCGGGGCGACAGGCGGGGCGACGGGCGGCTGGGTGGCCTCCACCGGGAGGGTCGGCCGCGGCAGAGGGCGGGCCCCTTTGTTCGGGCTCGTGATCCACAACGCGAACAGGGCGACGGCGACGCCCGCGAGCACGGCGATGCCGATCCGGACGGCGTTGTTGCCCCCCTGGCGCGGCGGGAGCGGGACCGGCGCGACGACGGGCGGCGGCGGAGGCTCGGCGACGGGGGTGTAGTCCTCAGCGCTCAGCTCCACCGGCGCGGGCTCGGCCTTGCGGCGGCCTTGGCCTTTGGGCGGGAACTTCACCACCTCGGCTTTGCTGCGCAGGGTCTCGTCGGGCTCGGCGGCGGGGCGCGCGCTGGGGATGAGCGGCTGGGCCACGAACGCCTGGGGCTGGGGGCGGCGCTCGACCTTCGACGGCATCGCCGGCGGCAGAGGCGGGCCCTCTTGCGGCGCGACGGTGGGGGGATCTACCTCGCGGGCCTCTACGGGAGAGTCGCTGCGGCGGTTGAGCGGGGCCTCCAGCAGCGCGGGGCCCTCCAGGACTCTTCGTTCTGGTCCAGGGCGCGCTGGGGGGGCGGCGTCGGGCGAGACCGGGGGACGGGGGCGTCCTCGTCCAAGCCGATGGCGAGGATCGTGTCTGAGCGCTGCCGGGAGAGGGGCGTCGGCGCGGACTCATCCACCGTGGGGCGGCGACGGCCTTTGCCTGAGGAGCGGGGGACCTCGACCGGGGCCACGTTCGGGCGCTGGCCCTCGTCGATGAAGTCTTGCAGGGTGGCCGCTGGGCGCGGCGGCGGGGGCGGCGGCGCAGGAGGCGGGGGTGGCGGCGCAGGCGGCGGCGGGGCGGGCGCCTCAAAGGGCTCGGCGAAGAGCCCCGGCTCGGAGGGGATGCCCGGCTCAGAGGGGGAAGAGGCCTCTTCAGAGACGTCTTCATCTCCGGCGAAGATCTGCTCGTCGTCCACCGGCGGGGCGGCGGCGCCACCGAAGAAGTCGGCGACGGGCGGCGGCATCGGCCGCGGGTTGGGCGAGCGCACCATCGGGCCTTCGCTCACCATCGGAGGCGGCGGGTTGAACGGCAACGAGAGCGAGCTGTCCCAGGGCGTGCGCACCGACATCGGCTCGTGCAGCTCATCGGGGTTCGTCGGCGGCAAGGTCGGCGGCGGCGGCAACGAGACGGGCAGGGGCGCGATGGGCACCGGCGGGTCTAAGGACACCGCGCGCTGCACTTGGGGCGGCGGCGGCGGCGGGGCGACGGGCCGGGGAGGGTCGGGGGCGCGCAGGGGCAGCTCGACGACGTCAACGGCGCTGCGGGGGCGCTGCCGGGGCTCGGGCGTAGGCGTCGCGGGCAGCTCAACCCGCTCGCGGGGGAGCTCTAAGCGCTCACGCTGGGGCTTGGGGCGGTTGATCTCGGGGACGTTCACGACCTCGCGGCGGCGGCTCGTGGACCAGCTCTGATCGGTGAACGGGCTCGCGCTCTCGATGCGGGTGCGGCGCAAGGGCAGGACCTTGGTGATCCAGTCCTCGACCTCGCCCTCAAGCTCCGCCAGAGGCACCGCGCGCTCGACCAACGCGGCGGGCTCAGAGTCGGCGAGGAGCTGGATGACGAGGCCCTCGCGGTCGGCGGGCACACGACGGGAGGTGGTCAGCTCACCCCAACGGACGCTCGACTGGTAGAGCACCGACGCGAGGCCGGCCATGACCTCCAAGATGCGGCCATGATCATCGGGGCCGCGGCCCAAGACGGCGATGCGCTCGGGCATGCGGGCGTCGCTCTGCGGGATCCACTCGTGCTCGGGGTCGCTGATCGGCGCGACGGGCAGCTCCGCGTCAAAGGCGCTGAGGTAGTTGAGCCAGGCGGCGCGGGCCTCTTGGGGGGTCTCGGCCACCAAAAACCCGAGGTAAGCGTCCTCTAAGCCACGCTCACCGCTGGGCGCCAAGACGCCGGAGAGCTTGGTGAGGGTGCGTAAGGTCTCGCCGAGCGCCGCGGGCTGGAGCTGGCGTTTCACCGTGAGCAGGCCGTGGCCGACCCGCGGCGGGCTGCCCTCTTCAGCGGGCACCCGCAGGTGAACCGCGACACACAAGGCCCCTTGGCCCGCCTGGAGGTTGGGATCGGACTGGCTGAGGTTCGCGACGCTCAGCGCGGGGCGATCGGCGATCGTGACCCCCGCGTAGACCTCCAGGAGCTCCTGCAGGTGGCGCAGGTGCTCGGAGTTGACGAGGATCGGTCTCCTCTCCGGTCGGCACAGCCAGCCCACCGCCTCTTCGGACTGATCGCCGTGGAGGTAGTGGTGCCATGTCGCTTGATGCCCAGGGCTGTAAAGAACCTCCTGCATCGGCCCGCGCGCACCTTCTTGTTTGGGCCCGACCTGATCTCTGGTCGGCGGCCCATCAACGACCACGCTACCGCAGGCGCCAAGAGCCGTCAAGACACCCCCCCTCGGCCCGGGGTGCTGCCAAGGAGCGATCTGGATCAGCCTCGCGTCGGTCGGGACGCTGGTGTGCGCCAGCATCCTGCGCTATGGCGATCTTGAAGGAGATCTCATGCCACACCGCCCCCTGCCCTCGTCCATCACGGTCCTGCGCAACCCCGATCAAGACGCCTTGCGCGCCTTGGCGCTGACGCACACCCCCGCCGTGGCGCGCTCGTCTACGGGCACGCTCAACAAGGTGAGCCGCAACAAGTCCCGCGTCGCCAAATACACCTACGTCATCGGCACGGCGGAGGACGCCGCGCGCATCTCGGCGCAGCTCATCGACCCGGCGCGGGCCCAGGCGCTCATCGCGCGCCAGCAGGCGTTTCTGGAGTCCCGGGGGCAGGTGATCGAGGTGCAAGGCCGCCTGGGCATGGGGCCGCGGGCGGCATCCGTGCAGTGGCTTTATAGCGTCGAGGCCGCGAACATCGCCGCGATGCAGCAGGTGCTGGCCTTCCCCGCGGTCACCCCCGGCGACACCTTCACCCCCGACTTTCGGGTGATCTACACCCCGGACTGCCCCGCCGTGGGCATGCCCGGCGAGCAGGCCATCGTCGTCGATCTGGACGAGATGACCACCTACATCCTGGGCCCCGACTACTTCGGCGAGTCCAAGAAGGGCGCGCTGCGGATGCTCTGCGCCCAGGTCTACGCCAAGGGCGGCCTGGTGCTGCACGCAGGCGCCAAGCTCGTGCACGTCGGCGACCGCGACGTCACCATGACGATCATGGGCCTCTCCGGCACGGGCAAGACCACCACGACCTTCTCCAAACAAGGAACCCTCACCCAGCCCGTGCAGGACGACATGGTCGCCCTCTGGCCCGAGGGTGAGCTCTCCGTCACCGAGAACGGCTGCTTCGCCAAGACCTTTGGCCTCTCTGAAGAGACCGAGCCCGTGATCTGGCGCGGCACCTTGGACCCCCGGGCCTGGACGGAGAACGTCTACCTCGATGAAGACGGCGTCGCCGACTTCTCCAAGGGCGCGCTGAGCCCTGATGACGTGGCCCGCCTCGCCGACGTGCTCATCGGCACCGGCGCTGACCCCGAGAAGGTCGCGGCCTACGCCGCCGGGGCGCAGCGCCTCGATGAGCTGTTGGACGAGCGCGGCACGCCCCAAGACGGCTGGGACTTCGTGAAGTGGACCGAGAACGGCCGCTCGATCATCCCCTTCGCCGCGGTGGATGACGCCGCCGACCTCACCCGCCTGCCCCCGGTGCGCAGCATGGGCATCCTCAACCGCGACGAGGGCGCCGACGCCGCCACCCCCGGCCTCGTGCGTTTCACCTCACCCGAGCAGGCCGCGGGCTTCTTTATGCTCGGCGAGACGACGAAGACCTCCGCCGCGGGCAAAGAGACCGGCAAGACCCGCTCGCCGTTCACCCAGCCGTTCTTCCCGCTGGCCCACGGGCTCCAGGCGCGGCGCTTCTCGGCCTTGGCCGAGACGATGCCCGGCGTCGATCTGTGGATGATGAACACCGGCTTCGTCGGCGGTGACGGCCGCTCGGTGAAGCAGGGCGTGGGCCTCAAGGTGAAGATCCACCACTCCAGCGCCATGCTGGAGGCGATGCTCGGCGGCCAGGTGGTGTGGGTGAAGGATCCCGACTTTGGCTACGAGGTCGTGGACGTGGACGCGCCGGAGAACGCCGCCTTGTTGGCCTTGGTGCCCGCGGAGATCCTCCAGCCCCGTCGCCTCTTCGCCGCCCAAGGCCGCGCGGCGGATCACGACGCCTGGGCGGCGCGGATGCGCCAAGAGCGCCGGGAGTTTTTGCTTCGGTTCGGCGTAGACGAGGCGATCATCACCGCCACCTGCGGCTGATCCTGCGCCCTGCGGGATCCTCATGCTACGCTCTGCCCAGTGTCCGGGCAGGGCGCTTGGAGTGAACATGTTGAATCCCCTCTGGAGCGTGGCGCGCTTTGGTGCTGTCGTGTGTCTCGCGCTCACGACCGCGTGCGGGCCGATCTACTTCGCCCATCCGCCCCCCGTCGCGGGCCCTCAGCTCGTCACGCCTCTGGACGTGGGGCAGGTCGGCGTCGGCGTCAGCGGCGTGAAGGCCACCCCCGAGGCCCAGTACTCCAGCTTGGGCTTGACGAACACTCTGGGCGCCTACGCTGGCGTCGGCCTCACCCCGGACCTGGACTTACGCCTCACCGGGGGCAGCCAGACCGAGGGCCCCTTGGGCGGGGTGAGCTTGGCCTGGACCTTCAGAGAGCGTGACGCAGCGCTGCTTCGGGCCACGGGCGGCCTCGGCGCGACCTACAGTCAGTCGGGCTACACCCTGCAGCACGAGGTCTTTGACGACGGCGCCTTGGTGGTCTACGACGACGGCCAGTCGGTCACCGTCGAAGACCCCCAGACCTACAGCTACGCCACCTTGGCGCCCCATGTCGGCGTCGCGGCGGTGTTGTTCCCAGACAAGATGGTGATGGTGCCCGCCCAGCTTCGGGTGAGCCGCTCGTCCATCGTGCCCATCGCCGGGGGTGACCCTGAAGGCACGCCGCCGTGGTGGTGGTTGGAGGCCAGCGTGGGCGCGGCGATGGTGATCGATCACGCCGAGGTCTCCGTCGGCCTGGTCTCTGGCGTCGCGCGGCTGGCGCCGGAGGTCTACATGCCCCAGCTCGGCGTGAGCGTGTCCGTGGGCGGCCGCAGCCCCACCCCGAAGGACTGGAGCCGCCGGGCCTTTGAGGGGCCGATCCCCTACGCGCCGCCTGCTCCAGCGCCGGACGGCTGGGCGCCGCCGGGGGAGGTCCCCGAGTCGCTGCCCACGGCGCTGCAGCAGCTTCTGCCCGTGTGGTTGCCCTGGAACGTGCCCCCGCCGGTCATCGAAGAGGGCGAGATGCCCGAGTAGACCGATTGGTCTAACGTGCTGCGCGGCGCCAGAGCGGGTCGAGGGCCGACCCCCGAGAGGATCGGCCCTACGCCGCGCGCTTCACACCCTGTACCGTCTTGGTCACCCGCCGTGGCCTCCTGGCCGTGGCGGGCGCGAGTCATCCTGAGGCTCATCCCGAGCCCACGCGCCTCTTCCTGAAGGCGCCTCGCCATCCTGGTGCCCGCCGCGTCCGGCGTCGGGCTCGTCTTGAAGGGCCTGGCGTCCAGCCGGGCGGTCCCTGCGCCCCCACCGCGTCATCCTGAGCAGCGGCGGGGGTGAGGGGCGGTCCTTCCTGTAAAGCCCTCGCGTCCTGCGGGGGCCTCCTTCATGGACCGGCGAAGGGGGCGTACCGTCTTGGGCGCGGCCTCTTCACACCATCAGTTTAACAGTACCTGAACGGGTGTCCAGTCAGAGATCGCCCCCCTCGCGGACAAGTTCTGGCCCTTGACGGATCAGCCAGATCGGTGCAGCGCGGCGGGTGAAGCTCAGCCCGCGAAGGCGTAATAGAACAGCGCGAAGCACATCTCTTCGTCGCTGCCTTCGCCGAAGGTCACGTTCTGGGGCGGATCGTTGTACTGGTAGGGGCTCTCGGCGGAGTTGTCCCAGGTACACTCGACGTTGAGGTTTGAGCCCTGCGGCCAGATCGCGGGCTCCTTAAACATGTAGGTCATCTGGGCGCCGAAGTCGTAGCCGCCGCCGATGAGGCAGACGTCCTCTTCGCCGCTCTTGCCGATCCAGCTCCGCATCGACTTGCCGAGGAGGTGCATGTGGGGGAAGACGCCGTAGACGGTGATGTCGCCCCACTCGTTGCGCATCTTGTCCGCGGCGCTATACGCGGGCTCCCCGGCGGTGATGTTGAAGCGGGTGGGGCCCACAGCGCTCATCTGGGCCTCGACCTCGACGCTGTCCGTGGTGCGCAGGCGGTAGCCCGACTGATCGCTGCCCGTGGGGGTGGAGGGATCGTCGTCGTAGTAGTGGTACTGGAGCACGAGCTGCTGGCCGGGCTCTACCTTGAGGCCCACGCCCTCGGGGAACTCGACGGCCTCCATGCCCGGCGCCCAGGCGTGCAGGAGCATCCAGTCGGACTCGACGATGGGGTCGGGGCAGGCGAAGGACCGCTGCTTGCCGTCGGTGCCGTACTCGATGCCCGCGTCGCCGCCGTAGTCGATGGCCAGGAGCAGGTGGTGCACGGCCTGGCGGTTGTCGATGTCGACGTCTAGGCCGGTGACGTAGCGGGTCTCGGTGAGGGGGTTGTCGAGCACCACACACCAGTACTCGTTGCGGTCTTCGCCGACGCTGACCTCGTGAGACTCAAAGGGCGTGAGCGTGATGTCGGTGTCGTCGAGGCTGAGATCGGGCACGCTCAGGCCGGGGGTGCGCTCGGCCTCGTCGCCGAGCGGCGCGTCGGCGTCTACCCAGGCCTGAAACAAGGCCTTCTCGGCGTCGGTGAGGTGCAGGCGGTGGCTGCCTTCGTAGTCGCGGCAGGTGGGGTCGGCGGCGGGGTAGGGCATCTTCCCGGCCTGCACATAGACGTTCATCACGAAGGCGTTGGTCTTGGCGGTCTCGGGGTCGGTCCAGTCGCCGGGGCCGACGCCGCCGGGGGCGTGGCACGAGCCACACTTCTCGACGATCACGGGCTCCATGTCCCCGTAGTAGGTGACCGTCGCCGCCGTGGAGGTGTCGGTGGGGGCCTCTTTGCCGTCGCAGCCGATGGCGGACAGCGTGAAGAGGACAGGCAGAAGGGCAGGGTGACGCATGGTCTTGGCTCCAGAGCGGGCGGCGGACATCTCAGCCCTCACCGCGGTTGAGGGCTCGCCCGGTCAGACACCGATGCGGGCGCAAATCGAAACCGCTAAGATGCTTCTACCACCGAAAATGCCCCCATGGAGAGCCAAGATGATGCTCCTCGCGCTGTTGATGCCCTCGGTCGCGCTGGCGATCGACCCCGACACCTCGATCTACATCGCCTCGTATGACTACGCCTTTGACAACGTAGACGGCACCGCCGCCGTCGCCGCCAGCGCCCCGACGACGATCATCGCCGAGGCCTCCGCGGGCAGCATCGGCGGCGCCTTGGGCTGCATCGCGCTCGACCCGATCAACAGCGTGCTCTACGGCCGCTCCACGAACAGCACCAAGATCTACGCCTTCTCGGCGGTAGACCTCACCCGGCTCTCGTCGTTGGACCTCACCTCGACGTCCTCCAACGGCGGCTGCTTGGAGATCGACCCCTTCCGCCGGGTGCTCATCTCTCACGAGGGCGACAGCACGATCCGCGCCTGGTCCATCGACTACGGATCCACCTACGGCAAGGTGGTCGCCAACGGCACGGCGATCACCGGCTACTCCGGCACGGACGAGAACCAGCTCGTCCGCGACCCCATCTTGAACCTCTTGTACTCCGTGCCCAACGAGGGCGGCGACTACACGATCCGCCTGTACGACCTCGCGGGGCTCTCGTTCCGCGCCTGGAGCTGGCCGACGCCGGTCTCGACCGGGGTGAAGACGAACGCTGAGGAGTCCATGGCGCTGGACTACTGGAACGACCGCCTCTATGTCCAGGGCGGCGGCCTCAAGAACGGCGTGGTGCAGTACGACGTCGCCACCCGGGCCAGCCCGGTCTCCTTGGGCAACCTCACCACCCGCGCCTCGTCGTGGACGGGCAGCAACAACGGCATTCACTACGTCAACGAGGCGACGAGCGCCCTGCGTTACCTCGTCGAGACCGACTACAACGGCGACAAGGTCCACTTCTACAACCTCGACAGCGGCGCGCGGTCGACGCTGACGCTCAACGCGCCCCTCGGCGTCGAGTTCTACCCCCTGGACTTAGACGAGAGCGATGACGACGGCGACGGGATCCTCGACTCGGTTGAGCTCGGCGCCAGCGGCATGTCGGCCTACAACGACGCCGACCCCACCACCCAGACCGATCCCGACGAGGCCGACACCGACGGCGACGGCTTAGACGACGGCGAAGAGGACGCCGACCAGAACGGCCGCCTCGACGCCGGGGAGTCCGACCCCAACGACGTGGACACCGACGACGACGCCCTGGAGGACGGCGAGGAGGTGCTCGTCACCGGCACCGACCCCAGCTCCGCCGACACCGACGCCGATGGCTGTGACGACGGCGACGAGGTGCTCACCTACGGCACCGACCCGCTCGTCCAAGACACCGACGGCGACGGCCTGGGCGACTGCGATGAGCTCGACGACGGCACCGACCCCTTAGACGCCGACACCGACGGCGACGGCCTCGACGACGGCGTTGAGGACGGCTTAGGCACCGACCCCAACGACGCCAACGGCGACGCCGACGGCGACGGGCTCACCGACGCTGAAGAGGTGATCGTCACCGGCACCGACCCCAACGACGGCGACACCGACGACGACGGCTTAGGCGACAACGACGAGGTGGGCGCGGGCACCGACCCCTTGGAGCCCGACAGCGACGGCGACGGTCTCCAAGACGGTGACGAGGTAGACGGCGGCACCGACCCGCTGGACAGCGACACCGACAACGACGGCCTCACCGACGGCGAGGAGGTGCGCGGCGGCACGGACCCCTTGGACGCCGACACCGACGACGACGGCCTCACCGACGGCGACGAGGTCAACAACACCGGCACCGACCCCACCCGCGCCGACACCGACAACGACGGCCTCGATGACGGGGAAGAGCTCACGATCGGCACGGATCCGCTCGACGAAGACACCGACGACGACGGCCTGAGCGACGGCGACGAGGTGATCTTGACCACCGACCCGCAGAACGCCGACAGCGACTTTGACGGCCTGAGCGACGGCGAGGAGGTGCTCACCGTGGGCTCTGACCCGCTGGACGCCGACACCGACGACGACGGCCTCAACGACGGCGACGAGATCACCGCCGGGACGAACCCGCTGGACGCCGACAGCGACGCCGATGGCCTGAGCGACGGTGATGAGGTCAACACCCACGGCTCAAGCCCCTCGACGCCGACAGCGACGACGACGGCTTAGGCGACGGCGACGAGGTGACCACCCACGGCACGAGCCCCATCGACGCCGACACCGACGACGACGGCCTGGGCGACGGCGACGAGGTGACCACCCACGGCACGAGCCCCATCGACGCCGACAGCGACGACGACGGCTTGGGCGACGGCGATGAGCTGGGCCGGGGCACGGACCCGCTGGACGCCGACACCGACGACGGCGGGCGCAGCGACGGCGACGAGGTGAACATCGACAACACCGACCCGCTCAACGCCGCCGACGATCTCGCCGACACCGACGGCGACGGCGCCACGGACTACGCCGAGACGACGGAGCTGGGCACCGACCCCAACGACCCCGACAGCGACGACGACGGCGCGTCCGATGGGGACGAGGCCTACGATCTGGGCACCGACCCGCTGAACCCCGACAGCGACGCCGACGGCCTCAACGACGGCGACGAGGTGTCCGCCGGCACGGATCCGCTGAACCCCGACACTGACGCCGACGGCCTCAACGACGGTGACGAGGTGAGCCTGGGCACCGACCCCCTCGACAGCGACAGCGACGACGGCGGCGTGAGCGACGGCGAGGAGGCGCAGAACGGCACCGATCCCCTCGACCCGTCGGACGATCTCGACGACGGCGACGACTCTGGCCTGCTCGACAGCGGCATCGCCAAAGGGGGCGGCGGCTGTGACTGCGCCACGGCGGAGGGCCCCGATCCCGCCGCCGTCGCGCCGATCCTGGCCCTGGTGGGCCTCGCCCTGAGCCGCCGTCGTCGCCGCTGATCAACCCAGCGGTCCGCCAAAGCTGACCGACAAAGCGGCGGCGTCTAGGCTACCCTGGGAAGATGCTGACCCCCGTCATCCTCCCGGTGTTTGTCTCGCTCCTCAACGCCGCCGCTGCGTCGCCGGATCCCGCCGCCCTTCGCGCCGCTTGGGCGGAGGTTGAGCCCAGCCTTCGCGCCAAGGGCCAGCTCTCTGTGCCCAGCTTCACCGAGGCGGACTGGGCGAAGATCGCCCAAGGGGACGTGCTCAAGCGCCGTCTGCCGAGCGCCGGGGCCATCGACGCCGCCTTGGGGGTAGGCTTCTTGCCCTACGGCATCGACGCGGTGTGGGTGGGCATCCTCGATGACGTCCACGATGATCTGGTCGAGGGCCTGAGCGAGACCTGGCTGCCGGGCACCACGCCCCACTCCAAGCGCCTCTACCAGCACCTCGACCTGCCGGCGCCCTTTGATGATCGCCACTGGGCCATTCGGGTGCAGAACACCCAGCCCCTCCACGCGGCGACGACAGGCAAGGCCTGGGAGCGTGTGTGGGCCATCGACCCCGCCGGGCAAGGCGCCCTGAACGAGCTCCCCGCGAGCTTCTTGAGCGCCGCCGACGCGCCCAACCCCGCCGAGGCGCTGTGGACCCCGGTGAACGAGGGCGGCTGGACGCTGGTGCCCGCCGCGGGCGGCGTCATCGTCGTCTACCAGGTGCGCACCGACATCGGCGGCAACATCCCCGATGAGCTGGTGCTGCAGTACGCGCTCTCGACCTTGGACGACCTGATCGAGCACGTCGGCGAGCTGGCCGCCCGCGCCCCGAGCCACTACCGCGCGGGCCACTACGACATCGTCCGCCCGGACGGCGCGCGTGTCCCGGCGTGGTGAGCGGGGGCGCCGAGCTCAGATGACGGGTGTGTGACAGGCGCCGGTTGGGGAAGCTACTTTAGCGTTGACTTAATGCCGCAGGACAGCGCAGGGTGATGGGTGCACCGCCAGCCTGTCTTGTTGAAGGATCAGCATGTCGGGTGGACCTTCGGTAAGACGTTCGTATCCCAGCAGAATCGGCGTGACGGGGGTGAGCCTGCTCGTGGGGTTGGGCGCTAGTCCGGTGGTGAGCGCCGCCGATCCCGACAACACGATCTACGTCGTGGGCAAGTACGCGACCGGGCAGGGTGCTATCCGCGCCTACGACCTCAGCGACAGCAACGCCACGGACAACGACGGGCGCGCATCCCCGCACGGCCGCCACCAACGGTTCGTGGCGTGGCCTGACCCCTCCCAGGTCCTTCCTGTGAGCAGGGCAACCACGTCAGGCGCGACGCAACGGCCTCACGGCTTCCCCATACCCTGGACGCCACCACCTGCGGCGCCCTAGAGATCGACCCCTTCCGTCGCATCCTTTACGTCGGTGGCGTGGACGCCTACTCCATCAACGGCGACTCCTCCACAGGCAACTTCGGCACGTTCCTCTCGGCCTCCGACGGCAAGAGCACGGGCAAGGCCTGCGCCATGGCAGCGACGGCAACCAGCTCGCGACCCATCAACAACCTTCTACTGCTACGACACCAGGGCTCGGCGACCACCTACGTCTACGCCTGGACGACGGACGGCCACTTCCCCAAGCCCACGAAGTTCACCTGGGCGACCCCCAGCACGATGACCTCGTCGTCTACAGCGGTCGCCGGCACGGCCAACGGCACCATCGCGCTCGACTACGACAACCGGCGGCTCTACCAGACCCGGTCCTCGGCCGCGACGCGTGAGTACACCGTCAGCTCATTCACCGCCGCGGTGAACAACGGCAACGCCACCACCCGCACAACGAGCGCCCCGCCGGATACCCAGGGTTTACACTTCGTCACCCACTCCACCTTTGGCAGCTCCAAGGTGCTCGTGGAGACGGGTGACGCCGACGTCTGCTTTACCTGGACACCTGGTCCACCGCGGGCACCCTCCCTGCGACACCACTGGAACAGCCCCTCCACCCAGGTGCCCGCGGGCGTCAGTTTTACCCCTTTGACGAGGCCGGGGCCGACGACGACGGCGACGGCCTCGACTCGTCAGGTCGGCGCTTACGACCCGGGCTTTGTGGTCACCTCCAGCTTCGCCCAGCTCCACGACTCCGACCCGACCACCACCACCGACCCCGACGACGCCGACAGCGACGACGACGGCCTCGACGACGGTGAAGAGGACGTAGACGGCGACGGCAACCACGACTCCAGCGAGTCCGACCCCGGACGAGACACAGACGACTGCATCATCGACGGCGAGACCCAACCCCGCCGACGACAGCGACGGCGACGGCCTGCTCGACAGCCTTGAGGCCTGCCGCTGCTCACCGACCCCTTGACCTGGACTCCGAGCGACGGCCTGAGGACGGCAAATCAACACCCACGGCCGACCCCGACCCACCCGACGCGGACGGCCTGAGACCAAGAGGTCACGACTACGGCACCGACCCTCGACGACGACACCGACGGCGACACCCTCACCGACGGCGAAGAGGTCACGGGCTCCCGCAACACGCCCTACGGCAAAGAGCCCACAGACCCCCTTGACGCAGACAGCGACAACGACGGCCTGAACGACGGCGCCGAGGTCAAGACCCACAAGTCAGACCCCAACGACGCCGACACCACGACCGGGCGCAGACGGCGACGAGGCAACATCACGGCACGACGTGCTCCGCCGGACGACCGCGCACCGACGGCACGGCCTCACCGACCCCAAGACCGCACGACCCCCCGACACCGACGGTGACGGCCTCAGCGACGGGACGAGGCCTCGACACGACCCCCTGAGACACCGACGCGACGACTCGCGGCGAGGAGGTGCGACTACGGCACCGACCCCAACACGACGGCGACGATCCTGACGGCGAAGAGGTGACACCCCCCCCGAGCAACGACCACCTCACCGACCCCAGCGACGGACACCGACGGCGACGCCCTCACCGACGGCGAAGAGATCAACGACATCGGCACCGATCCCCTCGACAGCGACACCGACGGCGACGGCCTCACCGACGGCGGAGCGGCTCAAAGAACGACTACGACGACGAGCCCACCGATCCCCTCGTGGCCGACAGCGACGCGACGGCCTGAGCGACGGCGAAGAGGCCAACGGCGAGACGGATGAGGGCGAGACCTTCAACCCCTCAAACCCCAACGAGGCCGACACCGACGGCGACGGCCTCACCGACGAGGAGGAGGTCTCGGGCTCCAAGAACGACGGCTACAACAACGACGCCACAGACCCGACGGGCAACGCCCCGACCGACCCGCTGAACGCCGACACCGACGGCGACGGCGTCAGCGACGGCGAAGAGGTCTACGAGGCCGGCACCGACCCGGGGACGGCGGACGAGCTTCTGGACACCGGGGGCAGCGTGACGATCACCGGGGTCAAGGTGGAGGGTTGTCGTGGAAGTTATGTCGAGGTTCAGGTCGGGGCCCTCTTGGGCATGGCTTGGCTCGCGGGTCGCCGCCGGTCGATGACTCGGCGGTGAGGGGCGCTGGTGTCCGGCTGCTCCAAGCGCCCGGCCCATGACACCCCGCCCCGGCGCGCTTACGTTGTTGGGGTCCCCCCGGCGCCTCAGGAGGCCCCGCCATGCTTCGCCTGCTCCGCGACTGGGGCATCTCCCTCGCCTTCGCTGTGCTCATCTACCTCGGCGTAGGTTGGCTGCGTGCGCCGAGCCTGCCCGATGAGGCGCCCGACTTCGCGCTCAAGACGCTGAGCGGCGAGCCCGTGAGCCTCTCGTCCTTACGCGGAAAGACGGTCGTGCTCAACTTCTGGGCGACCTGGTGCGGCCCCTGCCGAACGGAGATCCCCTGGTTCTCCAAGTTCGCCACGGAGAACCCCGACATCGTGGTGCTGGGCATCGCCACCGACGGCACCGAGGACGAGCTTCGCGCCGCCTCGGCCCAGCTCGGGATCACCTACCCCGTGCTTCGCGCCGACTCCGCCACCCAGCGCGCCTACGGGGTCAACACCATCCCCACCACCGTCGTCGTCGAGCCCGACGGCTCTGTGGGCACAGTACATGTCGGTTTGATGACGGGGATCCAGCTTGAGCTCGCGACTCGCCCCGCCAGCGCCCTCTTTGGGCGATAATGAACAGCGCGCCCTGGAGTCCCCAAGCGTGACCCTGTCCCCCGCTCAGCTCCTCCGACGATTCCCCAGGTTGTTCCCCTCTGGTCAAGAGGAGGACGCCAAGACGCTCCTGCGCCTGCTCAACCCGTTGCGCCTCCCCGCCGGAGAGGTGCTCATCGAGCGCGGCGATCTCAGCACCTCACTCTACTTGTTGGCCTCAGGAGAGCTTGAGACGGACCTCACCGAGTCTGGGCAGCGCCTCATCTTGGGCCAGGTGAAGCCCGGGAGCTGGGTGGGCGAGCTCGCGCTCATCAGCCCAGGCACCGCCGCCGCGCGTATCCGCACCGTAAAAGACAGCACCCTCTTGGTGCTCAGCCACGACGCGTTCTCGGCCTTACGCCTAGAGCACCCCCGCGTCGCCAGCGGCATGTTGCACACCTTGATGCTCACCCTCGTCGAGCGCCTTCGCAGCTCCAACGCCCGGGTGATCCGCCGCTTGGACTCGACCACCCTGCAGCTCACCCGCCCCGAGGCCGATGACGCCCAGGGGATCCTATGACCCCGAGCCGCCCATGAGCCTCTTGCACACCTTGGGCAACGCCCCGGACTTCAAGAACCTCAGCGCCAACGAGCTTGAAGGCGTCGAGGCGGCGATGACCGTGCGGGTGTACCGCGACGGCCACGTCTTCATCCGTGAAGGGGAGCCCGGCGACTCGTTGTTCCTCATCATCGAGGGCGAGGTCATCGCCACCCGCAAAGCCAAAGACGGCAACGTGACCTTGCTCGCCCGGATGGCCTCGGGGGATCTCTTCGGGCTGCTCGCGCTCATCGACGAGGGCCCCCGCAGCGCGAGCTGCACGGCGATGGGGGAGGTGATCGTCGCCAGCCTGCCGCGCCGACGCTTTGAGCAGCTCTACAACTCTCAGGCCGCCGCCGCGTACACCTTCCAGTACATGATCGCGCGGCAGCTCGTGCGCGACGTGCGCGCCACGAACGAGGCGCTCATCCGCCAGATGCTCGACTACACCGAGGTCGAGGTCCACGCGGCCCTCCAGAACGTCAGCGTCGAGTTCCGCCCGTCTCGGGGCGGCGAAGAGATCGGAGACGACGAGTCCACCCAGTGAGTGCGCGCAGAGCGCCCCCCGGAGCCCCCATGCACCGCGCGTTGTTCGCGCTCCCTGTCCTCATTGCGCTCACCGCCTGCACAAGCGGCGGTGACAAGGACGGCGGACCCAATGTTGAGACGGCCATGACCGAGGGGCCGCTGACGACCCAGCGCGGCTCCATCGTCACCGCCCAGAACGGTCGCGCCTTGGTGCCGATCGAGCTGACCGGCGACGAGGTCAGCTTTATGGTCACCGCCAAGAGCGACACCTACCTCTCCTTGGAGGCGATCCTCGACGAGAACGGCGAGCAGGTCGTGAACTGGAAAGACTGGCTGAGCAGCAAGAGCACACAGTCGCTCACCAGCGCCTTTTATATTTATGGCTACGACAGCATCGTGAACTGGCCCGTGCGAGACGTGGACCGCGCCCTCAACGCGGGCACCTGGACGGCCCAGTTCACCGCCACAGACGAGAACTATCGTTACGTCAACGACGTCCTCGTAGACTTCGTGGTGCAGACCAAGACCGACGACAACCTCGACGAGGGTGTGGTCAAGGTGCGTCTGGTGTGGGCCGAGGGCCTCGACAACCGCAACGATCTCCAGCAGGCCGTCGAGGGCGCGCTCTCCCGCTGGTCGGAGGTCTGGGCGGCCGCCGGGCTCACCATCGAGGTCACCGAGGTCAGCTCCGACCTTGATCCCGAGCTGACGGTGGACAGCGTCGCGCCGTTCCCCAACGACGAGGTCGATTACGGCGGCGCGGACGACGACGTCACAGTGGTGATCGGCGAGACGATCAACGGCACCCGCGGCCTCTTTGGGCAGTCGGGCGGCATCCCCGGAACCCTCGTCTCCACGGCGAACGCGGCGGTTTATATCTCTTGGCTCACCAACGCCGGTCGTGACGGTGAGTTTCAAGAGTATGAGGTGCTGCTGCTTGGCGAGACGATGGCCCACGAGGTCGGGCATTACCTCGGCCTGTTCCACCCCGTCGAGGCGTCGTATGACTACTACGACGCCTTGGAGGACACCGTGGAGTGCACGAGCTGGAGCAAGTGTGAGTCCGAGCTCGGCGAGAACCTGATGTTCCCTTACCCTCTGTGCTCGCTCACCGACTGTGAGCCCCAGGGCGGCCTGACCGGCGACCAGAGCGCGGTCATGAACCTTTACACTGGCGCCCTCTAAGGCTCCGCGACATGAGGCTTCCCGACATGCTCACCCTCTCTCTTGTGCTGCTCACCTTCGCCTGCGGCGGCCGCAAATCCGAGCCCGTCGAGGCCCCGGCCACCCCGGAGGGCGCCCCCACCCTGCCCGTCGAGGGGCAGCCCGGCCCGACGATCACCCCCACCGAGAGCCAAGCCGCCGTTCACAAGGCGCTCTCTGTGCGGGATCCCGAGCCCGAGTGCGCCGACTGTGTCTGCGCTCACCCCCGAGCCCGTCGCCGACCTGATCTTCGTGGCCAACCACGCCGATCAGCCGCCGTGGGCGTCCACCCGCGCCGCGCGCTGCTTGGCCTTGGGCCACGGTGAGGCCGCCAAGCCCGAGCTGATCGCCTGGATGGGTGACCCCTCCGCGAAGGGCCTGGCGCTGATGCTGCTCGCCGAGCTGGATCAGCTCCCCGAGCCCTTGGCGATGGAGCTCGCCCAGGCCGCCCTCGCCGGGCCGCTGGCGGACGAGGCCCGGCCCCGCATCGCCAAGGTCGAGAACGCCACCGTGCGCGCGTTGGCGCAGTAGACCAGGAGCGTCTCGACGCTTCAGCGCCGCCGCTGCAGCGTCGAGACCTTTAGCCCCCGTCCCAGAGCGCCTCAGCGCCTAAACACGGGGCGTCCAGGCTGAGCGTGACGTCGGCCTCCGTCGCCGGGAACGGCAGCGCCTCGCCCAGCCCGGCGGGCTCGTCCGTCACCCCGGGCGCGCAGTGCAGCCCGTCGCCGTCGAGGTCCATCCAGGCATAAAGGGTGAGGCCCTCCACCCCGTCCAGCGGCACGAGCAGGGTGGTGGTGACGAGGCCCGGGCCTTCAGCGGCGAAGTCCTCAAACGGCAGCAGGGGCACCCGCAGCTCCCCTTCACCCGACCAGGTGTGGTTCCACTCACCATAAACCGGCGCGGAGAGGCCCTCCGGCGCGATCAGCTCCGTGGTGACGGTGACCTCCACCCATTGCGTGCGACTGTTCACGCAGCCGACGAGGGGGGAGAGGCTGAGCAACAGGAAAAAGCGGCTCACTTCCAGCCCCCGACGATGAGGTTGATATGCGCGCCCGGCAACGAGAAGCCCGGCGGATCAAACCAGGGCACGTCCAGCCCGGCGGAGACGGCGAAGCCCGGGCACACCCCGACGCCCACATCAAACGAGGCCACGGGGCTCCAGGCGATGGACCGGCTGCGCTGAACCACGTCGCCCTCCGCCGTCTGTATCTCTTGAACGTCGGTGAGCAGCACATGCCGCGAGCTGAGCGTGAGCGCGGGCACCACGCGGCCATGCCCTCGGGCGAGGCGCAGCGTCGTCTGAGAGGCGGGGCCACGGCGGCTGAGGTCACCGGAGCGGATCGTGCCGCCCACGAGGATCTCACCGCTGAGCACGACCCGGTGGGTGTCCACCCATCGTTTGGAGACGCCGCCCAAGGCCCAAGTGTCGGTGAACAAGGCGGAGTTTACCGAGCCCACGGCGTTGAGCCCCGCCCACGGCAAGGCCACCTGGCCCCGCGCGCCGAAGAACGGGAAGCCGGCCTCTAGCGAGACGGCCCAGTCGCCCAGGTCCGAGGCGCCGGCCAAGGCGTCTAAGTGGGGATCCGGCGGGCCCATCGGCCGCGGGTCGGGGTTTGGCGGCGGGCGCTCGGCCAAGGCGGGGGCCGAGACGGCAAAGACGAGGAGCAGAGAGAGCGGGCTCACAGGGGGGCTGGCTCCACGCCGAACACGGCGGCGAAGTTGAGGGAGAGCACGGCGCGGGCCTCCTCTGCGGTGTACCCGGCGCCCTCCATGGCGGCCACAGACCGCTCTAGGTACTCGGCGACGAAGCCGGGGCTCTGTGGGCCATCGCTGCCATACACCACACGGTCAATCACGCCCGCGCCCTTCATGGCGGAGTAGGCCGTGAGCAGGTTCGCGCCCGTTGGGTCGGACCCGGCGCTGCCCAAGGCGCTGGGCTCTAACCAGACGTTCTCATACCGCGCGGCGAGCTCGACGCAGGTGTCTAAGGCCCCGACCTCTTTGTTGATGAAGTCGTAGCCGAGGTGGCCCAAGATGAACTGCGCGTCGGGGTACGCGGCGATGATCGGCTCAAAGTACGCGGGATCGGTGTACGCCGCGTCCTGAGCGGTGTTGGGGAAGGGGCTTGAGCCCGTGTGCAGGTACACCGGCTTGCCCGTGGCGGCGGCGAGGGACCACAAGGCGTCGAAGCGGGGGTCGTCCAAGCGCACATGCTGGTGGGCGTGGGCGAGCTTGATGCCGATGAACCCCGGCTTCTCCAGGGTGGCGGCCAAACCCGCGAGCTGGGCCTCGGCGTCGTTGTTCCAGTCGTCGAGCCGCAGAGAGCCCAGGCCAAACAGACGCTCGGGATCCTGGAGCACCTGCTCGGCGACGTACTCGTTCGTGGCCACGCCGACGGTGCGTGGGGCGTAGACCGCGAACAAGGCGCCCTGAATCACGCCCGCCTCGTCGAGCTGCTCCAGCACACCTTCAGCGTTCAGCGAGCCCTCCGCCGTAGACTCGGCGATGAGCCCCAGCGGCGCCGGGAAACGGCTGGCCAAGAAGCGGCGGGTGGACTCGGGGATGAGGTTCCACTCGCCTTGGTGGAGGTGCATGTCGACGACGGGCAACCGCTCGCCGCCAAACGACACACCGTACACGGGGGCCTCCTCAGCGCAGCCGAGGAGCAGGGTCAGAATCGGGGTGATCATGCGCTCCACCATAGCGCGGAGGCCGCCGGGTCACCGCCCGCCGCCAGGAAATTGACGACAGGGCGGGTGGGGAGGGCCTTAGCTGGGCTGTTTGGCCTTCCAGGCCGCGTACTCAACCTTCATACACGTCCCGCAGGGTCGAAAGCCGCAGGCGATGGCCGTGGCTTCGTCCTTAAAGAAGACGCGGTTCTTCTTGTAGGTGAGGCCGCCGTTGTGGTTCAGGGCACGTCTGGCGGCGGCGCAGTCCAACCGCCCGTAGATTTTTCCGCCTTTGTGGCCGCCAAGCTCCCCCGGCGTCTCCGAGCTTACAGGGCCTTGGGGGGTGAGCAGGGTGTACATCTTCTTCATCGTGGCTCCTTCGGGTGTTCGGCGGGCGGTTACTTTGCGCAGTCGCCAGCACAAGGGGGGTGTATCCGAATGGTATACCAGAAAATGTCCACACTGGTTTGCGAGGCGTGAATCTCAGGCACGAGGGCCTCCACCAAGGGGATCCCCAGCACCCGCCGCCGATCCCACCGCCAGGGCCGAAATTTTTTGAGGGGGCGCCCAGCTGGTCCGCTCCGTCGCGGTTGATCCATGTTGAAGTCCGTTGAAGCGCGATGAAACGTGTCGAAATGACGGGCTGACCGCTCATTCGGGTAGAGTCAGGGCCGAGTCGTCCCCACGTCGTCGGTCCACCAGGAGTCCTTATGTCCACCGTCCCGAGCCTCCCGCAGCACGACAGCGTCGCCGAACAAGCCGAGCGCCAAAAAGAGCTCGCCCAGGCCCGGCAGCAGTACGTCTACGAGCACGACAGCCGCATCGCGCCCCTGCCGACCGTGGTGAGCGTGCCCAAAGAGGCCAACTTCCGGCCGGTGTGGGTGGTGGGCGTCATCGCGGCGGTGACGCCGCTCCTCGCGAACGTGCTCGCCGAGGGCTCTCGGCTGTTCTCCAACGGCGCCGCCACCGAGTCCGCCGCCGAGCACGGCATGACCGAGTCCGAGGTTCACGGCGCCGAGCGCGCCTTCGCCGCCTTGGTCGCCCACAACACGGCCCTCGCCGCGCACCACGCCGAGCTCTCCTCGCCGCCGTTGCCCCAGGCGCCCCAGGCGCCCGCGCCTGAGGACATGGCGACCCAACACCACGGGATTCGTGGCCTCGTCGATCGGGTCGAGGACGCCGTCGAGGGCGTGGTGCAGAAGGTGCTGCACCCGCTCAAGACCCTCGAGTCGATGGTCGAGGCCGCCCTGCGTGAGCTAGAGGAGCTGCTCAAGACCGTGCTCAGTGAGGCCTTCCGCCTGCTCCTTCGTTACCTCGGTCTGTATGGGATCGCGCCCAACATGCAGGCCTTTGACGACCTCTTCCGCCTGCTCGCCCTGCCGCCCCTCGCCGCGGGCTGGGACGACGACCTCCAGTTCGCCCGTTTGCGTGTGGCCGGCCCCAACCCGCTGATGATTCAGCGCCTCACCGCGCCCGACGCCCGCTTCCCCGTCACCGACGCCATGTGGAAGGCCGTGTTCGGCGACACAGACTCCTTCGACGCCGCCTTGGCCGAGGGCCGGGCCTACCTCGCCGACTACAAAGACCTCGACGGCGCCCCCAACGGCAGCACCCCGGTGCAGAAGTACAGCGCCGCGCCCCTGGCCCTGTTCGGTGTGCCCCGCAGCGGCGCCGCCGACCGCGCCCTGCGCGCCGTGGCCATTCAGTGTGGTCAAACGCCGGGCAACAGCACGCCCATCTTCACCCCCAAAGACGGCGGCGCCTGGCGTGTGGCCAAGCTCTGTGTGCAGGTCGCCGATGGCAACATGCACGAGCTCGTGGCGCACCTCGGCACCACCCACCTCGTCCTGCAGCCCTTCAGCATCGCCACGCCGCGCAACTTGCCGCCCCAGCACCCGCTGAACGTGCTGCTGAGCCCCCACCTCGTCGGCACCCTGCCGATCAACCAGGCGGCCGTCTCTACCCTCATCGCCCCCGGCGGCCCCGTGGACAAGCTCCTGGCCTCGACCATTGAGTTTGACGGCGGCCTCGCCGTGCGCTCGGTGCAAACCTACGACTTCACCAAACACCTGCCCACCAACTTCTTCAAGGCCCAAGGCACCGACGACGTCGAGGCCCTGCCCCAATACCCCTACCGTGACGACGCCTTGCTCGTCTGGGCCGCGATCCGCGAGTGGGCGAGCGCGTATCTGGCCATCTACTACAACAGCGACGACGACGTACAGAATGACAAAGAGCTACAGTCGTGGCGGGCCGAGCTGGCGTCTCCTGCGGGCGGCACGCTGAGCCAGCTCCCCGAGCTACAGACCTTCGACGCCCTGGTGAACCTCACGGCGTGGGTGATCTTCACCGGCAGCGCCCAGCACGCCGCGGTGAACTTCCCCCAGAACGACATCATGTCTTACGCCCCGAACCTGCCCTTGGCCGCGTACCAGCCGCCGCCGGTTGGCCCCGTGGCGAACCCCGAGCAGGCGGCGCTGCGCGCCTTGCCCCCTCTGCAGCAGGCGGTGCTGCAGCAGGCCGTGGGCATGGTGCTCGGCGGCGTTCATTACACCCGCCTGGGCCAGTACGAGCTCACCCACCGCGGCCCGTACTTCGCCGACCCCAAGGCCCGCGCCCAGGCCGACGTGTTCCGCCGCCGACTGCGTGAGGTGCAGGCCGCCATCGGCCAGGCGAACCTCACCCGCCCGAGCTACATCCCGCTCATCCCCGGGCGTATCCCACAGTCGATCAACATCTGAGAGGCCGTCGCCGTCGTGATCATCAAGGTGGGTTGGTCAACCAATCTACCTTGATGGCGCGGCTCGCCGGGGTCGTCATGCTACGATCCCTGCGAACAAACCGGTGTAGGTCGTCATGCAGAAGATCGGCTCGCTCTTTCAGCGCAACTACGAGGGCGATCGCCTCGTTCGGGACGAGGTCGTGCCCGGCTCGGAGTGGGTGATCGCCGGGGAAGGCGTCGCCACGCGGAAGTTTGACGGCACCTGCTGCCGCGTACAGAACGGCGTGCTCTACAAACGTTTTGACGCCAAGGCGGGCAAGGCGCCGCCGCCGGGCTTTGAGCCCGCCCAAGACCCCGACCCGGTCACCGGCCACTGGCCCGGCTGGCTGCCTGTGGGCGAAGGCGCTGAAGACCGCTGGTTTCGTGAGGCGTGGGACGTCGATCAGAGCCTCAGCGACGGCACCTATGAGCTGTGTGGCCCCAAGGTGCAAGGCAACCCCGAGGGGTTTGAGCGCCATGTGCTCATCCGTCACGGGGTGGAGCCTCTGCCCGACTTCCCGCGCAGCTTCGAGGCCATCAAGGCCGCGCTTCTGCCGAGCACCATCGAGGGCGTCGTCTGGCATCACCCCGACGGCCGGATGGTGAAGATCAAGCGCCGAGACTTCGTGAAGTCGGGGCCGAAACACCGCTCTTGAGGGTCGTTCGATGTCAGAGCTTGACCCCCACGCGCAGATTCAGGCCCTCTCGTCGATCCCATCGATAAGGCGTCGCCCGCACATTTACCTGGGGCCTCGCGACGGGGTGCCGCTGGCGAACTTGGCCTTGCGCGAGGCGTTCTGCCTCTCTCGGGACGCGGCGTCCCGGGGCTGCTGCCGAGAGATCACGATCACCCTGCGCGCGGGCGGCGAGGCCCTGATTCACGACGACGGGCCCGGTTTGCCCCTCGATCGGGACGCCGACGGGGTGACCTGGGCCGAGCGCGCGTTCACCGTGCTGCGGGCCTGCGCCGAGGCCAAACCCAAAGACCTTCCGAAGACCACCTGTGAGCTTGGCCTGGTCGTGCTCAACGCCCTCTGCGCACGTCTGGACCTTGAGCTTCACCAAGGCGGCGAGGTTTGGACACAGACCTACCTCGCCGGGGCCCCCGTCGCGCCGCTGCGTTTGGTGGGGCCGACGACGGCGCGCGGCCTGCGGCTTCATGTCAAGCTCGACCCCACGGTCTTGACCGAGCCGGAGTTTGACCTGGAGGAGCTGACGTCCTGGCTCTCCCAGGCGAAGGAGGGGGCGCGGTTTGTGGTGAATGATGAACGAAGCGGCGCCCAGCGGGTGATCTCAGCCCCCTAAGAGCCCCTCCGCCGCCTCGACGCTCATCGGTCGGCCCAACAAGAAGCCTTGGGCGTAGCGGCAGCCCAGGCGGCGCAGGGTGATGCGCTGGCGCTCGTGCTCGACCCCCTCAGCGATGGTCTCTAAGCCCAGGGCGTCGGCGAAGGCGAAGACGGCCTCTAAGAAGCGGTCGGCGGCGGCGTCTTCGCCCAGGCGCACCAAGAACGCGCGGTCGAGCTTGAGCTGGTCGATGGGCAGGTGGGCCAGGGTCGAGAGGGAGGAGTGGCCGGTGCCGAAGTCGTCGAGGCAGACGCGCACGCCGCGCTCCCGAAGGCGGCGCAGCATGGCCGGGGCGTCGGGGCTCTGCACCAGGGCCGTCTCGGTGAGCTCCAGGCGCAGGGACTCGCCTGGGGCCTCGGTCTCGGTCAAGGCGCGCAGCACCCGGGGCAGCACGTCTTGGGAGTTGATCTCTTGCGCCGAGATGTTCACGGAGACGGTGAGCTGGCCGTGGCCGGGCAGGGCGCGCCACCGCTGCACGCTGGTCAAGGCGCGGCGCAGCACCCGCTCGCTGATGGCGCCGATGAGGCCGAGCTCTTCAGCGATGGGCACGAAGGTGTCTGGGGGCACCAGGCCGCCGTCGGGCTCGGCGAGGCGGGCCAGGGCCTCAAAACCGATGATCTTCTCGTCGGAGAGGCGCAGGATCGGCTGCATCACGGCGTCGATGCGGCCCTCACGGATGGCCTCCCGCAGCTTGGCCTCGCGGCGCAGGCGGGTGGTGGCGACGCGCTGCAGCTCGGGATCGTAGACCTCTCCCCGGCGCCCGCCCAGCTCCCGCGCCCGGCGGGCGGCGGTCTGGGCCTCACGGAGCAGCTCGGCGGGGCGGTCGTTGGAGCTGCGGGCGAAGGTGACGCCGACGCTCACCGAGGGCGTGAGCGTCTCCCCCTCGATCAGGAGCGGCTCACCGAGGCGCTCAATGATCTCTTCAGCGAGCTTGAGCGCGTCTGAAGGGCGCTTGAGGCCGAGATGTACGATGCCGAACTCGTCGGAGCGCAGGTGCGCCACGGTCTCGGAGCTGGGCAAGAGGCCGACGAGGCGGCAGGCGCTCTCCCGCAGCACGGCGTCCCCAGCGGCGTAGCCGAGGCTCTGGTTGATCGTCATGAAGCGGTCGAGCTCGACGTGCATCAGCGTGAGCTGGGTCTCGGGCCAGCGGTGAAGCTGGCGTAAGGCCACCTGGAGGCGATCGCGGAGCGCGCGGTGGTTGGGCAGGCCGGTGAGGCGGTCGGAGAGCTTGTGGTGGGTGACGTCCCGGGCGGCGCCGAGCACGCCGAGGATCGGCCCGCCCGCCTCGTCTCGTAGGGGTCGGCCCACGGCGCGCACCCAGCGGGTCTCGCCGTCCCGGGTGACCAGGCGCAGCTCCGCCTCGTGGGTGTCTCCGGCGAGGATCGTGCGCAGGTGCGTCTTTAAGACCTCGTGATCCACGGGGTGCATCAACCGTCGCAGCCCACCCTCCCGGTTGAGCTCCTCCGCGTGCCAGCCGGTGAGCTTGGGGAACCGATCCGTCACCCACACCGGGACGAGGCGGCCCTGATCCAGTCGCATCTCGTAGCTAAACTCTGCGACAAGCTCGGTGAGGTCTCGGTAGCGGGCCTCGCTGTGCGCCAGGGCCCGGGCGCGGCGCCGCTGGCTGCTCACGTCGCGGATGCTCTCGATGGCGCCGACGATCTCTCCCGCCGCGTTGAGCACCGGGCGCGCGGTGACCGAGAGCCACAGGCCGTCCTCGGCGCCGGGGCCATAGAGCACGAGCTCGTCATCGACGGACTCCCCGGAGAGGGCCCGCCTCAGCGGGCTCTTCGTGCTGGGCCGCACCGTGCGACCGTCGGCCTCTAAGACCTGGTGCTGATCCCGCAGCCCGTCGGGGCCGTGGATGCCTAAGGTGGCGAACAGCGCCCGGGCCGCGCGGTTCAGGGTGAGCACCTGCCCCTCGGCGTTGATGAGGATCACGCCCTCACCGACACGCTCTAGGGCGGCGTCCACCAGCTCAGGGTCGAGGGGTGCGCGAGACATGGGGAGATCCTCTGGGCTCAGCGCGCTGTTGGCGGGTCCGCGTTCAGGAGCGTAACTTCCCGAGGCTCACCACGGCGCGACGAGATCGAGGGTGACGCTGTTTGTGCGGATGGCCACGGGCCCGACGGTCTTGGCGAAGACGTACACGCCAGGCAGGCCACCCCCGGCGCAGTCAAAACGAACGGCGGCGTCGAAGGTCGCATAAAAGGTGTCGTGGGTCATAAAGGTCTGCCCCACACACTGGGCCCGGCCCGCCACGACGAGCTGCTCATCGACGATGCGGTCTTCAGAGAGCGGCGTGCGGCCCTCGCCCACGACGTCCCCCAGCTCCCAGGCCACGAGCGCGAGCCCGTCGCTCACGTCGAACTCCAAGAAGCCCCAGGGCGCGGCGTCGGCGAACCGCTCGCCGCGGCGGATCTCGATCAGGCCCTCGCCGACGTAGCGCCCCCGCAGGAGCTCCTCTTCAGCGGGCAGCTCGTCCGTAGACACGTCGTCTCGCCAGGTCCACGAAGCCCCGTCAACAAGTCCGCTGTAATCTGCGGTGATCAGGCCGTCGCTCGTGCCCGTCGAGCCCTCGTCACAGCCCCAGAGCGCCGTGAGCACCATCAGCGTGAGGGGGATCCGGCGGGGGGTCACTTGCCCCACCAGTACGGCAGGTGGTTGTCGGACATGGTGGACTGCCCGGGCAGCCAGAACGGCGCGCTGGAGGGGTCTTGGCCTTGTTCGGCCTTGGCGGTGTCGATGGCGGAGACCCAGATCTGGGGCAGGCCAAAGTCGGCGGGGGCGTAGTCCCGTTTGGAGGAGAACGCGAGCCAGAGCACATCGGAGTCGGGCAGCGGGCCCCAGCGGGGGTAGCTGTTCTGCAGCGCCCCCTCGCCGTTGGCCAGATCCAGGCGCAGGTCGATGGATCCGTCGCTCTTCACGAGCATCACCTCGGCCTGGGCGCTGGCGTAGCCGCCGCCAACGGTTCTGTTGTACGCCACCCACTCCCCGTCTGGCGACCAGGCCGGGTAGTAGAAGTTGTAGGTGCTGTCGCGGGGCACGAGCACCTGGGGCGTGCCTAAGGTCTGTTTGGCCTCGTCCCAGGCCATCACGACGAGCTCGCCGCCGGTGAAGCGGAACTCGTCTTGGGTGCCGGTGACGTTCACGGCGACGATCTGATCTCCGCCGGGCGACCAGTCGGGCTGGGCCAAGTAGTAGCCCGAGGGGGTGAGATCTTTGATGAGCTCCCCGGTGCTGAGCTTGTACAGCTTGATCTTGCCGAAGATCGAGCCCAGGATGTACTGGCCGTCGGGGGACACGGTCTTGAACGTGAAGCGGTTGGAGTCGTTGGTGTTCACGACGACGGAGGGGTTGCCCGGGTCGAAGATGTTCACCACGGAGAACACGCCGTTGATGCCGTCGTGGGTGACGACCATGCGGTCGATGTCCTCGACCACGGCGTGGCATCCGACACACATGCCCTTCTGGTCGCCGCTGTAGAAGGGCTCGGCCACGGTCTCGCCGAAGGGGATACGCATGATGCCGAGGTTCTGGGTGGACCAGTAGAGCACGCTGCCGTCGGCGTCGAGGCGGTTCACCGAGAGCTTCGTCGTCTCGCTCACCCGGCGGTCGGAGAGCGTGCCCCCCGACCAGCGCGCGGACTCGACTGTCATCTCCACCTCACCTTGGCGGTTGGCGGCGGCGATCTGCTCCCACAGCGCGGCGGTGGCGGTGTAGCGGAAGTCCGTGGTGTACAACGAGATGTCGGTGATCCCGCTGCGGAGCCGCAGGCGGTAAACAACATCGTTGCCTTCCGCCTCGCTCCACAAGAAGGTGAGGCCCTCCAGGTTGCGGGGCACGGTGACGCCGTCGAGGGGGTAGAGCAGGGTGGGGCCACCCGAGGCGGCCTCGGCGGCCTCAGCAAAGGCCGTGGGCAAGCTCTCGTCGAGGCCGTCCTGCACGATGTCGCGGGCGAAGACCACGGTGATGGTGGACGACGCCGAGAGGCCGAGGTGGGCGGCGGTGATCTCGGTGACCCCGCCGTTGGTGTCTACGGACGTGAACAGCCCCGTGTCGGTGATGTCCCCGGCGGAGAGGTTCGACGACGACCAGCTCACCAGCGTGATCTCGGTCTCCAGACCGCCTTGCAGCCGGGCGAAGGCCGTGAACTGCAGCTCTTGGGGCTCGCCTTCACGCACGGTGAGGGTCTGGTCTGCGGGCTCAACCCACAGCTCCTCCACCCGGGTGGAGAGGCCATCGCTGCCAGGGCCGAGCCCGGTGCAGGCGCCAAGCGCCCAGAGGGTGAGGATCATGGGGTCTCCACGCCGGAGTCTTCACCGGTGTCGCCGCTGGCGTTGAGGTCGCCGAGCCAAGGGAAGTAGCTCAAGGAGACCGTCGAGCCTGGCGGCGGCACGGCGTACCCGTCAAACTCAACCCAGTTGTTGCCTGGGTCGTACACCCAGCCGTGGCGCTCACGGTTGGGGATGAGCGCGTCGTCTACACGCACCTCCAAGGTGTCGAGCTCAGGCACCTCCGAGAGCGCGAAGCGCCGCTCCAAGCCGAGCACCTTCAAGGCGATACGCTCCAGGAGCGCGGCGTAGTCCGCCGAGCAGATCGACTCCCGCAGGCCGCCGCTCTCCTCTTGGGCGTCGATGTAGCGCACCCCGGCGTCGGCGGCGGCGAGCAGCGAGGCGCAGCCTTCAGGGAGGTCGCCAACAACGGCGTTGACCGCGATGGCTTTGCCCTGGCGCATGGCCTGCAGCTCGTTCACGAAGGCGATGGGGCCGATCTCCGAGTAGTCGTCCTCATCCGAGAAGAAGACGAGCTCCAGATCCGCGCCTTTGCGCAGGTCGGCGTGCTCGGTGAGGGCCTCCAGGGCGAAGTCAAAGCCGCGCTCGTCGCGGTCCCCTTCAGTGCCCACCTCGACGGCCGCGGCGAAGACCGTCGCCAGATCGGCGGTGTCGGCGGTCATCGTGACCGGATCGTAGTCAAACGGCAGCGACTTGGGGTCGGGGTCGGTCGTTGTGACCACCAGCCGAAAGTCAACAGCCGCGTTGCTCAAGAAGCTCACGAAGCTGGTGGCGTGTAGGCTGAGCTGCTCTTGCTCTTCCGACATCGAGCAGGAGTTGTCGACGACCCACAGGATGTCCACCCCCGATTCCCGCGAAGGTTGGGTCCAAGAGTCGATGTTCGGGCGTCGCTCGACCTGGTAGTCCACGCATCCCAGCGTGAACAAGGCGAGCGCCCACCCAGGGAGGGGGAGGCGGGCTGCGTCTTGCATGGCCGGGAGTGTACCACAGCCGCCAGGGGGGCGGCGGACGGGTTGTGGGGGGCGATCGTGCCCCACGGAGACGTCACGAGATCGATTTGGCACACTTCTTGCTAATCCGCCCAGCACGGCGCGGGCCGAGCGTCTCTTGGGCACCCCTGGGGACGCGGCTGCGCGGAGACACCCAAACGCCTGTGCGACCTCCCACAGGCAGACGCGGAGACCCCCATGATTCACGAGCTGACCGGTGACCTGCTGTTGAGCGAGGCCAACCTCATCGCCCACGGCGTCGCGCCGGGGGATCACTTCACGAGCGGCCTCGCGTTGGCGCTTCGTGAGCGTTGGCCGTCGATGGCGAAGGACTTCCGGCACTGGTGCCACCTCAACCACCCCAAGGCCGGCGGTGTGTGGAGCTGGTCGGGCCCCAACATTCACATCGCCTGCCTGCTCACCCAAGATCAGGCCGAGGACGAGGGCGGCACCCCCGGCCGCGCCAGCGTGGCGAACGTGAACCACGCCCTGCGCGCGCTCAAGGGCCTCATCGAGTCTGAAGGCCACAAGAGCGTGGCCTTGCCCCGCCTCGCCACGGGCGTCGGCGGCTTGGACTGGGCTGAGGTGAAGCCGCTCATTGAGCATCACCTCGGCGGCTTGGGGATCCCGGTCTACGTCTACAGCCACTACGTCGGCGGGCAGAAGGCCACCGAGCCCAAGGGCTGAGACCCACTGAGATCGCCCTGGCGCGTTGGCAGAGGGCCGCAGGAGATGTGATCGGGATGCTCCTCGCGGCGACGCCTCGCGTCAGGGCTTTTTTGCGACAGCGCGGCCTGTCTGACTCATGCGACAGGTGATGCGACAAATGATGCGACAATTGATGCGACAGCGTCGCTCAGCCGGTCGCGCGACGAAGGGGCGTTAAGGCCTCAATCTCCGCGTTGTTGTTCTGACGCGCCAGGCGAAGGTCGTAGTCTGCCTGCAGGTTGAGCCAGAACTCGGCGGTGGTGTTCAACACCCGCGCCAGCCGCAGCGCCGTGTCTACGCTCACGCTGCGCTCGCCCCGAACAAGTTCGGAGATGCGCATCCGCGGCACCTTCATGGCTCGCGCCAGCTCAGACTGACTGATGCTGACGGGCTCCAAGAACTCGAGCAGCAGGATCTCGCCGGGGTGGGATGCTTGCTCAGCGTCGCCCCTCAGTGGGAGTCCCCCAGCTCGACATTGGCCCCCCCCCCCCCCCGGCCGCCCGGGCCCCCCCCCGCCCCCGCCCCCCCCGCGGGGCGGGGGGGCGGGCCCCCCCCCCCCCGCGGGCCCCGGGGCGCGCCCCGCGCCCCTCCGCCCCGGGGGGGGGCGGGGGCCCCCCCCCCCCCGGGGGGGGCCCCCGGCCGCCCGGCCCGGGCCCCGCCCCCCCCGCCCCCTTGTCGCGAACCGCCAGCGCCAGAGCCTCTAAGGCTCCGGCCCCATCGGCGTCGGGGGCGGGGGCGGCTCGGCGCTCGGCAAGGGGCGCACGAGGCGCACACCGGCGTCACGGGGGGCGGTCTTGGGGCGTCGCACCGCGCCATCAGGGTTGAGCCATGAGCGGCCGGCCAAGGCGGGGCCCTCCTCGGTCCACACCCACTCCGCGGCGTTGGAGCCGATGCCGACGGGGTGCTCGGGCGGGGTGTCGGCGCGCACGGCCCGGGTGGGGCCTTTGGTGTCGAGGCGCTCGGGGGCGCTCTGGGCGCTGGCGGCCTCCCACTCGGTCAAGGTCGGCAGGCGGTAGCCGGTGGAGGTGGGGTCGAGGGTGACGCCGCCGGTCTCGTCGATGACGTAGAACGGGGCGAGGCCCTCGGCTTTGGAGAGCGCGTTGGCGAACTCCATGGCGGCCTGGGCGCTTACGCCGGTCACGGGCAGGTGGGAGCTGCGCTTGAGCGACGGGTTGTCGTCCCGCAGGGCGTCCCACTGGGTGTTGGTCACTTCAGTCACGCTCATCAGCAGGGTGCGCTCACCGGACTGGAGCGGCGTGAACAGGATCGGCGCGGTGAGCGCCATGGACGGGGCGTTGTAGGTCTGGACGTTGAGGCTCGGCGCGGTGGTGGGGCCCACGTCCTCCGGCACGCGCCCCTCGGGCGGGGCCTCCGTCGGCAAAGACGGCAGGGCGGAGACGACCTGCAGTGGATCGGTCATCACCCGCCCAACCCCCCAGCCCGCCAGCGCCGCGAGCAGGGTAGACGCCACCAAGGCCAGGCGTCGTGCGCCGGACAGCGCGCTGGGTTTGGCGGTGGCCTGCTGCGGCGGCGACTGCGTGGGGCTGGGCGGCGGCAGCACAAACAGCTCCTCGGCCCCGCCTTGGCCGTGGTGGTCGTGGAGCGCGTCGCGGAGGGCCTCGACGAAGGCCCCGGCGTCCGCGGGGCGCTGGTTAGGATCTGAAGACAACGCCCGGCGCAGCAGCTCTTTCACCGCCGTCGGCGCCCGGGTGTCGTTGAGCACCCGCATCACGCCCAGCGACGGCGCCGGGGGATCTTGGCCGCCGCGGTAACAGGTGAGCGCCACCATGCCCAGGCTGTAGACATCAGCCCGGGGGCTGGGGTGGGGATCGGCGTCGAGGAGCTCCGGCGCGGCGTAGAGGAAGGTGCCCATGCCGCCGAGGCTCAAGGTCGCCGAGCGGTCGAGGCTCTCCACGAGGTCAAAGTCGCTCAGGTGCGCCCGCCCCGCCGCGTCAAAGAGGATGTTCGCGGGCTTCACGTCGCGGTGAATGACGCCCGCTTTGTGCGCGACGGCCAGGGCCTCGCCGACCTCCAAGACGGCCTCGATGGCGCGGGCGGGGCCGAGGCGACCGGCGGCGAGGGCCTGGGAGAGATCTCCGCCGGGCAGGTGCTCCATCGCAAAAAACCAGAAGCCGTCCTCTTCTTGGGCGTCGCTGAGCACCCGCAGCAGGTTGGGGTGATTTAAGGCGCGTATCACCTGAGCACCCCGCACAAACCGATCTCGGCGCGAGGGCTGATCGGCCCAGTGTGGGTGCAGCACCTTGAGGGCCACGACCTTGTTTGTCTCACGATCAAGCGATCGCCACACCGCCGCGAAGCCGCCTTGGCCGATGCGCTCCAGAAGCTCGTAGCGGCCTTGCCCGAGCAGCTCACCGGCCTGCAGCACCGGGCCGCGGCGGAGGCTCTTGCGGAGGCTCACGATCTCTTGCTCGGCCTCGACCACCTCCGCGCCTTGGGCGGCCAGGGCGTCGCGCTGGGCGTAGGCGGCGCGCATCTGGGCGGTGAGCGCCTTGCGGGTGTAGCTCACGGCCTCGACGTTCAGAGAGGCCGAGGAGCCGAGGCTCTTGGTCATCGGCAAGGAGACGCCGGACGGGGCGGGCGGCGGTGGCGGCGCGGAGAGCGTGGGGCGGGCGGAGAAGCTCTGATCGTCCTCTTCTTCATCAAACACAGAGGACGCGGCGCCTCGGGGCTCCTCAAACGACACATCCACCGCGCGCTCACGAAGCTGCACGGGCTCGGCGGCGGGCGGCGGCGCGGCGGCGGGCACGAGCAAGGTGCCCTCACGCTGCAACGCGGCGGCCAGGGCCTCTCGGGCGCGGGTGAGCTCGAGGTGATCGGCGGGCAAGGCGCGCTCGGCGGAGGAGATCGCCATCTCTAGGGTGCGGATGGCGTCGTCTTGGCGACCGCTCAGGGCGAAGGCGCGGCCCAAGGCCACACGCGCTCGGGCGAGGTCGGGGTGATCGACCCCCTGCACCTCGTCGCCGAGACGCACGGCGCGCTGGGCGTCGATGAGCGCCCCGGCGGCGTCTCCGGCGGCCAGGCGGGCCTCGGCGCGCAGGCGTAGGGCCCGCAGGGCGGCGGGGTGCTCCTCGCCCAAGGCGGCGGAGACGGCGCTGAGGTGCGCGTCTGCGGCCTCGATGGCGTCCTGCACGCGGCCCTCATCGAGCAGCACCTCGGCCAAGAGCCCGGCGGCGGCGCTATCAGCGCGGCGCGGCTCGGCGATGGCGGCCAGGGCCTCTTCAGCCAGGGCCCGCGCCCGCGTCAGCTCGCCGAGGGCCAAGGCGATGCGCCCCAAGCCGCCCTTCGCCGCGCCGCGCAGGCCGCGGTGCTCCTCGACGTCGTCTAGGGTGAGCAGCAGCTCATCGAACATGCCCCGGGCGCGGTCTAGATCTCCGCGGGTCAAGGCGACGAAGGCGAGGTGAAGCTGGGTGCGGGCGCGCTCGGCGGCGCTCAGGTCGGGCAGGGCGAGGGGCCGGGAGATCTGCTCGGAGGGGTCGGGCTGGGTGGAGACGTCGCCCAAGGCCAGGCGCGCGAGGCCCAGGGCTTGTTCGGCCAAGGCGACCCGCTCGGGGGAGTCCGCGAGGCGGGCGGCGCGCTGGGCCCAGGTCAAGGCGGCGTCGGGGTGGCCGAGGTCCAGGGCCTCGCGGCTCGCCTTGAGCCAGGGCTCGGCGCTGGCCTCTTCAGCCGCCCAGAGGGCGTCGACGAGCGCGGTGACCCTTCGCTCTAAGGCCGTGGTGGGCGCGGCCACGGCCAGGGGCAGGCCCGCGCGCTGGAGCAGGCTCGGCGGGATCGTCAGCGCGAGGCCGGGCAGGGACGCGGCGTGATCGGCGAGGCGGGCGCCCTCATCGGCGAGGGGGTCCAGAGACGGCGCGGGCGGCGGCGGCGCGCCAAAGCCCAACATCGCGGCGCGAAGGGTGATGGCCTCGGGCTCAAGCCCCAACAGCGCGGCCTCTCGGGCGGGCTCGGGCACCCCGGCCTCGGCCAAGGCGGCGGCGGCCTCGCCCCAGTCTTGGCAGCGCGCGTGCAGGCTCACCCAGCCCGGGGTGGGCAAGGCCGCGTTGAGCAGCAGCCCGGGGCCGTTCACCCGCGCCTCAGCCATCGCCCAGCGCGCCCGGTGCAGCCTGCGCGCGCGGTCGACGGCGGTCCAGCACACCCCGACGGTGGCGCTGCGGGCCGAGCGCTGCAGGGATCGGTAGGTGCGGCTGGCGTCCTCAAACACCACCATCGACTCTTGCCCGGCGCTGCGTAAGGCCCCCACGAGGCCATCGCCGTCCCAGCGCGCCGTAGACCGCGGCCCCAAGGCCTTGACCCCGGCCAAAGCGAAGCCCGGCGTGAGCCGTGGGCAAGGCAAGACGTGGCTGATCCAGTCGAAGAAGTCCGGCGCCTGGGCGCGCATCGCCGAGGCCACCTCGCCCTCGGCCCAGAGCACGAGCTTGAGGCGGCGCTCGCTCACCAGCGGCCGGTTGTAGTTGAGCCAGAGGATGTCTTCAGGCACCACCCGCAACAGCGCCACGCTGCCCGGGGCCAAGGCCGCGAGCTCTGGCGCGCGCAGGCGCACCTGCACCTCGCCCAGCTCCGCGAGCAGGCGGCAGAGCGCCGGGCGTAACCCCGCCGGGCTCGCCTGGGCGACGAGCACCATCACCTGACGATCGGCCAGCTTGAGCGGCCGAATCAGGCGGTCGAGCCAGCCTTTCTCGGGGGAAGCGGGACTCGGCGGAGCGTCAGCAGCGGGTGGGGAAAGTACCATTCGCTTCCGTTGGGGTAGGGGAGCAGGCACCACTGCTCCAAGAGCGCCTCGATGGCCTCGTCATCGGGCAAGAGCCGCTCGGGGTCTTGCATGACCTCTATCAGCAGCTCGATGTGTCGTTTGTTGAGGCCCATCTCCATGACGTTGCGGCGCTCGTCGATGGCGTCGTTGACGATCTCCTGCGGCGCGACGGCGGCGCCGTGATCCCAGGCGCGCTCGGCGACCATCCGCACAAAACGCACGAAGTCCCGGGCCCGGCCGCCGCTGCACCAGGCGAGGTGGCGGAGGTGGGCCTCAGCGATGCAGTCCGCCGCGCGCGCCACGCCCGGGGGCGCGGGCAGGTCCGCCACCCGGCGGCGGAAGACGTCGAGCAAGAAGTCGATGCCGTCGCCCTCTTGGTGGGGGTCGTGGCGGTCGATCACCGGCGCGTTGGCGAGCACCTTGGGCTCAAACCGCCGCACCTGGGCCGCGAGGCCTTTGCGCCGCAGCACCAAAGGCGCCGTGAGCACCGTGGCGCAGGAGAGGCTGCCCAAGACCGTGCTCTCGACGAACAGCGAGCGGGTCGTCTCGGCGACCTTGATGCGGTCGAGGCCGTCCACCAACAACAACAGCCGCCGGTACTGGTGCTGAATCGTGCCGATGAGCATGTTCACCGCGCCCAACATCTCCTGAACACGCTCGTCTTGGTCGGGCAGGCTCTTGCGCCCGCGCTCGCCGATCTTGAAGTCCCAGCGTGAGGCCCGGGCGACCTCACCGATGGCCTTGATCCCGGCCTCGGCGGCGGATCCCGCCAGCACGCCCACAGGCCCCCCGGCGAAGACGAGCAGGCTCGACGCCAGCCGCGCGAGGTCCACGGTGCCGCTGCCCCCCGCCTCGCCAGGCTGGGCGGTGAACCGGGCGGCGGCGCGCTCTAAGTCGCGCAGATCGTCTTTGGACCACACATGCCCAAAGCGGGCCTCGGCGGCGCGGTACACGGCGAGGCCGATCAGGAGCAGCACCTCCCAGGTCTGCACATGCTGCAGCGCGTTCGGGTCGCCCACGCCCTCCTCAAAGTGCCGCCAGAGGTCCAAGAACACGACGACGTGGTCCTCGCTGCGCTCTTCAGCCACCCGCAGGAGCTCCGTCGTCTTGCCCGTGCCCACGGTGCCCATCACCAGATACCGCTTCTCGCCGAAGGGCCGCTTGAGCCCGGCGGAGATCGAGGGGATCGGGCTCCAGCGCCGGTCAGCGCGCCACTGGCCCTTGTGGGCGGGCTCGTCGGGATCGAAGCGCCGGTACAGCGCCTCCCAGATGTCTTTGGGCTCGGGCATGCCGCGATTCTAAGGCAAGGGCTCGGCGGGCGCCAGGGGGCGGGATCAGGCGTCGCCAGGGTTGAGCTGGCCTTGGCGGCGGAGCTCGTGGGCGATGAAGGGCTCGTCTTCCTCCAGAGACCAGAGCGGGATCGGGCGCTGGCCTACGGGGGGACGTCGGTATCGGTCAATCGCGCGCCGCCGCGTCTTCAAGATAGGGCCTCGGTTGAGCTGGAGCAGGGTGATCGTGCGCTGGATGTCGGCGAGGCGGTTTTTGGGCGCCATTGGACCCGGCACGGTCTCCCCGGTCGCGAGGATGAGCGCAAACCAGCCCTCTTTCACCTCAAACGGATCGAGCACGTCGGCGAGGTCAGTCTTCACGCCGTTGATGTAGTGGTGCGCGAGCCGGAGGTTGGACCAGGTGTAGGCCAAGATCAGCGGCTTCGCCTGGCGTCGCGCGATGTAGTGATCCGCCGTGGGCGTCTCCACAAGCTCAATGCGCCGCGCCAGGTAGGCGCAGAGGCTACCGTACGCCTCTTGAAGCGCTGGGAGCGCGCGGGTCCAGTGGGGGTAGTCCCCGAGCATGGCGCCCGTGACATTTGCGATCTGGCTTACCCGAGGTTTGATGTTTGGCCCCGGCCACACACGCAAGGGGGGCAGCCCGGCGAGCTGCCGAATGGTGTCTTCGCCTCGCTCATAAACATCGTGGTGGAAATCGTAGGCCGGAGGCTTCGGCTCGGGCTGACGGACGACGGGGATCACACGCGCCAGCCCTTTGTGCGCATCCAGGCGCGCAGCCCTAACCAGAACGGATCGGTGTCGGCGAGCACGCGGCGGAGCTTGAGCCGAACCGCCTGCGCTTGGGGCTCGGTGGCCTCATCGTCGTCCATCATCCCGGCGGCCTCTCGCATTGTGCGCTCCGCCTCTTCAGAGTAGAGCGACGTCTCGTTGAAGACGTCGGAGGAGAGCCACATGCCCACGTCGCCGCGCATGTAGTGATGATCCCGCTCCACCTGCACCGTCCCCGGCTGGCCTTCCTCACCCGGCACCAGATCGAGCTTCCACAGCGCGTCTTGTCTGGGGTCAAACAGCGGCTCAACCGACGCAAGCACGAGCGGGGAGTGTGTCGCGACGAGGAGCTGGATCTGGGGATTGCCTGGGGCGTGCTCATTGAGCGCTGTGATGAGCGACGGCAAGAAGGTGCGCTGCCATTGAGGGTGCAGGTGGGTCTCGGGCTCGTCGATGAGCACGGTGAGCTGCGGTCGGGTGGCGCGCGGCTGCTCGGCGGCGGCGCGCTCGTGCTGGCTCAGCGTCCAGGCCAGCAGGTAGGCGAGCTTCGCGATGCGCTGAACCCCAGCGGGCGCGTAGACGAGAGGCACCTCTTGGCCATAGGGCATCTGGATCGTCGGGATCTCATACGCCGAGTTGAGGGCCACGAACCGCGGCTGGCCCGGCTTGAGCGGCGCGCTCATGGGGCTCAATCGCGCCAACAAGGCCTCTAAGAGCGCGAACTGCTCGTTTTTCCGGATCTGCCAGTTGAACCAGTCTCGAATCAGGCCGCCACACAGGATCTCCTCCTGCCACTCCCCCATGACCTGCACCTTACGCGACAGGCCGTTCATCACCTGATCCGAGGAGAACTGGTACGCCGGTGGCGCCTCATGCTGCGCGCCGCTCGGTCGTGTGTTGAGCTTGTAGTTGCGGAAGGGGTCAAACGCCGAGAACGATCCATCGACGCGGGCGTAGAGGACCATCCCTGGGTTGGGAGGTGGGCCTGGGGGGAGCTTCCAAAGCTCCCGCGCGGGATCCCAGTCCGACTTGAGCGCGCCCTTCTGCGACAGGTTGCCCTTGTCAAACTCCGCTGTGATCTGTGCGCCCTTCGCGCTCGGCTCCGCAGGACGCCCGTTCCACGTCCGCGTGAGCGCCCACCACGCCACCTCCAGCAAGAAGCTTTTTCCCAGGCCGTTGTCCCCGGTGATGAGGTTCAAGCGGGAGGCCAAGGGATCGAGGCTGAGCGCCGCCGAGGGGCCGACGTTCTTGAGGCTCAAGGAGCGCAGCACATCTCACCTCACGCCAAAGCCTAAGCCCCAGCGCCCTCGTCCGTGGTGGCGCTCTTCTTGGGGCTAGAGAACTCGGGCACGGCCTCCGCGAGCTCTTGTGGGGTGAGCACCTTGCCCAAGGCGGCGGCGAGGACCACCCAGGCGGCGCTGAGCGCGCGGTCGGCGGCGTCTTCAGCGGCCGAGGCCACCTTCCGCGCGCGGCGGGCGCTCGCTAGATCACCCAGGCCCTTCTCGGCGTCGCGGGTGGTCATGCGCAGGGGCACAGCCTCGGGCTCCCACACCGGGGGCGTGGCGTCGAGGCGCTTGTCGAGGTCCAAGAGCACCTCCACCCGGGCGGAGCTGGAGAGCGCCAGCACGTCAGACGCGGTGCGATCGCCCATCAGGCGGCGCAGCTCGGGCTCGCCGTCGGGGGCGTGATCCGCCTTGAGGCGCAGCACCAGCGCGCGAAGGGCCGCCGCCATCGCCTTCATTCGGGCGGAGGACTCCGCCGTGGACTGCTGCACCACGGCGCGGGCGGCTTCAGCGGCGGTGGACTTGACCTCCCACTCGGTGAGCGGCACGAGCATGAGCGTGTTGAAGAGGTTGATCACCTCGGGGCGGGTGGCGAAGAGCACCTTCAGGCGCGCCGCCGCTTGGGCGAGGGAGCGGCGCTGCTCTTGGGAGCGCGCGGAGCGTTGGGCCATGCGGTTCCTCTCATCGGTTGAGCGTGTCGTGGGGAGCAGTTTAACCGAAGAGCACGCGCCTTGGTTGATCTTTGTGCGCGCCGAGCACGGCGAGGGTGAGCGCCGTTGCAGGATCCGCCCAGCAGATCATGGGGGTGTGTGGCGTAGGGCCTCGGGCGCGCCGGAGGGCACGTTGAGCGTGTGTACCGCTGGGGGATGAGGCGTTGGCATCCCGCAAGGGGTAGGGCGTAGGGCCTCGGGTGTGCTGGAGGGCACGTCGGAGGTGGGTGCGCGGTCAATGGGCACCCTAACGCATAGAGACGGTCATCGACGCCACGCACAAGAAGCATTCGGCCTCATGGAGAGCCTGTGCGTATCGTCGTAAGGTCAAACGGACGCCTAAGACGCCTTGTGCGCACCGTCTTATGGGCGCGAGGATCTCATGCAGGAGGTGTGCGGTCCGTGTTGGTACACGTTGGACGTCATGAAGACATTGTGCGTCTCGTCACAGGCAAGGCATGACGTCATGGGGTGTTTGTGCGTGTCGTCGCAATTGACAACGGATGTCATGGAGACATGGAGCGTTCATGCGCAAGCTCTTCACGGCGTCATGTGCGGCCTGTGCGTGTCGTCACCGGCGAGACCGGAGGTCACGGAACATCTTCGCGCACACGCCCAGGCCGCTCAGGACGCCTCTCAGCCCCCAACAGCCACCGCTGCAGCGCCACCACCGCCAGGCTGTGGTTCACCTCGCCGCTGCGCAAAAGCTCAGGCACCTCCCCCACCGGGCGCAGCTCTACCCGCAGGTCCGCCTCGCCTGGGCCAAGCTGGGGCGGCCCCAGCAGGCGAAGGCCCGACGCCAGGAACAGGTGGGTGCGGTTGTTCTGGATCGCGGGGTTGGACCACACCCAGCCGAGGGGGCGCCACGCGCCGTCGCCGTAGCCGGTCTCCTCCAGGAGCTCACGCGCGGCGGCGTCCGCGGGGGCCTCGCCGGGGTCTACGCAGCCGCCGGGGATCTCCAGAGTCTCCGCGTCGATGCCGTGGCGGTGCTGGCGCACGAGGATCACCCGCGCGTCGGCCGTGATCCCGACGATGTTCACCCAGTCGGAGATCTCCAGGCGGATGTACTCTCGCGCACCCTCAGAGGTCTGCACGGGGCTGCCCACGGCGCGCAGGATGGCGTGCTCGAAGATCACCCGGCGGGTTGGGGGCGCGCTCACTCGCGCTTCTTTGAGGTTGGCGAGGAGTAGGGCAGGGCGCCGCTCTTGCTCTCAGGGTCGCCCAGGTGCGCGTCGGAGGTGCGGGCGCCTTGTAAGAAGCCTGAGGCGCGGAGCAGCTCGCGGAAGCTCGCCTCGTTGTCGCCGCTGGCCGTGGCGTCGCTGTGCTCGCCGTGAAGGCTGGCCTTGAGCTCGATGGCCCGGTTCAGCGCGTGGTTCGCCGAGCGGAGCTGCGAGGCGAAGGCCGCGAGCACGGCCTCACGCCACAGCATGCCCGCCCGGGCCGACGGGGTGTTGAAGTCTTTGGCGTCGATGCGGTAGAGCCACCCGGCCTCGACGGCGATGCACGAGGCCGTGCGCGCGCCGGTCTCCACCAGGGTGTTCGCGCCGAAGAGGTCGCCGCGCTCTAAGGTGGCGAGGAGCTCGGCGCGCTCGCCGCGGACGTGGCGCAGCACCTCCACCTTGCCCTCAGCGATGATGTAGGCCGCCTCCCCCGGCGAGCCCTCCATAAAGATCGTCTGGCCCTCTTTCATGGGCTCGACGGTGAACAGCCGGGCGAGCTCGGTGATCTCTTCAGGGTCGGCCGGGCGCAGCACGGGCATCTTGCGGAGCAGGGGCTCCAGAGAGGGCGGGGGACCAGAGGGGCTGTCGGGGCGGAGCGCGCGCCACACCCGGGTCAAGAGGCCGGCCTCTGACTTTGCCGGCGCGGCGCGGCCCCCTTGGGCGAGCTGCGCGATGCGCAGGTCCGTGGCGCGCACGCGGCGCACGAGGGTGACGAGGGCCTGGCGTAAGAGCGCGTCGTAGATGGCGCTGCCCTCGCGGCGAAGGCGGATGAGGTCTCGCACGGAGAGGGTGAGCACCTCGGCGGGGCTCTCGGCGCGCAGGCTCGCCGTGCGTGTCTCGCCCCGAAAGAAGGCGCTGGCCTCACCCGCGAGCTCCCCGACCCGCACGCGGCCCACCTCGACGCCGCCGCTCACCACCGCGAGCTCTCCGCTGAGCACGACGCCGAGCTCCGCGGCCAGACCGCCCTCGGTCCAGAGGTTCTCGCCGGGACGCAGCGCCACCCGCACCCACAGCTCGCTGTACCGCTTGAGCTCCGTGAGGGGGATCTGGCGCAAAAAAGGGACGTCCAGCAGTGGATCCGTCGTGGCCGCGGGCGTCGTCATCATGCACTCCGAACGAATCAAGCGACCTGTAGCTTAACGGGGCGGAGGGGTGGTCGCCCGTCGCTCCTCGGCCAGACGTCGCTCGGCGAGGCGGAGGTTCTGGGCGGCGGGGGCGTTGTCGGGCTTCAGCGTCAACGCGCGCTTAAAGGCGTCGATGGCCTGGGCGTACTCGCCCCGCGCCGCGAACACCCGGCCCAGATCCCCATGGGCGGGCCACCAGTCGGGATCCTCGTAGATCGCCGCGCGCAGGTCACGCTCGGCCTGGGACTCCTGACCGAGCTCTAAGTAGCAGAGCGCGCGCAGGTGCAGGTGTTTGGCCACGGGCTGCAGGCTCACCGCCCGCTCGGCGTGAACCAGGGCCGCGTTGGGGTCGCCGCGCTGCAGCGCGAGGTCGGCCATGGCCCCGGCGGGCAGGCCTGAGGTCTCCCCAGCGAGGGCCCGGGCCTGGGAGAGCGCGCGGTCGGCGTCGTCTAAGCGCCCCAGATCCAGCATCAACGCGCCGAGGTGGTACCAAGATCGCCAGGCCCTCGGGTTGGTGCGGGTGGCCTCGCGCAGCCGGGCCTCGGCCTCGTTCAAGGCGCCGCGGCTGGCGTGGACCTGGGCGATGCCCAAGAGCGCGTCGAGATCCGCGGGATCTAAGGCCAAGGCGCCCTCAAACTCTTCAGCGGCGCGGCGGTTGTCGCCGGTGGCGAGGCGGCAGCGACCGGCGAGGGTGAAGGCCTCGGCGGCGCGGGGGTTGATCAGGCGCGCGGACTCGACCTCGCTCAAGCAGCGGCTCCAGGCGCGCGACTGCGGGCCCTCGGCGACGCCTTCAGCGAGGGCCTCTCGGGCTCGGGCGAGCATCGGCGCCACGAGGGGGTCCAGCGCCCGGGCCCCGCCGGGGGCGTCGAGGAGCGCGCGGGACTGCTCAAAGACGTCCTCCATGTCGCCTCGGCTGGCGTCGTCCAAGAGCTCGAGCAGGCGGCGGGTGCCTTCAGCCCGGGCGGCCAGCTCGTCTTTGCGCTGGGGCTCGGCGCTGAGATCAAGCCAGGTCTCCGGCGTGATGATCCGCCCCACAAACAGCGGCAGGAGCATCCGTGGGCGGCGGTTGAGCCCCGCGGGCAAGGCGTAGGGGGAGGGCCGCGCGCCGCGCTGACCGAGCGCCCGCAGCCCCGCGGAGTCGGTGAGCGCACGATCCGCGAGCTCTACGGCGCTGCGCACCTGCACCGCGGCGAGCTCATCCCCACCCAAGGCCACGGCCTGCACGAGCCTCGGCCAAGGGGTCAGGCGCCGCGAGGCGAAGCCGACGAGGATGAGGTGATCCGCCCCGGTGGAGGGCATAAACGCCATCGCCTGGGGGAAGGTCTCGGCGAAGGCCAAGGCGAGGCCGCCCAAGCTCGCCTCGTCCATCCAGGTGATCGGCACGACGAGGGCGTACACCCCATCGTCGCTGAGGCGGCTCCGTCGTAGACGAAGCTGCCGATCCGAGGGCAAGCCTTGGGCCGCGTCACGCCAGGGCAGGCGCGAGAGCTCGATGATGAGCTCGGCCTTGGGCGCCTCCCGCAGCAGAAGCTCCGTGGGCTGGTGGTGGAGCTGCACGTTGGGGCTCAGCATCGCCTCGGCCAAGGCGGGATCTAAGGCGGCCCGGGCGCGCAACGAGTCGGGATCGGGCACGGCGACGGTGATCTGCGCCACGCCTTGGCGGTTGAGCCCGGCGACGGTGAGCCCCCGCGTCTCGCCGAGCACGACGGCGTGATCCAGAGACAAGGTGAGCCCCGCGCCCAAGGCGGCGACGAGGCGCTCGACGTCGGCCTCACGCCCCTCAGCGGGCACCTCAGCGCCGTCGATCACCGAGACGGCCAAGGCCCCGCGCCGCGACCACACGAGCGTCGCGCCGTTGGGCCCGAAGCCCCCGGCCTCAGCGGTGAGCCCACGCTGGGCGTCTTTGGCCCGGGCGAGCCCATCGGCGGCGCGGAGGTGCTGCGCAGGGGAAGAGAGGAGGAGCTGCTCGGGCCAAGGCAAGGGCCACAGGAGCGCGCCCAAGGCCCCGGCGAAGGCGAGGCCCCCGAGGAGCCGCGGGCTCAGCTTCCCGCCGCCGATGATCCCGACGAGGCCCAGGCCCCCGGCGAGCAGCAAGGCGTGATCAAAGGTGTCGGGCCCGGCGTTGAGCCCCAGGCGCGCGCCCCAGAGCCCGGCCAAAGAGACCAAGATCCCCGCGCTCCCGCCCTTCACCGCCCGCCCGATGGCGAACCCGCCCGGCGCGCCGATCAGCGCCAGGAGGATCGTCAGGGTGAGACGAGGATCTTCGTCCCCTCCGGCGAAGACGGCGAGCTGGCCGAGGCCCCGCGAGGGCAGCGCGATCACCGCCACCAAGGTGACCAGCGCGGCGAGGCCCACCCACGGCGCCACGGCGCCTAAGGATCGTTTGGGCCACAGAGTCCCCAGCGCCATCGCCACGAGCGCGCCGCCCGCCGCCGCCGCCAGGCCCGAGGGCGTGGGGTCGAGGTAGGCCCGGCTCGCCGACCAGCCGCCGATGAGGATCGCCGCGCCCGCCGCCACGATCACCGCGTCGCCCATGGTCTGGGTGAGGCCCGGCCCCTTCGAGCGCTCAAACGCGCTGCGCTCAGGCTCGGGCCGGGTGTCCAAGAGCGCCAGCAGGCCGAGGGTGATCAAGGCCGCGGTCAGAGGATGGTTGAGGCCGACCCACACAAGCGGCGCGGCGGTGAGCGCGCCGATCGCCCCGGGGCCTTGGGGGCAGGCGCGGGAGAGCCCGACGCCCAGGGCGAACAGCGCCGCCGCCGCGCCGAGGATCGCCAAGGTGGGGCTTAGGCCCGCGAGGATCGGCGAGAGCCACAGGGCGACCGTCGCGCCGATCGGCAAGGGCAGACGATCGCCCCGGCGAGAGGCGCGCCAACCTGCGCCGCGCGCCGAGGCGAGGCCCGCGCCGATCATCCCCAAGCTCGCCACCTGCGCCCAGGGCGCGGCGCCGACGCCGTCCATCACGAGGCGCAGGGCGAGCCCTGAGCCCAAGGTCCAGGCCCACGCCGCGAGCACACCTGCGCCGAGAAGGAATCGCACGGCGGGAGCATACCGCGCCGCCGCGCCGATGTTGATCCCCCGTTTTTCTTCTCGCTCCAACGATTTATGCGCTGTGGTCAGGGGGTGGCTTGACCCCGGGCCTCGGGCTCTGGTAAGTCAACAAGTCACCGCTGGTCAAAGAGGGCCAGCGACATCCCCAAACGAGACCTCCGGGTCTGGAACGGTCAGAGCCAAACGCGCGCGCCCCCCAAACGCGCTCGTTGGGTGTAGAAGAGCAGTCGGCAGTCCCAAGAATGGACAGCTTGTGCGGTAGGTCACTCCACCCACGGGCGATGCGAGCAGGAGCGAAGACATATGGGCCTCTTCTCCCGGAGCTCCCGAACGATCGGCCTGGACATCGGCTCCAGCGCCGTGAAGGTCATGGAGCTTGAGAAGGACAAAAAGGATCCGAAGTGGCGCCTGCGCTCCTTCGGCCTCGTGCGCCTGCCCCCTGAGGCGATCGTCGATGGCGCGGTGATGAACGCCAGCGTGATCGTCGACGCCATCAAGGAGCTGGTCACCAAGCACAAGATCAAGGTGAAAGACGTCGTCTCGTCGGTCTCGGGCCACTCGGTCATCATCAAGCGGATCAACCTGCCCTTGATGTCCCAAGAGGAGCTTGAGGAGTCGATTCAGTGGGAGGCCGAGCAGTACATCCCCTTCGACGCCAACGACGTGAACATCTCCTTCCAGATCCTCAACGCCCAAGGCGACGAGGCCGGGCAGATGTCGGTGCTGCTGGTCGCCGCCCGCAAAGAGCTGGTGAACGAGTACCAGTCGATCATCCAAGAGGCCGGGCTCACCCCCACGGTCATCGACATCGACTGCTTCGCCGTCGAGAACATGTTCACGCTCAACTACGAGCCGCCCCCGGGGGCCGTGGGCTTGCTGAACATCGGCGCCTCGTCGATCAACATCAACGTGCTCTACGACGGCGTCACGAGCTTCACCCGCGACCTGAACCAGGGCGGGCGGCAGTTCACTGAAGAGATCCAGCGAAACCTGAACATCTCCTATGAAGAGGCCGAGCTGCTCAAGGTCGGCGGCGACAACCGCGACGCCGACGCGGTCGTGCCTGAAGAGATCGAGACCATCCTCTCGGACGTCTCCGAGACCTTGGCCACGGAGATTCAGCGCAGCCTCGACTTCCACCTCTCCCAGACGCCGGGCCTGAGCATCGGGAAGATGTACCTCGCGGGCGGCGCCTCACGCACGCCGGGCCTCGCCACGGCCATCGGGCGGCGCAGCGGCGCGGACGTCGAGCTGGTCGATCCCTTCCGCAACATCGAGGTCGATGAGCGCGCGTTCAACCCGCGCTTCTTGCACGACGTGGCGCCCCAGGCCGCGGTGGTCACGGGCCTCGCCCTGCGGAGGCTCGGCGACACATGATCAAGATCAACCTCCTCCCAGTTCGCATCTCCAAGAAGGTCGAGGCGCTCAAGCAGGAGCTGATCTACGCGGCCGTCGCCGTGGCGGCGGTGATCCTGCTGTGCCTCGTCGCGGGCATCTACCAGGCCGCCACGGTCTCCGACGCCAAGGCGCGCCTCGCGGCCTTAGAGAAGGAGATCACCGCGCTCAAGGCCGACGCCGACCGCGTAGACGAGATCGCCAAGATCCGCGAAGACCTTAAGCGCCAAGCTCGCGGTCATCGGGGATCTCAAGAAGAGCCAGTCCGGCCCGGTTCACCTCCTCGATGAGCTCGCCGAGGCCGCCCCCGAGGCCGTGAGCCTCACCCAGCTCAGCGAGGTGCGCGGCAAGCTGGAGCTCAAGGGCATCGCCCAGTCCAACGAGGTCGTCTCCCAGTTCTTGACGAACATGGAGCGCTCCGACTGGCTCGACCAGGTCTACCTGGTGGGCATCGACTCCGTGGAGAAGGACGGCAAGAAGTACAAGACCTTTGAGATCACCGCCCAGGTCTCGCCGCCCAAGACCGCCGCGGAGATCGTGGCTGAAGAGAAGAAGGCCAAGGCTGAGGCCGCCAAGGCCGAGAAAGACGCCAAAGCCAAGGCCAAGGCCCCCGCCGCGCCCGCGCCCGCCGCCGCCGGAGGTGACGAATGAACCGCCTCCAAGACCTCATGGAGAAGCTCGCCCCGCTGCCTCGCGCCCAGCGTTTGGCCATCTACGGCCTCGTCTGTGTGCTGATCATGGCGCTGTTCTACACGCTCGTGTGGTCCTCCGGCAGCGAAGAGCTCGCGGGCTTAGAGACCAAGATCACCGAGCAGACCACCAAACGCGACGAGGTCAAGCGCCGCGCCGCGAACCGCGCCGAGAGCGAGCGTGAGCTTGAGGAGCTGACTGAGGCGCTCAAGAACGCGCTCCGTGAGCTGCCCAACGACCGCGAGATCCCCGAGCTGCTCAAACGAATCTCCACAGCGGGCAAGAAGGCCGGCTTAGAGATGCGCAAGTTCCAGCCGCTCCCCGAAGTGGCGATGAGCTACTACGCTGAAGTCCCGGTCTCCCTGGAGATCACCGGCAGCTACCACGAGGTCGCGGTCTTCTTCGACGCGCTCTCCAAGCTGGGCCGCATCGTCTCGGTGCAAGACATCAAGCTCGACAAACCTGAAGAGCGCGCAGGCAAGGTCTTCCTCAACGTCTCGGGCAAGGCGGTGACCTACCGCTTCTTGACTGAAGAGGAGATCGCCAAGAAGAAGGCCGATGATGAGGCCCGGAAGAAGAAGGGAGGCAAGAAGTGATCACTCCCAAGCTCCACCCGCTGCTGCTCCTGTGCTTCGCCTTCGCGCTGGGCGCCTGTGACCCCGAGTCGACGGGGCAGCGCGCCAACATCGGCGGTGAGGCCCCGGCCGCCGCCGCCAAACCCGCTGGGCCCGCCGCCGTCGCGGGCGCCGCTGGCGCCGCCGCCGACCCCACCAAGGCCGGGGAAGAGAAGCCCCCCGAGGCCCCAGGCGAGTACGCCTACAACCCCATCGGCAAGCGGGATCCATTCCGCTCGTTCTTCCGCGCGGTCGAAGACACCGAGATCCCCAACCCCACGCCGCTGCAGCGCTTCGACATCGAGCAGTACAAGCTCGTCGGTGTGGTCTGGGGCATCGACAGCCCCCGCGCCATGGTCCAGGATCCCGAACAAACCGGGCACATCCTGGAGCTCGGCACCTACGTCGGCAAACACTGGGGCCGCGTGACGCAGATCTCGCGGACGAGTGTTGTCGTCACTGAAGAGTACAAGGAGGCGGACGGGAACCTCGTCACCGAGCAGACCGTCATCGCCCTGCCCGTCGAGGAAGGAGGCACGCTATGAGCCACCTCCCCTTGAGAGCACCCCAGGACAGTCGCCCCCACCGCCCCGAGATCTCGGAGCGGGCTGAAGGAGTCAAGATGGGCATTCGCTGGATCGCGAGGAGCCTGGCCGTCGCCGCTGTCGTGAGCATCGCCCTGTTGGCGCCGCCGCTGTTTGGCCAGGATGGCGCGCCCGAGCTCTCTGCTGTCACCGTGTCGTCTACCGATGGAGCCACCGTCGTCCAGATCCGCACCCAAGGGTCCCTCGACGCCGCCGTCATCAGCGACTTCTCGACGGCCTCGCCGCCGACGGTCGTGATCGACATGATGGGCGTCGACGCCGGAGACGTGGGCGCGGTGGTCGGCGGGGCGTCCACCCTCGTCGAGAGCGTCGAGGTGAAGCAGCTCGCCGATGGCTCGGTCACCACCGTGCGGGTGTTTTTGCGTGAGCAGGCCTCGTACAGCCTCGTCAAGCGCGGCGACGGCGTTGAGCTGCGCCTCAAGGCGGGCTCGATGAGCGACGATCCCCTCGCGGCGGCCCTCGCGGGCAGCGGCGGCGGCGGCGGCGCAGGCGGCTCAGACGCCCTGGGCCTCGATGACCAGGCGAACCGTGGCCTCGCCGCGGGCGCGGTCTCGGGCCCCAGCGCCGTCGGCGGCCTCTCGATGTCGTCTCTGGACTTCGAGAACAAAGACACCGTCTCCCGCGTGGTCATCGGCACCACGGCGGCGGTGGACTTCACCTCCAGCCAGCCCGAGCCCAACCTCATCGTCGTGGACCTCCCCGGCGCCACCTTGCCGACGTCGTTGGAGCGTGTGCTCGACGCCAGCTCGTTCATCTCGCCGGTGCGGATGGTGCGCGCCTACCGCACCCGCGACGGCGTGCGGGTGGCGATCAGCCTGCGGCGCACGACGGACTGGAAGGTCGTCGCGGGCCCCGACAACCTGCTCTACGTCGATCTCGCCGTGCCCGCGGACATGCAGCAGGACCGCGCCACCGCCAAACAAGGCTTCTCCACCGTGGCCCCCGGCGGCGACGACGGCGGCGGCCTCAAGGGCGCCTACACGTCAGAGACCCTCATCGGCGAGTCCGGGCGCACCTCCGATCCCCAGTCCGCCTTCGGCGCGGGCCGCGGCTCGGGAGACCCGGCGTCGATCATGGGCGGCACCGGCGTGTTCATGTCCGAGTCCGGCGGCGCGTCTACGAGCGGCTTCACCGGCCAGCGCATCAACATCGACCTGGTCGACGCCGACATCCACTCGGTCTTCCGGCTCATCTCCCACGTCAGCCGCCTGAACATCGTCGCGGGCGACGACGTGAAGGGCTCGGTGACCGTGCGGCTGGAGGACGTGCCTTGGGATCAGGCCCTCGCCGCGATCTTGCAGGCCAAGGGCCTCGGCGCCCAGCGCTTCGGCAACATCGTGCGGATCGCGCCGATCGAGATCATCAAGGCCGAGCAGCAGGCCGCGGTCGAGGCCCAGGCGTCGATCGAGCAGCTCACGCCGCTCAAGCTCCTGGTCGTGCCGCTGAACTACGCCCAGGCCGACGATCTCTCCAAGCAGGTCACGGAGCTCGTGTCCTCCCGCGGAAGTGTGCAGGTGGAGTCCCGCTCCAACCAGCTCATCATCCAAGAGACCGAAGAGCGCCTCGCCCAGATCCGCGAGCTCATCCGCCACCTCGACAAGCCGACGCCCCAGGTGCTCATCGAGGCGCGGGTGGTCGAGGCCACCTCCAGCTTCTCGAAGGAGCTGGGCATCCAGTGGGGCGGCGAGCTGAACGCCTCGGGCGCGACCGGCGCGGGCACGGGGCTGTTCTTCCCCAACTCCGTGGGCCTCTCTGGCGGCAAAGAGTTTGTGCAGGCGGGCAACGCGCGCAACATCTTCTTCACGCCGGGCACCGACAACCTCGCCGTAGACCTCCCGTCTGCGGCGTCGTTCGGCTCCCTCGCGCTCAGCCTGGGCAGCCTCTCGGGCCTGATCAACATCGACGTGCGCCTGATGGCGATGGAGAGCGAAGGCTATGGCGAGGTGATCAGCTCGCCCAAGGTGCTCACCCTGGACAACGTCGCGGCGCAGATCACCCAAGGCGCGCGTATCCCGTTCCTCTCCACTTCAGCGGGCGGCACCCAGGTGCAGTTCATCACCGCGGCCTTGGAGATGAACGTCACCCCGCACATCACCTCGGACGGCAAGGTGTTCATGAAGCTGAGCATCACGAACAACCGCCCCGACTTCTCCCAGGCCGTGCAGGGCCAGCCCGCCATCCAGATCAAAGAGGCGAACGGCCAGTTCCTCATCGATGACGGCGACACGGTCGTGATCGGCGGCGTGTACACCAGCTCCGAGACGGTGAGCAACAACCGCGTGCCCCTGTTGCACCGCATCCCGCTCCTCGGCTACCTGTTCAAGAACTTCGCCCGGACGATCGAAAGAAACGAGATGCTCGTCTTTGTCACTCCCCGAATCGTCAACCGCTCCCGCTGAGCCCAGCCGTCTGGCCCCCATGAGCGTCGCCTCGCGAGGGGTGGCGCTCATCGGCTTTATGGGCGCCGGGAAGTCCACCGTCGGCGCGATCTTGGCGCCGCTCGTCGGCCTGCCGCTCATCGACCTCGACGCCCGCGTTGAGCAGGAGACCGGCTCCAGCGTGGCGAGCTTGTTCGCCGAGCGGGGGGAGGCCGGGTTTCGTGCGGTCGAGTCCGAGGCCCTCTACGCCACGCTCCGCGAGGGCCCCTGCGTGCTCGCCTGCGGAGGTGGCGCGCCGATTCAGCCCGGCGCGATGGAGGCCCTGACCGCCTGGGGCCTCGTCGTGTGGCTCCACGCGCCGATCGAGGTGCTTCAGGCGCGGGTCGGGGCAGGGCAGGGGAGGCCGCTTTGGGGCCCCGGCGTGAAGGCTTTGGCGGCGGCCCGCGCGCCACGCTACGCCGAGGCCCAGCTCACCCTCGACGCCACGCTGCCCCCCGAGGCCCTCGCCCGGGCCATCCTCGCCACCTTGGAGCGCCCGTGATCCTCCCGCCCCAGACCGTGACCTTAGGCGATCGTAGCTACCCCGTGATCTTCGGGGCGCTTTTGGGCCTCGGCGCGGCCCTGGCCGAGCGTCGTCGCCTGGGGCCCTGCGTTGTGGTCACCAACGACGTCGTGGGCCCCCTCTACGCCGAGGCCGCCCAGGCGAGCCTTCGCGCGGCGGGCTTCTCGCCAACCCTGCTCACCTTGCCCGACGGCGAGGCCAACAAGACGTTTGAGACCTGGACCGGGCTCGTCGAGGCGCTCCTCGCCCGGCGGGTCGATCGCCACACCCCGGTCATCGCCTTGGGCGGCGGGGTGACCGGCGACGTCGTCGGCTTCGCGGCGGCGAGCGTGCTGCGGGGCCTGCCCCTGGTGCAGGTGCCGACGACGCTCTTGGCGATGGTCGACTCCAGCGTCGGCGGAAAGACGGGGGTGAACGCCAAAGAGGGCAAAAACCTCATCGGCGCGTTCTACCAGCCTAGCCTCGTGTACGCCGCCATCGACACCTTGGCCACCTTGCCTGAAGATGAGCTGCGCTGCGGCCTCGGCGAGGTCGTCAAGCACGGCGTCATTGACTCCGAGGCCCTGCTGAGCGCCCTGGAGACGGACGGCCTGCGGGTGCTCCACCGCGACGCCGAGGCCACCGCGCGCGCCGTGGCCGAGTGTGTGCGGGTGAAGGCGGCGATCGTCAGCCAAGACGAGCGTGAGGAGGGCCTGCGCGCCATCCTGAACCTCGGGCACACCCTGGGCCACGCCGTTGAGCGCTGCTTGGGCTACGGGGCGATCCGCCACGGCGAGGCCGTTGGGCTGGGCATCATCGCCGAGGCGCGCATCGCCGAGCTGCGCGGCGAGGCCGACGGCGCCTTCCGGGCGCGGATCACGGCCTTGCTCACGTCTCTGGGGCTGCCTGTGCGCTGCCCGACGCTGTCCGCCGAGGCCCTGGTCACGGCGACAGGAATGGACAAGAAGCGCGCGTATGGTACACTCCGCGTTGCTTACCCCATCGAGTGTGGACGGGTTCGGCTGGATGCTGTGACACCCGAAGAGCTGCACGAGGCCGCCCTCGTGATCAGCGCTCGCGAGGAGGACCGATGACGCGCGCCCTTTCGCTGACCTGCTTTCTGACCCTGGCCGTGCTGGCCTCGGGCTGCGTGCCTGAGACGGGTTACCCCGCGCCCTATGGCGCCTCGATCACCGGGGTCACGGATCTCACCGTCTCCCCAAGCGTCGCCTTCGCTGAAGAGGCCGACGGCTACGCGCTGATGCTCGTGCTCGACTTCGGCGTGCTCGACGACGGCGGCGTGCCGCTCTCCGGCGTGCGGATGGAGTTTCTGTCGTCGTACAACGGCCTCGTGCTCTTGCCCCAAGGCGCGGTGAGCGTGGCCGACCCGCCGCCCGCCCCTGAAGGCGACTGCGAAGAGAACTTCGACGAGAACACCTGCCCCTGGTACGACATCTCCACCGGGCAGTACTACACCCTCGCCAACGACTACGGCGCGGGCAACGAAGACGCCTACCGCCCCAACTACGCGATCATCCCCACCGACAGCCGCGGCCTCGTGCGCCTCTACGGCCTGCTCGACGCGATGCCCTACAGCACTGAAGACTCTGACGGCGACGGGGCGATCAGCGGGGATGAGCTGGTGTTCAGCTCGGTCTACCTCACCGCCAGCATCGCCTACGCGACCGAGCTCATCGAGATCGCCACGGACGACGCCAACTAAGCCCGCTGGATTGGGCAAAACACGGGTCGGAGCCCTGTGAAGATCCTCGTCATCAACGGCCCCAACCTGAACCTGCTCGGCCAACGAGAGCCCGGCGTCTACGGCGCGGACACCCTCGACGCCGTCCTGGCGCGGCTCACGGCCTTGGCCATTGATCTCGGCGTTCACCTGGAGACCTTCCAGTCGAACCACGAGGGCGCGCTCATCGACCGCCTGCACGCGGCGATGGGGGTGGTCGACGGCGTGCTGATCAACCCCGGCGCCTACACCCACACGTCCATCGCCCTGCGCGACGCCTTTCTGGCCACGCGCCTGCCGTTTGTGGAGGTCCACCTCTCAAACGTCTACGCCCGCGAGGCGTTCCGGCACAAGTCGCTGCTCGTGGACATCGCGCGGGGGCAGGTCATGGGCTTCGGCCCGGACAGCTACATGCTCGGCCTGCGCGGACTGGTGGACGGGCTGCGCCGAGCCCGATAGAGCGCCGCAGCGCTTTCCCAAAAGCCCCTCTCTCCCCCATGCGGAGTGGCCATGGCCGCCGAACGTCTGGACCTGCAGCGCTTAGAGACGCTGTTGGATCTCCTCATCGCCAAGAACGTCTCCGAGTTCAGCTACGAAGACGAAGAGGTCAACCTCAGCCTACGGATCGGCGGTGTGCCCGTCGCGTCCGCCGCGCCGGTCGTGGTCGCCGCGCCGTCCGCCCCCGTCGCCGCGCCGTCTCCGGCGGCCCAGGCGCCCACCCCGCCGCCGGGCCACGTCGTCAGCTCGCCCATGGTCGGCACCTTCTACCGCTCGGCCTCGCCTGATGCGCCGCCCCTACGCCGAGCTCGGCGCGTCGGTTCGTAAAGGCCAGGTGCTCTGCATCATCGAGGCCATGAAGCTGATGAACGAGATCGAGAGCGACGCAGACGGCGTCGTGGTCGAGATCCTCGCCCAGAACGGCCAGCCGGTGCAGTTCGGCCAGCCCCTCTTCCGCGTCCGTAGCTGACCCATGACCGCGCCCAAGCCCCCCTTCGGCAAGATCCTCATCGCCAACCGCGGCGAGATCGCCCTGCGGGTGATCCGCGCCTGCCGTGAGCTGGGGGTGAAGACGGTCGCGGTCTACTCCCAGTGTGACGCGAACGCCCTGCACGTGCGGTTTGCCGATGAGGCCGTGTGTATCGGGCCCCCGGCGGCGCGGCAGTCGTACCTGAACATCCCCCGCGTGCTGAGCGCGGCGGAGATCACCGGGGCCGACGCCGTTCACCCCGGCTACGGCTTCTTGGCCGAGAACGCCGACTTCGCCCGCGCGGTCACCGAGATGGGCATGACCTTTGTCGGCCCCGACACCAAAAACCTGCGGGTCTTTGGGGACAAGCTCTCGGCCAAAGACGCCGCCCGGGCCGCGGGCCTGCCGCTCTTGGAGGGCTCGCCCGGCCCCGTCGGCACCATCGACGAGGCGCTCACCATCGCGCGTAAGGTGGGCTACCCGATCATCCTCAAGGCCGCGGCGGGCGGCGGCGGCAAAGGCATGCGGGTGGTCGAAGACGACGACCAGCTCCGCCGCATCTTTGAGCTCACCCGCACCGAGGCCCTGGCGTCGTTCGGCAACGGCGACGTGTTCATCGAGCGTTACCTGCGCGAGCCCCGGCACATCGAGGTCCAGGTCGCCGGAGACAAGCACGGCGCGGCGATTCATGTCGGCGAGCGCGACTGCTCCATGCAGCGCCGCCACCAGAAGATCGTCGAGGAGGCCCCGGCGCCTGGGCTCAGCGAGTCCTTGCGCGGGCGCATCCGCGAGGCCGCCGCCAAGCTCGTGGCGTCCACGGGGTACCACACCGTCGGCACCTGCGAGTTTCTGGTCGAGGGCGAGGAGTTCTTCTTCTTAGAGGTCAACCCGCGCATCCAGGTGGAGCACTGCGTCACTGAGGAGGTCAGCGGCATCGACCTCATCCAGCTCCAGATCCGCCTCGCCGCGGGCGAGCCGATGCCCCTGCGCCAAGAGGACGTGCGCCTCGACGGCCACGCCATTGAGGCCCGGGTGAACGCCGAGGATCCCTGGCGTTTTACGCCGTGCCCCGGCCAGATCACCGGCTACCACGCCCCGGGCGGCCTGGGCATCCGCATCGACTCCGCGGTGTGTGAAGGCGCCTGGATTCAGCCCTACTACGACTCCATGGTCGCCAAGATCATCGCCTGGGGCCCCACCCGGGAGATCGCGCTCTCGCGCCTCGTGCGGGCCATGGACGAGGCCGTGGTGGAGGGCGTGAAGACGACCCTCCCGCTGCACCGCGAGCTGCTGCGCTGCGAGGAGTTCGCCACCGCGCGCTTCTCCACAAAGACCTTGGAGGTCTGGTTGGCCCGGCGCGCCGCAGAGGGATCGACGAGCGGTTGACCCCTTGTCCGCCGGGTGTGGCGTAGAATAAGGTCGCCGATGGAGACTCCGGTGCGCGCTGGCGCGTCGGGGCGCTCCCTGCGCAAGACGACGCACCCAGGAGCCCTGTCGTGGCCTTCGACCGAAACGAGCTGGAGCAGCAAGCCCTCAAGTTTGTCGCGCGTGAGCAGCTCGACAAAGCCGCCGAATGTTACGTCCAGATCCTCAAAAAAGACGCCCGCGACGTGCGCGCCCGGCAGAAGTTGGCCGAGCTGTACTCGAAGATGGGCAAAAAGGCCGAGGCGTTTAAGCTCTTCTCCGAGGTGGCCCGGCTGCACGCCGCGGCGGGCAACCACCGGGCGGCCTTGGCGCTCTACAAACAGCTCGTGCCCCTGAAGCCTTCAGATCCCGAGCTGCAGCAGGCCTTGGGCGAGGCGTACTACAACTCCGGCTTTCGCGCCGAGTCGATCCCCGCGTTTGAGGCCGCGTTTGAGGGCTACCTCGGCGGGGATCCCAACAAAGCCGTCGAGATCGGCCAGCAGCTCCTCAAGCTCAAACACGACGACGTGGCCCTGCGGCTGAAGCTCGCCGAGGTCGTGAAGGGCTCAAAGCCCGACTCCGCCTACGCCTGGTACCGCGAGGCCATCGACGAGTACCGCCGCCGGGGCCAGATGGGGGAGGTGGCGCGGGTGGCGCGAACGGCCTTGGCCTTACGCCCGGGTGACCCCGACCTGCTCGTAGACGCCGCCGAGGCGTCTCTGGCCGCGGATGAGCGCCCCGAGGCCTTGGAGCTTCTGCGCGCGGCGATGGCGAACGACGGCGGGAACCTGCGGGTTCTGGAGCTCTTCGCCAAGGCCCAAGAACAAGGCGGCGACCCCGGCGCGGCGCGTGAGGCGCTCTTACGTCTGGCCACGGCGCACCAGGCCGCAGGTCAAGCCAAGGCTGAGCTGGCGGCCTTGGAGCGCGCCCTCGGGTTTGGGGACGCCGACGGGGAGATCGAGGCCCGCCGCCGCCGGGTGCGCGCCACGATCGACGAGGCCGAGTTCCGGCTCTACCGCCTGCGCGCCGCCGAGCCCACCGACGACACCGAGCTGCGCCTCGCCGCCCGCTCCGACGTCTTCTGCCGCTACGGCATGCCCCAGCGCGCCGCCGACGAGCTGAGCCGGGCCTTGGCCTGAGCCCTCGCTCCGTGGTGATCCTCGCCTGGGCCGCCGAGGTCGCCGCGTCGTTGGGCGACAACGAGACGGCGCTCTTACACGCAGGCACGGTGTTTGAGCTCGTTCGCCCCGATGAGCGCCCCCGGGTGGCCGCGCGCATCAAGTCCTTGGGCGGCACGCCGCCGGCCTTCACCAGCGCCGCCCCGGCGGAGGTAGGCCCCGACGAGCTGATCGACGACGAGCTGATCGACGACGAGCTGATCGACGACGAGGACACCGCGCCCCCGGCGACGCCAGCCCCGGCGCGCCCCGCGGCCCCGGCGCCCATCGACGACGACGAGCTGATCGACGACGAAGAGACGGCCCCGCCCATGGCCCGGACCGTCCAAGCCGCGCCGCCCGAGCCTGAGCCCGAGCCTGAGCCCGAGCCCGAGCCCGCGGGGCTGTCCTTCGGGTCGAGCTTTGAGGACAGCGGGGACGCCGGGGATCCCTTCGGAGCTGACCTCGGCGGCGGCGGTGGGCTCTTCGCCGACGTCTTCCAGGCCGCCGCGCCGCCGCCCCTCGACCCGCCGCGCCGCCCGCGCGCGCTCCGGCGCCCGCGCCCGTTCCCGCGCCCGCGAAGCCCAGCGCCAAAGGGGGCCGCGCCGCGGTGGAGGAGGCGCGTGGCCTCATCGGTCTGGGCATGCACGAGGACGCCTTGGCGCTGCTCAGCGGGGTGCTGGGCTTAGAGGCCGCGGTGGCCCGGGCCCAGGCGCTCCGTGAAGGCGGCGACGCCGAGGCCGCCCTACGTCAGCTCCGGCTGGCGCTCATGGAGTCCAACGATGACGCCGCGGGGCTCGCTGAGGCGCTCTTTGAGCTCTCCGATCTCGCCGCCCGCGCCGGCCAGCGCCGCGTCGCCCTGCGCGCTCTGGAGGAGATCTCCGAGTTCCACCCCGATCACCGCGCCGGAGAGGTCGCCGCCCGGGTCAAGGCCCTGCGGCGGGTGCTCGGGCGCTGACGGCGCGCCGCGCGCTTGCCAGAAGCGCGTGATAGGTTAGACGAGATGGCACGCGCGGGTGTAGCTCAGCTGGTAGAGCACAAGCTTCCCAAGCTTGGGGTCGCGGGTTCGAATCCCGTCGCCCGCTCCATACGCCCAGGACGGAACCTTCCCCCCGTCCTGGGCGTCTCTATGTTCGGTGCCTGAATCTCGCCGACCAAGGCTGCACCGGCTGCTCCGGCTCACCCTGACCCTCCTGGTGGTCGGGGGGCTCACCCGCGTCGCCTTACGGTCCGACCTCTTCCGGCTGTGGCTCACCGACCTCATCGCCCATGAGGCCTCGGATCTGCTCGGCGAGGAGGTGCTCCTCGGCGACGCCGTCGTTGAGCTGTTCCCGGCGCGGGTCACCCTGCGGGGCCTCGTCGTGCGCAGCGCCGAGACCGGCGAGCCCCTGGTCGTCGCCCGCCGGGTGCGCGCCCGTGTGGGCCTCGGCTGGTCGGGGCCGCGCCTGCGGGTGCTCGAGCTCGACCGCCCGTTTGTGCGCCTCAACCTCAACGATGGCGCCTTGGCCGACTTCCCCGGCCTGCGCGACGACGAAGAGGACGACACCCCCTCCGATCCCATGACCGAGCTTCCTTGGGACGAGCTCATCGTGCGTGACGCCGAGCTGCAGCTCGCCTGGGCCACGGCGGGGGAGCCCGGCGGGGAGCTGATCGTCGAGGGCGTGAACCTGCGCCCGGCCCTGGTCGGCGGCCTGGTGGACCTGCGGGTTGACTCGTTGAGCGTCGAGGCGGGCAAGCTCAAGCAGGCCACGACGGATCTTCGCATCGACAACATCGAGCTCGCCCCCGACCGCCTGATCCTCCCCGACTTTGGCCTTGAGCTGCCGATCCTGCGCGTCGCCGGGCGTGTGGCGGTCATCTTCGGCGGCAGCCTCGGAGGTCACCTCGCCCTGGAGGCCCGCGCCGCCGAGCTGAGCCAGCTCTTGCCCGAGGGCATGCGTGTGGAGGGCGATCTCGACGCGGACGTCACCCTCGGCGGCACGGCGTCTGCGCCCGACATCGACGTCAACCTCGCCGGGCGGCCTGTGCTCTTATGGGGGTCACCCGGCGGGCCCAGAGTCCCGCTACGACTTCGGCGAGCTGGCGGCGGCGATCAAGGTGAAGGCCGAGGGCCTGCGCGTAGACCCGCTCATCTTACGCTGGGCCGGGGGCCGGGTGGAGGTCGAGGGGGACATGGCCTGGGATCTCTCCGTGCCCCACGCCTCGGTGCGCGCTGAAGACCTGAGCTTCGCGCAGATCATGGCGCTCGTGGGCAGCACCCCAGGCGCGTGGGTCGAGTTTTTGGGCGACGCCGAGATCACCCTGTCCGGCACCCTGAGCCCGCTCCTGCTCACCGGGCCGTTTGAGGTGATGGGCAAAGACCTCGTCGTCGCCGCCGGTCCGACGCGCCTGCCCTCGTCTACGGTGCTGCTCGACATCCCCCAGGCCCGCCTCGCCGGAGACTTAGACCTGCACGCCAACGGCGTTCACCTCGACGCCCGGGAGCTCGTCGCCGGAGACACCCGCGGCGAGGTCGACGCCTGGCTCGGCTGGGTGGGCAGCGCGCCCCTTGGCCTCGACGTGAACCTCTACGCCGCCGATCTCTCCACCTTCGCGCCCTTGGGTGACGTCAACCTCCAAGGCCGGGGCCTCATCAAGGGCACCATCGAGGGGTCTTATAGCGATCCCGACATCTTGGGTGAGCTAGACATCGAGAGCTTCGCCTGCCTCGGCGTGCCCTGGGCCGACCACTTCACCTCCGCGATCTCCACGACGGACCTCATCCACGTCGATCTCACCGACTTCGCCGCCCTGCGCCGGGAGACGACGAGCCGGGGCAACCTGCGCCTCGGTTTTCAGGAGGAGATGACCTTAGAGACCCAGGTGCTCGTCCAAGACGGCCAGCTCTACGACCTGATGTCGATGTTTTTGGACGTGCCGCAGATCACCGGCCGCGCCGACCTCACCTTGAGCCTCGCCGGGCCGCTGTACGGCCTCGAGGGTGAGTCCCGGGTGGCCCTGCGTGACGTGTCGATCTACGGCGAGCGGTTCCCCGAGGGCCGGGCCAAAGGCGCGATGCGAGAGGGCCGCTTCACCCTCGATCATCTCCTGCTCACCCGCGCTGAGGGCGCGGAGAGCCTGCTCGCCCGCGGCAGCGTCGGCGCGGGCTGGTTGATGAACATGGAGCTGGTCGCCGACGGCCTGCGCCTAGAGACCCTCAACAACCTCGACGGCGACGGCCTCATCGGGCGTTTAGACGCCGACATCGGCATCGGCGGCACCCTGTTTAGCCCCGAGCCCCGGGGCCGTGTCACGCTCCACGACGCCAAGGCGGCCGGCGGCTTCATCGCCGACGCCCGGGTGGACCTGCGCACGGCGGACGAGGTGATGAGCTTCGCCGGGGGCATGCTCGACGGCACGGCGAAGGTGAGCGGCCGGGTCGGCCTGTTCAACGGCCAGCGCTGGCGGGCGGCGTTTGAGCTGTATGACCTGCCCATCGACCGCTACATCGTGCTCGGCGGCTATGGGGAGCCCGCGCGCCTGAGCTTCACCGGCCGCGGCGAGGCGACGGGCGCCTTGGGCCTGGACGAGCCCCTCAACCTCGTCGTGAACTCCGGCCCCGGCGACCTCTCCTTCACCTGGGACCGCCACGCGCTGACCGCGTCCGACGCCTGGTCCCTCAAGATGGAGCGCGGCGAGGCCCGCACCGAGGGCCTCCGTTTGGTCGGCGAGGCGACCGACCTCTCCTTGTCCGCGAGCCGCAGCGAAGGGGGCAGCGCGCTCATCGCCGGGGGAGGGCGCTTCGACCTCGGCCTCATCGAGCTGTTCACCGGGGAGACCTTACGCGCTGAAGGGGTCGGTGAGCTGCGCCTCGCGCTCAACCGCGTCGGCGAGAAGTTCGACGGCGCCCTGGACGTCACCCTCGAGGAGGCCACCTTACGCACCGACGCCTTCCCGCACCCCTTTGAGCGTGTCGAGGCCCACATCGTCGGCCGCCCGAGCGGCTACGTCGTGTTGACGGGTCAAGGAGAGGTCGGCGGCGGCGGGGTCACCTTGGGCGGCAGCGTCGAGGCCCGAGACTGGGTGCCCGTACGTTACGACCTCACGGCGAACCTCGTCGACGCCCGAGTGCGCTACTTCGACTTCTTGCCGCCGATGATCGCCGACGCCGATCTCGCCTTGGGCGGCCCGCCCGACGGCCTCCTGCTCTCTGGCGACATCCGCATTCAGGACATGGTCTTCTCCGAGCGGGTGGACTGGGAGCAGTGGGCTGTAGACTTCCGCGAGCAGCAGCTCTCTGGCCTCGTCGCCGAGGTCGATGACGACGACGCCTTCTGCGACCTCGACCTCACCGTGAGCGCGGACGGCACCGCCCGGGTGCGCAACAACATCGCCGATGGCCAGCTCGACGCGAACCTGCGCGTCATCGGCAGCACGGCGCGGCCGGGCATGGTCGGTGAGGTGCGCATGTTGAGCGGCGGGCGCATGTTCCACGAGGACCGCGAGTTTGTCGTCACCCGGGCGGAGCTGCACTACGTCGATCCTTGGACCTGGGATCCCGAGCTGGACTTTGTTCTTAGAGACCGACATCTCCTCCCGCGACCGCAGCTACCACGTCACCTACCCCGTGAGCGGCCCCTTCTCCGACTGGCGCGCCGACCCCCGCTCCGACCCGCCCCTGGCCCAGTCCGACATCAACGCGCTCATCCTCTTCGGCGTCACCCGCGAAGAGATCGAGCGCGCCGGCGGCGGCGGCGGCTCGGCCATCGCCATGGAGGGCCTCGACCTCTTGTTGACCGGCGAGAGCCAGCGCGCCTTGGAGCGCCTCGGCGACGGCGTGCTGCAAGACACCCACGTCGAGCTGGTCACCGGCGTGTCCGCCCGAGGCTCCCTCGTCAGCTCCGAGTGGCGGGTGCTCGTCGAGAAGCCGATCAACCAGCCCGTCGACGCCACGCTCATCGGCGAGTTCAACCCCTTCCGGCTCAACGATCAGTACCTCGCCGTAGAGAAGCAGCTCGCCCACAACGTCTACCTCAACGTGTTCTGGGCGAGCTTTCAGCGCGAACGAAACCTGAGCATCGGCGGGGCCTACGGCGCGGACTTTAAGGTGCGCTGGGAGGCCGAGTGAGCCTCTTTGGGCTGCTTCTTTGCGGAGTCGCGACCGCTGAGGAGCCCGCCGCCCCGGCGCGGCCTTGGTATCTGGGCCTGCCCGTCGGCCAGGTGAACCTGGAGGCGTCCGGGGGTGAGCTGCCCGATGAGAACCTTGAGCCTCTTCTGCAGGCCCGCCAAGGCGATCGTTACAGCGTGCAGGTCATCCGCTCCGACCTCGCGGTGCTCTACAGCACCGGCCTGTTCTCCGAGGTGCTCGCCGAGGCCGAGCCCGGCGTCGCCTTGAACGACCAAGGCGAGCCCGTGCCCGGCGTGTGGTTGACCTACCGTGTGTGGCCCGCCCCGGTGATCGCGGAGCTAGAGGTCGAGGGCGCTCGCGCCTTGCCCCGGCGGGAGGTGCTCGTCGCCGCGGGCCTCGCGTTGGGGGCGCGGATGTTGCCCGCCCAAGACCTCGACGGCGCGCGGCAGGGGGTGCTCAACCGCTACGAGGCCGAGGGCTTCGTGGGCACCCAGGTCACCATCGACGTGGTCACCCAAGACGCGGGGCGCCTCGCGGTGACCGTGCGGGTCCGCGAGGGGGAGGCCCGCCCGCTGATCGGCCTGTCGTTCTCTGGGGAGCCGGCGCTCTCCGAGCGAAAGATGCGGCGAATCCTGCGTGAGGCGGGTCTACGCCGGGGTCGCCGGGTGAAGCCCGACACCCTACGCGCGGCCCGGGCCGATCTCACCCAGGCGCTCCGCGAGGCGGGCTGGCCCCAAGCCCGGGTGAGCCTGCTCGGCCAAGAGGATGAGGCCGAGGGGATCGAGGGCGCGCGCCTCGTCGTGGTCGTCGATCCGGGAGATCGTCTGCTCATCGAGATCGACGGCCTCGGCTGGCGCGAGCGGGATCTTGTGCGTGAGGCCTTGGGGGTCGAGGCCGAGGGCCGGGTGAGCCAGCGCCTCGTGCCCGAGCTGGTCGAGCGGGTCACGGCCACCACACGCTCGTTTGGGTACTGGGAGGCTGAGGTGAACGTGTCGCTTGTCGAGGAGCCCGGCCAGCGCCGCCTGCTCATCGACATCGACGCCGGGCCCCCGCACCCGCCTCACCCGCCGCCACGCCCTGAGCTTCGTCGGCGTGACTCACTTCACCTCGGATCAGCTCGCCGCCGCCGCCGCCGAGGCCAGCCCCGACGTCCTCGCCTTGGGCCGCGTCACCCCCGAGGAGCTAGACCGCGCCCTGGCCGTGCTCACCGAGCTCTACCGCTCCAACGGCTTCCTCAGCGCGAGCCTCAGCGCCGAGCCCCTCAACCTCAGCCTCACCGCCTTCGGGCCCCGGGCTCGGGCCGTCATCCAGGTGGAGGAGGGGCCCCGCACCCTGCTCGCGGGCTTAGAGCTGGTGGGCGGCGCCGCGGAGCTCTCCGAGACGCTCACCGTCGAGGGCCTCGCCCTGGTCGGCCAGCCCTTGAGCCCGGCGGCGCTCCAGACCTTCGCCCAAGAGGTCGCCGAGCGCCATCGCGCCTTGGGGTATCTCGGCGCCGACGTGCGCGTCTCCACCCGGCTCTCTGAAGACCGCGCCGCCGCGGTGGCGGTGATCGAGGTCCAGCCCGGCGAGCGGCTCTACCTACGAAACGTCATCATCCGCGGCGCCCGGCGCACCCGGCGCACGGTGATCGAGGACGAGGTGCGGCTCCAGACCGGCCAGCCGATCACCCCCGACGGCCTCGCCCAGACGCGCAACGAGCTGTACGATCTCAACAGCTTCACCCTGGTCGACATGAGCCTACAAGGCGAAGGGGATCGCCTCCGAGACCTCGTCATCGACGTACAAGAGCGCCCCACCTGGGCGTTTGAGGTCGGCGGCGGTGTGGCCACGGACGAGGGCGTGCGCAGCTTCGGCCGCGTCACCCGGCGCCACGTCTTCGGCTTGGCCCACCAGGTCTCCGCGCTCGGCCAGATCGGCCTGGGCTACGTCGGCGATGAGTGGACGCTGGACACCAACACGCCCGAGTGGCGCGCGGGCCTTCGGTACGAGGCGCCGAACCTGCCGCTCAACAACCAGACCTTCTTCTTTGACGTCCTGCTCAACGAACAAGACCAAGAGCCGACCTTTCGCACCTCACGAATGGGCGTGGGCGTCGGCGTCGAGCTGCCCCTGCGGCCCACGGACTACCTCGCCATCGAGTATCGGCTCCAGTACCGCTGGTTAGAGGACACCGACCCCGGCGCCTTCGTCTCCGGCGACCCTTGGCTGGGCTCGCTGGACCTCGACTACCCCGTGCTCACAGATCCCTCCGGCCTGCCCGTCGGCCCCCGGCGCCAAGGCGGCGTCACCGTGCGGTACCTCTCCGACCGCCGCGACAGCCCGTTCAACCCCAGCCGCGGCGCGCTGATCTCGGCCCAGCTCGACACCTTCGACCCGCTCAGCAGCGAGATCGTCGGGGTGAAGATCAGCTCTCAGGTGCGCTGGTTACGCCCGGTCGGGGCCTTGAGCGTCCAGCTTCGGGCCCAGGCGGGCACCTCGTGGGTGGCTGGGCGCGGCACCACCTTGGCCGTCGAGGACCGCTTCCGAATCGGCGGCGCGTCCACCCTGCGCGGCTACACCCTCGACAGCGTCGGCCCCGCGAACGCCGTGCCCCAGGGCGAGCTCGCCTTGCCTGAAGAGATCAACGATCTCGCGGAGTACGTCGGCCGAGACAGCCCCGAGCGCTGGGTGGCCACGGGCGGCGACTCGATGTTGCTGGGCACCGCGGAGCTGTGGTTGCCGTTCCCAACCCTGGGCCTCGCCTCGTGGGACACCACCTCGCTCTGCTTGTTTACCGACGTCGGCAACGTGTACTTCCTCGACCAGACCGTGCGGTACACCTCCCAGGTGCGCTACGACGAGCCGCTCTTACGCTTCTCCGCGGGGGTCGGCATCCGCCAGGTCACCCCGCTCGGCCCGCTGCAGGTCGATCTGGCCCTGAACCCGGGCTATCGCCTCTACCCTTGGGCCGAGGCCCGCGGGGAGGAGCTGCTGCGGTTTCACATCAGCGTCGGCGACCTCTGAGGGGCCAAGCTCAGAGCCAGTCCCGAGGCTCCCGCAAGACCGCCACGAGGCGGGCCTCTTCGCTGCCGGGCTGGGGCTGGGCGTTGACCTCCCAGCGCGCGGTGAGCGGCAACGACATCAGCACGCTCTCCACCCGGGCGTCGGTGCGCAGGCCGAAGAGGGTGCCGCGGTCCCAGACGAGGTTGAACTCGACGTAGCGGCCCCGGCGAAGCTGCTGCCAGCGTTTGTTGGCCTCGTCATAAGGAAGCTCAAACCGGCGCTTCACGATGGGCATGTACGCGGGCAGAAACGCCCCGGCGCAGTCTGAGACCAAGGCGAACAGCGCGTCGCGGTCGTCTCCGGCGAGGTCATCAAAAAAGATGCCGCCGACGCCCCGGCGCTCGCCGCGGTGCTGGATGTGGAAGTAGTCGTCACACCAGCGCTTGAAGCGGGGGTAATACTCAGCGCCGTGCCGGGCCAAGGCGTCGTGGTGGGCCCGGTGAAAGTGGGCGGCGTCCTCATCAAAGAGGTAGCTCGGCGTGAGATCCGCCCCGCCGCCGAACCACCACGAGCCGGGAGCGGCGCCGTCGCCGAGCTCAAAGTAGCGGTAGTTGGCGTGAACCGTGGGCGCCATGGGGTTGTGCGGGTGCAGCACCAGGCTCACGCCCGTGGCGAAGAAGCGGCGCTCGTCGCCGAGCTTGGGGTGGCTGGCGCGCATGGCGGCCGCGGCGGCGTCGGTGAGCGTGCCGAACACCGCCGAGACGTTCACCCCGGCCTTCTCAAACACCCGGCCCTCTTGCAGCGCGCGGGAGCGACCGCCGCCGCCGCCGGGGCGCTCCCAGCGGTCCTCGACGAAGGTGGCGCCGCCGTCCAGCGCCTCAATGGCCGCGCAGATCGAGTCTTGGGTAGACTCGACCATGGCCACGAACCGATCCCGCATCAGAGGTCTCGGCAGATCCGGAAGCCCAGATCGATCTGCCGGGCGTCGGGGGGCTCAAAGTGCCGGGCCTTGGCCCAGGCCGCCATCGACACCTGCTTCCAGGAGCCGGGGGCGATCACCCGCTCGTCGCCCATCTCGTCCGCCGTCCACTCCGCGACGTTGCCCGCGAGGTCGGACACACCCTCGGGGGTGCGATCGGAGATGTAGAGGCCGATGGCGGAGGGCTTCTCCAGCACCTCTTCAGCGGTGTTGGCGTTGCCTTGGCCGAAGGGCTCACCCCAGGGGTAGGGGCGCTTCTCGCGGCCACGCACGACGTCGAGGCGCTCGGAGAAGGTGAGCAGCCGGGCGCCTTGGGACTTGGCGTAGGCGTTGGCCTCGTGCCAGGTGACGCCGACGACGGGCTGGTTGGGGATGATGAGGTGCGCCACGGCGGGGCGGGTGGCGAGCTCAGGCCACAGGCGAACGCCGGAGCCGCGCCAGGCGAGGCCCTCGGGGGACCACAGCTCGTCGCGCTCGTAGCCGCCGGAGCGGGCGAACTCTTGCCACTCGGCGGTGGTGACCGGGTAACGGCCCACGAGCAGGTCACCATCGGTGACGGAGACCGTGGCCCAGTACTCGGCGTCGGACGGGCTGCGCAGGCGAGGATCACCCAGGCGGCCCAAGGCCTCACCGAGCGCGAGGCGCTCTTTTCCCGTGCCTGCGCAGGCGTTGATCAGATCGATGATGCCTTGAACCACCGCGTCGCGCGTCGCGGTGTCGAGCTCGTCCCCGGCGTCCTGCCGGTCTACGAGCGTCTGGGCCAGTGTCGTGAGGGGGCCAATTCGTTTGCCCAAGGGCAAAGCCAACAGCCCCGAGAGGTCCACAGCAGGTTCGGCGTGCACTCCTACCTCCGTCGGCCCTATAGCCCGGACCTCGCGGGGTGGCGAACCCAAGCCGACTCAGGAATGACCGGGCCTCGCTCAGCCCCGCGTGGACCGCCTGTGCGGGGCCCGAGGGCGATCGTGTCCCACGAGGGCCCATCTCTCCGCCGCCGGGGCCACGCCGGGTTAAGCAGGGGGAAAGTGAGGCTCGGGATGGCGATCTGGTCGCCCCTTCAAGACGCGCTGCAAGAGCGCCTCGACGTGGATCTCCTCACGTCAATCTACGGCTCTGTCTCCTTGAGCGCAGGGGAGATCCGCCGTGAGCTAGAGGCCGAAGGTCTCGTCTACCACGACCCCACAAGCGGCCTGTCCCCGGAGCTCTTTGAGCTCGATCGCTCCGCCGAGGCGCTCATCGCCCGCTCTCGCAGCCGCGCCGGGTACATCGGCGCCGCCGGGGCCTTCGCCGGGGCCGCGGGGGTGCCGCCGGAGCTCGTCGCCTCCCTCGTCCACCTCTTGCGGCTGGGCCAGCGCCTCGCCGTGGTCTACGGCCTCGACCCCGAGAGCGAGGCGGGGCAGCTCGCCCTGCGCCGCGCCTTGGCCGCCGCCTTCGAGCTCCCTCTGCCCGAGCCCGGCGGCCCCGCGCTGCGGGTGCGGGATCTCCCCGCGGTCATCACCAAACAGCTCCCCGCCGCGCCCCAGGCCGTCGGCTGGGCCGTGCGCGCCACCGGCGACAAGCTCGTCTCCGTGGCCCTGCGCCGGGTGATGCGCCTGGTGCCGGGCCTCTCCGTCGCCAGCTCTACCCTCTACGCGCGCCGATCCTTGGGTGAGCGCGCCGCGCGTCTCCAGGCCGTTTTGCGCCGCACATGGACCGGAGAGCCCTTAGACGACGCCACAGAGGCCGAGGTCGTCCCCCCACAAGCGAAGTCCCCCTCGACCGGTTAGACCCCGCGCGCGAGAATGGATCAAGAGGAAGCACCCATGGGCGTCATTCGAGACATGCTGCGGCTGAGCCCCCTCCCGGAAGGGGCCTTGGCGCCGCCGTTGTCGCTCACCGCCGACGATGGCACCTGGATCAAGCTGCGGGACTTTGAGGGCAACCTCAACGTGCTGCTCGTGTTCTTCGCCGACGAGGGCGAAGGCACCGAGCGGTTTGTGAAGGAGCTTGAGGCCGCCCGCGCCCGCTTTGAGGCGCTAGAGACGGTCATCTTCGCGGTGAACACCAACCGCACCGACCGCCTCCGTGAGCTGCGCGCGCACTTCCGCGTGCAGTTCCACTTCGTCTACGACCCCCTCGCGCTCACCGCCCGGGCCTTCGGCGCCTCCCGCCGGGCGCTGCCGATGTGCCGGGACGCGGTCTTCCTCATCGGCAAAGACCAAAAGGTGCGCCTCTCCGAGCGCGGCTTCCCCGAGGTGATCACGCTCCTGCGCGCCGCCGCCGCCGCCCAAGGCGTCGAGCTTGACGAGGACCGCGCGAGCGCTGGCCCCGCCGCCGCCCAGTCCGGCGCCTCGCGTGTGCGTGACCCAGGCAAGCCCGCCCAGCTCGTCCAGGAGATCACCTCCGCCGAGGCCGAGAAGCTCCTTGACCAGGCGAGCTCGCCCTACCTGCTCGTCGATGTGCGCACACGCTCCGAGGTCGAGGCCGACCGCTCCCCCGACGCCATCCACATCCAGGTGGATGAGCTTCCCCACCGTTACCACGAGCTCAAACAAACCCAGCAGCTCATCTTCGTGTGCCAAGCCGGAGACCGCTCCGCCGCCGCCGCGGAGTTTATGACCTCCATCGGGGGTCACGACATCTACACCGTCAACGGTGGGATGAGCGCCTGGAGCGGGCGCCGCGCGAGCGGCCCCATTGAGCCCAAAAACCGCACCTAAGAGGTCCATCTCCGCATGGATGGCATCATCACCGTGTTCTTGGTGGCCGACCCGGGCACCGCCCAGCCCGGCATCGTCGAGCTGCTCCTCGACGCCGACCTCATCGTGCAGCTCGTCCTGCTCACCTTGTTGGGCATGTCGGTGGTGTGCTGGTACATCATCTTCGACAAGGCGCGGATGCTGCGCCGGGCGTCTGCGCAGTCCGCCGAGTTCCTCAAGCTGTTCTGGGAGAGCCGTCGGCTGGATCAGGTCTACGAGAAGGCCAGCCTGTACCCCGACTCTCCCATCGCCGAGATGTTTAAGGCGGCCTACGTCGAGCTTCACAAGCTCACCTCAGGCACCGAGGGCCAGGCGCCCGGCACCGTGCCCGCCCCGGCCAGCGCCGACGCCACCGACAACCTCACCCGCTCCTTGCGCCGCGCGGGCACCGTCGAGCTCACCCGCCTCGAGCGTATGGTGCCCTTTCTGGCCACCACGGGCTCCACGGGCCCGTTCATCGGCCTCTTCGGCACGGTCTGGGGCATCTTGCGCGCCTTCCAGCGCATCGGCGCCACGGGCAGCGCCTCGATTCAGACCGTCGGCCCCGACATCGCCCACGCGCTCATCGCCACGGCCGTGGGCCTCGCCGCGGCCATCCCGGCGGTCATGGCCTACAACTACTTCAACAGCCGCATCCGTATCCTCAACAACGAGATGGACAACTTCTCGTCGGACTTCCTCAACATCGTCAAGCGCCACTTTCGCGGGCGCTGAGCGGGGGCCGTTATGGGCATGAGCAGCGGCGGTGACCGCGGCGGGATGATGGCCGAGATCAACGTGACGCCCTTCGTGGACGTCATGTTGGTGCTGCTCATCATCTTTATGGTGACCGCGCCGATGATGGTGCAAGGCGTCGACATCGAGCTGCCCAAGTCCCAGTCCCCGCCCTTGGTCTCCGAGGAGGAGCAGCTCGTCCTCTCGTTGACCGCAGACGGCAAATACTTCATCAACGAGAGCGAGTTCACCTTTGAAGAGCTCCAGGTGAAGCTGCGGGCCATTCGTGAGGCGAACCCCGACCAGGCCATCTTTGTCAAAGCCGACGGCGCCTTGCCTTATGAGAAGGTGATCCGGATGATGAGCGTGGCCCAGGCCGCCGGGATCGGCAAGGTGGGCCTCGTGACGCAGCCGGGCGCGGCCTCGGAGTGAGCCGGAATGTTGAAGTCCGTCCTTCAGCCTGATCCTCTGCGCCCTGGCGCCGCCCTGCCGATGTCGGTGGGGCTGCACGTCGTCGTGGCCGCGGCGCTCTTGTTGGGCGGCAAACTCTCCGGCCCGCCCAAGCCCCTCATCGACCCCGACGAGGTCCTTGAGGTCAGCCTGATGCCTATGCCCAAGCAGACCACCCGCCAGCCCCAGAAGGCGAGCCGCACGCCCGATCCCGTGCAGGGCGCGGTGGAGCCTACGGTCGCGCCGCCGACGCCGCCGAGCGACGCTACCCTGGCCATCAACGACCCCAACGCTCCCAAGCCCGAGGGCGATCCCAAGGCCCGAGAGAAGGAGCTTGAGAAGATCAAGGATCAGCTCCGCCGGGATGAGGCCCGCCGCGACGCCATGGCCGCCTTAGGCAGCGAAGATCGCCTCGCCACGTCCGAGGATGGTGTCGAAGGCGCGACGGGTTCCTCCACCGGAGTCGGCGACCCCAAGAAGGCGATGTACGGCGAGAAGGTCAAGCAGGCCATCCTGCCCAACTTCTCGACCATCTCCACCAACTCCAAGCTCAAGGTGCATGTGTTGGTGACCATCGACGGCGCAGGGAACGTCAAGGGCTTTGAGGTGAAGAAGACGAGCGGTGACCCCTCGTTTGACGCCGCCGCGCTCCGTGCCGTCTCGAAGACGCCCCAGGTCCCCCAGCCCTCCGCTGAGGTGCTCGGCGGCAACCCGCCCTGGGTCTTGAACCTCGTCTTCTCTCCTTCGGACGTCCAGTGATCCCCACCCGCCTGCTTCGTGTGTTGCGTGCGCTCTGCCTCACGCTCATCAGCCTCACGGTGCTCAGCCTGGGCCTGCGCGGGCCCCTGGGCTACGCGCAGGAGGCCACCAAGACCGACTTCATCATCGAGGTCAACAAGCCGGGCAACCGCGACGTGCCCATCGCGATCCCCAAGCCTACGGGCGGCTCGGCGATGGTGGACACGGTGTGGGAGGTCGTGCGGCACGATCTGGAGATGTCGGGCTACTTCAAGGTCTTAAACCCCGACGCCTTCATCGAGCCCGCCAGCGCTGGGCTTGAGCCGGGGACGTTCAAGTTTGAGGACTGGGACGTCCCCGACGCCGTGGTGCTCGGCAAGACCAAGGTCGAGTCCGTCGGCGACAAGGTGCGCGCTGAGGTGTGGGTGTACGACGTGCCCGGCCGCCGCAAGCTCGGCGCGAAGGCCTTCACCGGCGACCCCAACCAGGCCCGGCGGATGGGCCACCGCATCGCCGATGAGATCATCCTGCAGGTCACCGGTGAGCCCGGCATCTTCAACACCCGCTTCGCCGTGGTCACCCAGCGCTCGGGCAACAAAGAGATCGCCCTTGTGGACGTGGACGGCGAAGGTTTCACGTCGATCACCCAGAACGGCTCGATCAACCTCCAGCCCGCGTGGTCCAAAGACGGCGCAAAGATCGCCTTCACCAGCTACCGCTCGGGCAACCCCGACATCTACATCGCGGACCTGGCCCGGGGCCGCACCACCCGGCTCTCGGCCCGGCCCGGCGTGAACATCGGCGCGGCCTGGCACCCCGCCGGGGATCGCCTCGCGGTCACCCTCTCGTCGAACGGCTCCGGCGACACCGACCTGTTCATGCTCGAGGCCGAGACCGGCCGAAACCTGGGCCAGCTCACGAACGCCTCGGGGATCGACGTCTCCCCGGCCTTCTCCCCCGACGGCGGGCAGGTGGCCTTCGCCTCCGAGCGCTCGGGCGGCGTGCAGATCTACGTCATGTCGGCCTCCGGCGGCGACGCCCGGCGCGTCACCTTCAACGGCGGCCACAACACCGACCCGGCCTGGTCCCCCAAAGGCGACAAGATCGCCTATGTGAGCCGCGACGGCGTGTTTGACGTGTTCACCGTCGGCACCGACGGCAAAGGGGCGGTGCGGATCACCCAAGGCCAAGGCGACAACGAGGACCCGACCTGGTCCCCCGACGGCCGCTACCTCGCGTTCAGCTCCACCCGCTCCGGCGGCAACCACATCTGGATGAGCACGGCGGATGGTCGGCATCAGGTGCAGTCCACCAAAGGCAAAGGCGGCTACTCCAACCCGTCCTGGTCACCTCGGCTGAGCTGGTGAGCGTCTCGGCGGCGATTGACATCGGCAGCAACAGCCTCTTGCTCACGGTCGTAGACGGCGAGGGCAGGGTGCTCCACGACGAGGCCGTCGTCGTTGGGCTGGGCAAAGGGCTAGGCGACGGCGGGCGCTTTCGCCCGGATCGTGCGGCGTTTGCGCTGGCCCTGCTTCACCGCTACGCCGAGCGCGCAGCCGCCCTGGGCGTTCGCCCAGAGGACGTGCTCGTCTGCGCCACCTCCGGCGCCCGGCGGGCCTCAGACGCCGCGGAGTTCTTCGCCAAGGTCACCGCCGAGACGGGCCTTCGCCCCCGCACAATCTCCGGCGAAGAGGAGGCGGAGCTCGCCTTTTTGGGCGCCGCGCGTGGGCTCAACCTGGGCGACGGCCCCCGGGTGGTGATCGACCTCGGCGGCGGCTCCACCGAGGTCGTACACGGCTTAGGCGACACGATGGTGAGCCGGGTCTCCTTAGAGATCGGCAGCGTGCGGCTCACCGAGGCCTTCGCCGCGGGGGATGAGGTGAGCTTGGCCCAGCTCGACGCGCTCCGCGCCGCGGTGGAGGCCGCCTGCGCCGCCTTGAGCCCCGCGCCCGAGGGGGCCGTCGCCGTCGCCGTCGCGGGCAGCGCGACGACCCTGGCCGCGATGACCCTCGGCCTCACCACCTACGACGGCGCCAAGGTCCACGGCGCGCGGGTGAGCCGAGACGCGCTGCGCGGCTGGGCCGAGCGCCTGCGCGTGGCGAGCCCAGCCGAGCGCGCCCAGCTCGCGGCGGTGTCGCCCGAGCGCGCCCCGTACCTGATGGCCGGGGCGACGGTGCTCGCCGGGGTGCTCTCTCGCCTGGGCCTCGACGGCCTCACGGCCTCCGACGGCGGCCTACGGTACGGCATCCTCCGCGCCGCTGGCCGCCTCTGAGCTTGTTTAGGCGGGCTCGCTCAGAACGGGTGGTCAAAGGTGAGGTAGATGCCCATGTTGGAGTCTACGGTGCCGTCCTGGAACTCCTCACGGCCAAAGCCGATATCGGCGCGGATGACCATGTCTTTGTCCCAGATCCAGCGGGTGCCTAAGCCGCCCGCGAGGTGAAGGTGGCTGGGCTCGTCACCCTCCTCGCCCTCCCACAGCCACACCCGGCCCAAGTCCATGAAGGGCACGGCCATGATCTCTAAGCCGTGCTTCTCACCGCCGATGCGGACGAGCTTCGTGCGCAGCTCCGGCGTCCAGATCGCCACGGCGTCGCCGCGGAACCGGCCCCAAGAGTACCCGCGCCAGGCCATGTTGCCGCCGGTGGAGATCCATTGGCTGCCGCCGAGCATGTCCTGCATGTAGAAGGGATCTTCGCCCCAGCGCATGTCGACGATGACGCGGTTGGCGAGCACCACACGCCCGTCGCCCACGAGGTTGAAGTAGCGGCGGTCGATGAGGTTCACGCCGTAGGTGGAGTGCTGGGCGCCGTCCCACACCGAGGCCGTCCACGGCGCCGAGGCGCGCACGGAGACCTCCGAGAACATCCCTTTGGTGGGGGTGGGCTCGGTGTTGCGGGTGTCCAACATCACGCCGACGCTCAGGCGGGTGTAGAGGCCGCTGCCCACACCGAGGGGCTGCTCCTCGTTGAGCAGGCTGTTCTCATAGGGCGTGATGTTCGCGAACCGCATGTAGTAGTTCATGAACAGGTCGAAGTCGCCGCCGAGGTTCCGGCGCAGGTTCGTGAGCACCTTCGCGCCGTCGAGCTTGTAGTAGTAGTACTGCTTGAGGGCCTCCTCACCCCACTGCGCCTCGATGTCGGCGGGGGGGATGCGGTCGGTGTTGTTGCCGTAGCCGTAGTACGGCGCGTAGTCCCAGCGCTCCCAGCCGGCCATGATGTCCCAGCGGAAGGACGAGCCGAAGATGTTCGGCACGTCGAGCTTCACCCAGTGGTCGCGGTAGCCGCGGCTCGTCGCGTAGAGCTGGGTGGAGAGGCGCATCTTCCACAAGCCGTTGGGATCTTCGGGGTTCTTCCGCACATAGAGCGCGTAGAAGCCGCCGCCGGGGCCGGTGTCGCTGGAGAAGGCGACGAGGGGCAGCGCGGCGACCTTCCACATGCGCGGCGCCTCAACGGCCTCGGGCGCCTCGACGGTGGTGGCCTCGGCGGGCGCGGGCGCGGGCTCCTCAGCGGGGGCTGGCTCCTCGGCGGGAGCGGGCTCCTCGGCGGGGGCTGGCTCCTCGGCGGGAGGGTCTTGGGCGAGCGCGTCAGCGGTGAGAATCCAGAGCGCGGTGAGCAGCATGGCGGGGGTGGGCCTCGGGCGGGGCCAGAGCATACCGCAGCGCGAGCCGGGAAGGGCCTAGGATCTGAGCGGGTTATGACGCCGCCCACCGCGTCTGCCGATGCGCGTGGGCTTCAACTGTGCCATGCTGAAGCTGAGCCTTCCCAACTAGAGGAAACACCATGTCCTTCCCCAAGATGTTCGCTGCCGCCGCGCTGCTCGTGACGGGCCTCCTCACCACCTCCACCGAGGCCCACGCGGGCTTCGGCGCCACGGCCTCGCTCTCGAGCCTCTCCGACGGCACCGCCTGGTACCCCAGCCTCGACTACCGCCAGAAGAAGTTCGTGCTCCAGGTCCACGCCTTAGAGCTCATCGGCGGCCTGCCCAATGACACGATCAACCTGGGCGTCGATGGCGCTTACGTCGTGCAGAAGGTCGAGCTCGGCAACGGCGTCGATGGTGTGGTGCAAGCCGGCGCTGGCTTCCGCCTGCTCTCCGACACCGGCTTCGACAACCCCACCTTCAACTTCGTCGCCAAGACCCGCATGGGCGCCGAGCTCAAGAAGGGCGGCGGCTTCGGCATCTACGCCGTGCCCACCATCGGCGTGAGCAGCATCGTCACCGGCGACGCGACGCTGACCTACGGCGGCGGCCTTGAGGTCTCGTTCTGGCTGAAGTAGCCCGCGCCGCCTCGGCGGTCTGAGCGCACGCTACGCGGGCAGGGTCACTTGCCCGCGTAGATTTTTTTGTACATGTCGCCAATCTGCTCGGCGTAGCCGTTGTACATCGGCGTCTTCACGCGCTCGCCGGTGGGGATCACCCGATCCGTGGCTTGGCTCCAGCGCTTGTGCGGGATGTCGGGGCGCACGTTGCCCCAGAAGTCGTACTCGTCCCCGGCGACGGTGTTCCAGAAGGTCTTGGGCTCCTTCGCGACGAGCTCGATCTTCACGATGGACTTGAGCTGTTTGTAGCCGTACTTCCACGGCGTCACGAGGCGGATCGGCGCGCCGTGCTGGTTGGGCAAGGCGTGGCCGTAGATGCCCACGGCCATCAAGGTCAGCTCGTGGTTGGCCTCCTCCAAGGTGAGGCCCTCGTGGTACGGCCAGGGGTACCAGGGCTGCGACGCCACGCCGGGCATCATCTTGGAGTCGCCGAGGCTCACCAGGCGGACGTACTTGGCCTTGCTGTTGGGCACCACACGGTCCAGGAGCGCCTTGAGCGGGAAGCCCGTCCAGGGCACCACCATCGACCAGGCCTCGACGCAGCGGAAGCGGTACACCCGCTCCTCAAGGGGCATCAAGGCCAGGAGATCCTCAAAGTTGAAGGTGGTGGGTTTGTCACACTCGCCGCTGACCTCCACCGTCCAGGGCTTCACCTTCAAGGTGTCAGAGAGCGTCCAGACCTTGTCTTTGGCGGTGGTGAACTCGTAGAAGTTGTTGTACGAGGCGGCGACGTCCTCCGCCGTGATCTCCACCGCCGGGGGCTGGCCGCCGGGGAAGCGGGGGTTTCGTTGGGCGGGCGGGAAGGTCCAGTCATAGCTGGAGGGCAGGGGGTTCTTGCCGCCGATGGCCGTGGCGCAGCTTGCGCCGAAGGTGGCCGCGCCGATGGCGCCCAGGCCCAGCGCCTTCACCAGCTCGCGGCGGTTGAGCCAGGCGGACTCCGGGGCGACCTGAGACTCAGGGATTCGCCAGGACGGGGGGAGCAGGATGTTCGCCACGATGGACCTCCGGTGGTGTCTTGCTCCCGATGCGTCGCCAAAGGTGGGGCTTCGGCGAGTGAAGCGATGATGACAGTTTAAGACACGTCCCGGGGGGCGGTGCGGCGACGCTCAGGCCGGCTGCCCGACGAGGCTCGCCTTGGGCATGATCGTGCCAAAACGCCCGTGCTCATCTTTGGTGAGGTAGGCGATGGCCGTGTTGGGGTCGTGGGTGAAGAACACGCGGCCGTTGCGGGCGGCGAGCTCGTCCATGATCATCCGCTTCTCGTCGATGAGCTTCTCTGGGAAGCGGTCGTAGCCCATGGTGATCGAGGTGTGAACCCAGGCGCGACCGGGGATGAGGTCGGCGGCGAAGAGCACCGGGCCCGACTGGCCGGGGATCTCCGTACACAAGAGGCCCGGGGTGTGGCCGTCGGAGTGGTGCAGGCGGAACTCAGGCCCCAAGGTGGGCGAGGACGGGCCGACGACCACCTCCAGGCGGTTTGAGGCGTAGAGCAGGGGCTGAAGCTCAGGAATAAACGAGGCTTTGTCCCGGGGGTGCGGGCGGTTGGCGCGGTCCCAGGCCCGGGCGCTCACGATGTAGCGGGCGTTGGGGAAGAGCAGGCGCGGCTCGCGGCCCTCCTCCCAGGCGGCGAGCAGGCCCCCGGCGTGGTCAAAGTGCAGGTGGGAGAGCACGACGACGTTGATGTCGGCGTCGGTGAGGCCCACCTCGGCGAGGGACTCCAGGAGCACATGGTTGGGCTCCTCGACCCCAAACCGATCCTTGAGCTGGGGCTCAAAGAAGGCGCCGATGCCCGTCTCGAAGAGGATCCAGCGGTCGTCATCGCGCACGAGCAGGGCCCGGCAGGCGAGCTCGATGCGGTTGCGCTCGTCGGGGGTGGCCCAGCGCTCCCAGAGGGCCTTGGGGGCGTTGCCAAACATCGCGCCGCCGTCGAGGCGCTGGCTGTTTCCTTCAATGGACCAGAGTTGCCGCTCCACGTCTCGCTCCACGTCTCAGGGCGTTGGCAGGTTAGCGGGGGGCAGGGTGAGGCGCCAGCCCGCGCCCTCAGGCTCGGCCTTGAGCACCTGGCCCGAGTAGCCGCCCTCGCCGTGCCAAGGTGGGGCGATCCAGGCCTGACCCACGTTGACGAGGCCGTGGCGGGCGATCTCGGGCAGGCTGGCCTCGGCGTTGAGCGCGGCGAGCAAGGCGTCGTTGGGGCCGTCCCCGGGCGGGCCACCGGCGTAGAGCGCCGCGCGCTGAACCCAGGCGTCAATCGGCGCGCGGCAGCCCGTGCAGCGCACCCAGGCCCGATCGGCCAGGAGGCGCTCGACGGTCAGCTCAACCCCGATGGCGTCGAGCACCAACAGCACGCCGCCGTGCTCGTCCACCAAGGTCACCGGGGCCACGCGGGTGCGCGCCACGAAGGGGGTGACCTCGGGCAGCGGCAGCGCCGTGAGCTTGGCGGCGTCGGTGGCGGCTTGGGCGGGGGCGCCGGGGTGCGGCGCGTCGTTTTTGGGCTGCGCTTCGCCTTGCTCGACGCAGGCGGCGAAGGGGAGGAGGCTGAGGATCAGGGCGAGCGGTCGGATCACGCCTCGCAGGCTATCATCCCGCGTATGCCTCCGCTGCCCGCTCCTCCACCGCTGTTGTTCCCCGGCGCCCGCGTCGGCGTCTTCGCGCCTTCAGGCGTGTTCAACCCCGAGCGCCTGCAGGCCGGCTGGGCCCTCGCCGAGGCCTGGGGCGTCGAGCTTGTGCCGTCGCCGAACCTCGGCCAGCGCCACCGCTTCTTGGCCGGAGACGACGACGCGCGCCTCGCGGATCTGCGCTGGGCGCTCACGGATCCCAGCCTTGACGGCGCGTGGATGGCCCGGGGCGGCTATGGCCTGGGGCGCCTGCTCTCCAAAGTTGATTGGTCAACCATTCAATCTCGCCCGGTGATCGGCTTCTCCGACGGGACGGCCTTGCACAGCGCCTTGTGGGGCCAGGCGCGGCTCATCGGGGTTCATGGGCCGGTGCTGCACTCCTTGTCGGTGAGCGACGCCGCCAGCCAAGCCCGGCTGCGGGCGCTGTTGATGGAGGGCGCGGCCACCCGCTGGGAGGGTGAGGTCTGGGCTGAAGGGGAGGCCGAGGGCCCGATCGTCGGCGGCAACCTCTGCGTGCTCTCGACCCTGTGCGGCACGCCCCACCAGCTCAACGCCCGGGGGGCGATCCTCGCCTTAGAGGACATCGCCGAGCCCGCGTACAAGCTCGACCGCATGGTGAACCAGCTCCGCGAGGCCGGGGTGTTCAACGGGGTTCGGGCGGTGCTGCTGGGCGAGTTTGTTCAGTGCGCCGCGCCGCAAGACGCCGACTGGGGCGTGGTGGACGTGCTTCGTGACGCGCTTTTGCCCCTGGGCGTGCCCGTGGTCGCAGGGCTGCCGTTTGGCCACGGCGCGCGCAACGAGGCGTTCTTGCACGGCGGTCTCGCCCAGGTGTTCGGCGGCGGCGTGTCCCTGTCCGGGGCGAACGCGGCGCGGCGCGAGGCTTCAAGTTAGAGGTCGGCGTCAGGAGCCCCCCAATGAGCAACGGCATCGGCAACGGCAACCCAAACGGCAACGGCGGACCGACCGGCGGCAGCCGCTGGTTTGAGCAGCCCCCCAAGCCCCTCCCGACGCGCCCCCAGTCCAAAGGGCCCGACAAGGACCTCTGGCTGCGCTGCCCGAGCTGCGCGGAGATCCTCTACCGCCCGGTGCTCGCCGAGCGTGGCCAGGTCTGCCCCCACTGCAGCCACCACTTCCGCATCGAGGCCAGCGCGCGGGTGGCGCTCCTCGCCGATCCCGGCAGCTTCGTGGTTCACGACGACCACCTGGGCCCCGGCGACCCGCTGGAGTTCTCCGACGCCAAGCCCTACCACAAGCGCCTGCTCGACACCCAGAAGAAGCTCGGCGTGCTCGACGCCTTCCTCTCGGGCTCGTGCACCATCGACGGCCTGCCCGTTGAGCTGGGTGTGTTCGACTTCCGGTTCATGGGCGGGTCCATGGGCAGCGTCGTCGGCGAGAAGGTCACCCGGGTGTTTGAGCGCGCCACGGAGCGCCGCTGCCCGGCGATCGTCGTCTCGGCCTCTGGCGGCGCCCGGATGCAAGAGGGCATCCTCTCGTTGATGCAGATGGCCAAGAGCTGCGCGGCCTTGGCCAAGCTCCGCGACGAGGCGGGCCAGCCCTACATCTCGGTCTTGACCGACCCCACCACCGGCGGCGTCGCCGCGTCCTTCGCGATGTTGGGCGACCTCATCTTCGCCGAGCCCAACGCGCTCATCGGCTTCGCCGGGCCCCGGGTCATCCAGCAGACCATCGGCGAGAACCTCCCCGAAGGGTTCCAGACGAGCGAGTATCTCCTCGCGCACGGCATGGTGGACCTCATCGTGCCCCGCAATGAGCTGCGCGCCACCTTGGCCGAGAGCCTCCGCTGGCTTGTCGAGTCCCGCCCCGTGGCCATCGGCGAGGCCCGATGAGGACACACCCGCTCCTGCAGCGCCTCGCCAACGCGGGGGTTCGCCTCGGGCTTCAGCGGGTCGAGGCGCTGCTGGAGGCGATGGGCTCGCCGCACGCGGCGATGCCGTCATTGCATGTGGCGGGCACGAACGGCAAAGGCTCGGTCTGTATGATGCTCGACGGCTGCTTACGCGCGGCGGGGCGGCACACGGGCCTCTACACGAGCCCCCACATTCAGCAGCTCAACGAGCGCTTTCGGATCGACGGTCGGCCGATCTCCGACGCCCGCCTCGACGCGCTGCTCGTCGAGATTGACCGCCGCGCCCGGGAGTGGGCCCACGCCCGGGGAGAGGCCCGAGACGACGGCGGCCTGACGGTGTTTGAGGCGGAGACCCTCGCCGCGTTTCTGTGGTTCGCCCAACAAGAGCTCGACGTGGCGGTGCTGGAGGTCGGCCTCGGCGGGCGTTTGGACGCCACGAACGTCGTCACCCCCGAGGTCACCTGCGTCGTCTCTGTGGGGCTGGACCACACCGATCGCCTCGGCGACACCATCGCCGCCATCGCCGCCGAGAAGGCGGGCATCTTGAAGCCCGGCGTGCCGATGGTGGTCGGCCCGCTGCCCAAAGACGCGCTCTCCGCCGTGCGGGTGATGGCCAAAGAGCGCGGCTGCCCGCTCATCGTCGCCGGGACCGACTTCCGCGTGGAGGGCAGCCCCGAGGACTTCAGCTACCGCTCGGCGCGGCTGAGCCTCAGCGGCCTCTCCTGTGGGCTGAGCGGCGCGCACCAGGTGCAGAACGCCGGCGTGGCCCTGGCGATGTTGGAGCGGTGGTCCGAGCGCCGCCCAGAGCTCGCCGTAGACGAGGCCGCCCTGCGCGCCGGGCTCAAGTCCGCCCAGAACCCCGGCCGTTTTGAGTGGCTGGCGGAGGATCTGCTCATCGACGGCGCCCACAACGTCGATGGCGCCCGGGCCTTGGCCAGCGCCTTGGCGGCGTTGCCCCGAGATCGCCCGCGCACCCTGCTGCTCGGCGCCTCCAAAGACAAAGACGTGCGCGCCATCGCCGCGGCCCTGCGCCCGATGATCGATCGTGTGTTCACCACGTCCTGCGCGCACCCCCGGGCGATGATGCCCGGCGAGGTGGCCGAGCGCCTCGTGGGCCTCGGCGTGCCGGTGTTGCCCGCGGGGCCCATCGAGGACGCGCTGCCGATGGCCCGGGAGGGCAGGGGCCTGGTGATCGTGGCGGGCAGCCTCTTTCTCGCCGGGGCGGCGCGGGACCTGCTCGGTCGAACGTGAGCCCGGCGGCCGTGTTTGTGGCGCTCTCGGCGGTTGTTTGGGCTGAAGAGCCCCCCGCGGCGCCCGAGGCGGCCCCCCCCGCGCAGGTGCGACTCACCGCGGATCGGGTCGTGCTCAGCGCGGAGGGCCTGATCGCCGAGGGGAACGTGCGGCTCACCCTTGAGGGCCGCGCCCTCGTCGCCGCGCGCCTCACCGCCGATCCATCCCTCAGCCAGCTCACGGCGGAGTCCCTGCGGCTCTCCCCGTGTGATTGCGTAGAGGGCGCGCCGTGGGGGATCCTGGCCGCAGAGGCCCGGCTAGACCGCGAGGCGGAGCTCGTTGAGGTGCGGGGCCTCCGCCTGATGATCGGGGAGCGGGACGTGGCGCCCCTGCCATCCGCGCGCCTGCGCCTCACCCCTCGGCAGGTCGGGGTGGGCTTGCCCGTGCTTGGCCGTGGCCTCGACGGCGTGCAGGTGGCCTTGCCGGTGTGGTTTCGCCCCGATCACGGCCCCAAGCTGAGCCTGAGCCCGGAGTGGCGGCAGGCCCGCGGCGCGCGTGGCCTCGTCTCTGTCACCGCGCCCCAGGCCTCGATCGTGGCCTCCGGCGGCTGGGATCGCCTGGAGCACGCGCCTCGCGCCGGGGTGAGCGCCGCCGTCGCCCAGGCCAAAGGCGGCGCCAGCGTGATCGGCGCGGGCACCTGGATCTCCGATCCGACCTACCTCAGCGACTTCGGCGCCGATCGCCTCGCCCGGGCCGAGCCCTGGACGTCCACCCGGCTCAGCGTCGGCCTGGGCGCGCTCTCCGTCTCTGCGCTCGGATTTCAGGAGGGCTTGGGCGAGGCCGATCTGCGAATGAGCGGGGTGGTTGGCCTAGGGCTCTCGCCCCCGGGGCAAAACGTCGGGCCCCTGACCCTGCACCAGCGAGGCCGTCTGGACCTCACCGCCGCGGGCCCACGCGGGGAGGCGGTGCTGCAGGCGCGGCTCCACCAGGAGCTCGGCGTGCTGGAGCTTGACGGCCTGATGTTGGCCCGAGGTGTCGGCTACGTCGAGGCCGGAGAGGGCGCGCTTGACCCCTACGCTGAGCTTGGGCTCGTGCTCCCGGCGTGGGCCGATGGGCCAAGAGGTCGCACGATCTTGGCGTTTGAGCTGCGCGGCGGCGGGGGCGCTCGCCTCGGCGCGCTCCAGGCCACGCCGACGCCCCTCACCTTGGCCGACCCCTCCGGCGCCAGAATGGGCGGCTTCACCCTGGGCCTCGCCCCCGGCCTCGACCTCGCCCCCGGCGGCCTGTGGGCGGGGCCGCGGGTGAGCGTCACCAAGATCCGGCCAGAGGGTGCGCTGAGCGCCAGCCTTGACGCGCCGATCACCGCCGCCGGGCCGTCCTTCGCCGCCGAGGCCGAGGCGCGCGCCGGGGCCTTGTCTTTTGGCCTCGTCGTGTTGTCCCGGGAGAGCCTCGGTGAAGAGGCCGCTCACCTCGGCGGCGCGCGGCTGGGCCTCGACGCCGAGCGGCTCCAAGCCCAGGCGTCTCTGTGGGCCAGTCGGAGCCCCGCGGCGCCTGAGAACGACGCTGAGCTCGCCCGCCTAGGCCTCGCCGCGCCGCTCGTGGGCGTCCGCGGCACCACCACGCCCAGCGCGGAGCTGCTCTTGAGCGCCGAGGGCCTCCGCGCGGTGAGCGGCGGCGTGGCGTGGTCTGATCCCACGTCCTGCGTGATGTTCGGCGCCGCGGTGGGCTGGGTGGAGGACCGCGACGGCCCCCAGGTTCAGCTCCTCGCCCGCGTCACCCCGGCGCGCTGAGGCCCCACGAGTCGCTCAGCGCAGGGCCTTCAAGACCTTCTTGTCGGTTGACAAGGCCCGCACGAGCAGGTCCGTCTTGTCTTCGCCCTCACAGCCGCCAAACGCCGCGGGGTTGGCGCACAAGGCCACGGCCTCGCCGCGCTTCTTGAGGGACTTCTCAACCGCGGTGAGCATCTTCGCCCCGGCGGCGCTCACCCCGGCCTCGTAGCGGTCCCGGGCGGCCTTGGCGTCCGCGAGGGCTTGGGGGTCTTTGGCCTCTAACCCCCGCTCCAAGGGCGCGATCTCTTGCTCAAAGGTGGCGCCCAGGTCCTCGATCTGTCGCGAGAGCAGGGCGATGGCCAGGTCATCCACCTGGATATAGGCCGGGCCTGCGCTGGTGAGGGGCACCAGCGGCTGGGTGGCCTTGGGGATGGTGGTGTCGGGCCACTCCAAGGCGAGAATCTCGTCGATGGCGGCGAGCAGGGCGGGGTCTTTGTCTAATGCGGCGGCCAAGGGGGCGTTGAGGTCTTCCCCGGCGCAGGTCGCTGGGCCCCGGCCCGGACCGGCGATGGCGGCGATGCCGCTGGGCCCGGCGGCGCACTCTTTGGCGACGGTGGTGGGGCCCATGGCGACGAGGGCGCGCTCCAAGGCCGCGCCGAAGGTGGCGGAGGAGTCGTCCTCTAAGAGCGCGATGTGGGCCTGGGTCTGCAAGAAGGCGACGGTCACCGTCTTGCGGGTGGACTTGTAGTGGGCGCGGAGCTCGTCCGGCGCGCGCCCGCCGAGGACGAGCACGCCGAGCTCAAGCTCGGAGACGGCGTTGTTGGCCACGGCGATGTCGCGCTCGGCCTTCTCAAACCGGGGCATGAGCGCGTTGGAGTAGCGCCCAAAGGCCGCCGAGGACGCGGCGACGGCGTCGGGGCTGTAGTACCCCTCCACGGCTTTGGCGAAGGCCAAGGGGCTCAAGAGGAGCGCGAGGGGGAGGAGGGCGGCGCGCATCGGGGCTCCAGAGCGGAGGATTAGGGGGCCGGGACGGCGAACACCGGGGCCAGGGTGGAGTCGGGGCTCCGAGGGCCCTCCCGCAGGTGCGCGAGCATCGTGGTGGCGCGGCCACGCACCACGGAGACGCTCAGCTCGACCATACGCTCGGTGAGCGCGTAGCCGCTGCGGGCGTCGGGGAAGGGGTGGCGCTCGATGGGCACCCGGCGCTGCAGGACGTGGTGGTTGGCCTGCTCCAGCACCTCCTCCCAGTCGTCTTGGGTGACCATCCAGCCGGGGATCGAGCGGCCCAGATCGCTGGAGAGCGGCCTCAGCGCGAGCTCGTTGCGGTGGGCGTTGGCCAAGAAGATGAGCTGGTCGGAGCGGGGCGCGCCAGGCTCGGCGCACAGGAGGCCCGTCCAAGGAACGTGGTGGCGGATGGCGTCGCGCTGGGCCTCGGGGAGCCCCGCCAAGAAGCTCATGTCGTGCAGATAGGCCAACATCGCCCGGCTGTGGAGCAGCCCGGCGCGTAAGGAGTTCACCATACACACCGCCCCCGCCCGGGTAGCGTCAAGTAACGCTTTACACTCATCCGGTCGGGCGATGAGGGTCTCGATGTGAACGCGGCGGTGCACGACGTCAACGGGCTGGCCCTCAGCGATGAGGCGACCGCGCTGGAAGCTGAGGTCGCGGGGGTCGGCGACGACACAGCGCACGCCTTGGAGCTGAAAACGCCGCTGCAAGAGCGTTGATTCCACGGCGCGGGGGTCGTCGCGGAAGCCGACGATGGCCACCTTGGGCGCGCCGCCCGTTGTCCCCGACCAGCGGGTCCAGGTGCGGAGCACCGCCTGGGCCAGCTCTTCGCCGCCCCGGAACGGCATCAGCCCAGGAAAGTTGACGGTGAAGGGATCCTGCTCGAAGAACGAGGTCAAGACGTCGCTGTAGCCCAGGGGCACGTCGCCCTCGGCGTCGATGTCCAGGAGCATCGGGTGGTCTTGGTGCAGCGCCACCCGCACCCGCAGCAGGGTTGGCTCCTCTTCAGCGCCAGGCTCAATCGCGGCGAGGCGGATGATCTCGGGGCTCAGGCCCAACATCCGGGCCAAAGATCCGTCGCGTCCGTCGAGGCCATCCTCGACCAAGACCGCCAGAAGTGCCCGAATCGCCTTGTGAATTTGGCGCGTGGCCTCGCGGATTGACGTGGCGGCGCGGGCGCTGATGAAGTGGGGCCGACGGTGGACGCACGCCGGTTGTCCGCCGTGGAGCGCTCCACTGCGGGCCATCCGCTCAAGAAAGTCGCCCGGCGGGATCGGATCACGGGCGACCAGTTCATGCCAGAGGGACACAACGTCCATCCTGGCTGTACCCCACGTCAGGAGAGTTGAGCGTTGTACCTCATTCTGAGCGGCCGCGCGAGGATGAACCCTTCATGGCCGCTCGAATGATGCGCCGCTCTCCCGCCGCCCGGGTTACCCGAGGCATATGGCGAGCGGCGTAAAAGACCTCTTAGGACAGACCGAGATGCTCACCCAGCTCGTCGCGGCGGCGCGACGTGAGCACCTACATCACTGTTATATCTTTGAGGGGCCGCCGCAGGTGGGGAAACACACCGCCGCGCTGCGCCTCGCCATGGCGGCGGCCTGCGCGTGGGAAGGGGATGAGGTCCCCTGCGGGGTGTGCACGAGCTGCCGCCAGATTCAGCGCGGCGTTCACCCCGACGTCATCCTCATCGAGCCCGACCCCGAGCGTAAATCCCGCACGATTAGTGTAGACCAAGTGCGCGAGGTCATTCGGGTGGTGCGCCTACACCGCTTCTCGGCGCGCTGGCGCACGGTCATCTTTGACCCCGCCGACGGCCTGATGCCCCAGGCCGCGAACGCCCTGCTCAAGACCTTAGAGGAGCCGCCTCCGGGCACGGGCTTCATCCTCGTCACCAGCCGGGTCTCGGCCCTGTTGCCGACGGTGCGCTCCCGCTCGCAGCGGGTGCGGTTTCGCGCCGTGCCCGAGGACACCCTCACCGCTTGGCTTGTCGCGCGGGGCGTCGAGGCCACGAGCGCCGCCCGGCTGTCCCGGCTCTCCATGGGCTGCCCTGGCAAAGCGTTGGCCTTGGCCGACGGGGGCCTCGCCGAGCTTGACAAGGCCCGAGATCAGCTCCTCAACGTGCTCTCCGAGGGGCCGACGGAGCTCTTTGACTACGCCGAGACGCTCTCCCAGGCCAAAGACGCCCGCGGCGCCTTGGACCGCACCCTGGACGCCCTGGAGGGCCTTCTGCGGGACGCCGCCTTGGTCGCGTCCTCGCGTGGAGACCGCCTGCTCAACGCCGACCGCCCGGAGCTCGTCGCGGCCTGGGCCGCCAACCTGTGGCCCACGGGCCTAGACCGGCTCCAGCGTGAGATCAACCACACCCGCGAGCGCCAGCAGGTCAACGTCAACAACCGCCTGCTCGTCGAGGCGCTGCTCGCCCGGGTGGCGACAGAGCTCGGCAGCGCCCGGCGTGTCGGGAGGTCTGGATGATCTTTGACTCTCACTGCCACCTCGATCCCCACACCTACGGCGGCGACGCTGGCGTAGACGCGGTGATCGCCACGGCGAAGGCCGCCGGGGTCACCCACATGCTCACCGTCGGGGCGGGCTACGGCGCCGACTCCGCGCGCCGGGCGGTGGAGGTCGCGCGGCGGCACGCGGGCGTGTGGGCCTCCGTCGGGGTTCACCCCCATGACGCGGCGATGCTTGACGATGCGCTCATGGACGAGCTCCTCGCCCTCGCGGCGGATACAAACGTCGTCGCTTGGGGCGAGTGTGGCCTCGACTTCTTCTACGACCGCTCGCCCCGGGACGTGCAGCGCGCGGCCTTCCGGCGCCAGATCCAGGTGGCCCTGCGGCTGAACCTGCCGATCATCATCCACGACCGCGACTCCGCCGGGGAGACGCTGCAGGTCTTGGATGAGGAGGGCGCCTTTGGCGGCGCCGGGGTGCTCTACCACTGCTACGCCGGGGACGTAGACGGCATGTGGGCGCTGGTCGAGCGCGGCGGGATGCTCTCGATCCCGGGCACGGTGACCTACGGCAAGTCCGTGATCACCCAAGACGTCGCCCGGAAGGTGCCCATGGATCGCCTGCTCGTCGAGACCGACGCGCCGTTTCTGACGCCGGAGCCCCTGCGAGGGCGGCGCAACGAGCCTTGCCACGTCGCGCTCACCGTCGAGTTTATCGCCGCGCTGCGGGGTGTGCCCAGCGAGGCCGTCGCCGAGCAGTGCGCCGAGAACGCCGCGCGCCTGTTTCGGGTGGATCGAGGGGCGTAGATCGTCGCGCTCGCCCACAAAAAAGCCGACCCGAAGGTCGGCTTCTTCTCAGCGCGGGGCTGAATCAGCCCTTCTGCTTGGCCTCGGCGTTCGCGTCGGCCTCGGGCGTATGAATCGGGAAGACCGGGGTGGTGCCGTGGTTGGCGCGGTAGTTCTTGGCCTTGCGGCCAGCGTTCATGTTCCGCAGCTTGCGGCGGTACTGGGTCACTTTGGTGTTGGAGGGCACGATTCGCTCCGGTGAGAGGTTTGGACAGGCCCGCTTATGCCCGCAGCGCGCCTCTGTCAATCGAATCCCGAGGTCCGAAGGTGGGGGACGCGGGGTGAAATGGCGGTGAGAGGTCATCCCGAGTAGGATGGAAGAGATTCTCATCGTTTAGGGGTTCACGATCCCCCAGGAGGCGACGCCATGCTGTTCACGCTCATCATGCTCACCGGATGCGAGCAGATCGACAAGATCAAGGGCACCGTAGACGGGCTCACCAACCCGCTCGTCTCGCAGACCATCGTGCTCGGCGTGGCCGAGCCCGACTCCAAGGAGATCGACCTCAAGGGCACGGAGTTCGACAAGGGCACCTTGGCCCAGGTCTTCTTGGCCGACGCGGCGAGCGTGAACGAGATCGAGTCCGCGCCGATCAGCGGGGCCGACGTGAAGCTCCGCATCGGCTCCACGGCGGCGGTGTGGTTCAACGAGGACGCGGGCGGCGCGTACAGCGCGTCGGGCGACGACGGCCTGGTCTACTCCGGCGGCGACGCGGCGGTGCTCACCGTAGAGATCGGCGAAGACGTCGGCGAGGCCACCCTCACCCTGCCCCAGCCGCCCACGGCGACGATCCGCGAGACCCACGCCGCCAACACGGCGATGCAGGTTGAGCTAGAGGGCGTCGCTTATGACGCCGTGTTGGGCGTGGTGATCAACGTCACCTCCGGCGAGATCACCTGGCAGAACCGCCCCGAGGGCATCCGTGAGGTGTACGACCTCACCCACGGCGACGGCGGCGTGACCAGCCTCAACATCCCCGCCACGGCCTTCCCCGCCGGGTGCGTCTGCGCCGTCGGGGTCGCGGGCCTGATGAACGCCGCGTCTGACGCCTTCGTGAACCAGAACACGGGCCTCTCGTCGTTCACCGCTGGGCAGATGAAGTTCTGGCCGGTCTTGGTCAACTGACCAATCTACGAGCCGGGCTCAGCTAGACGGGCCCAGCTCGTCATACGCGCGGGCCTGAGCGACGGCTTGGGCCCCGGCGGGGGTGAGGCCCAGGCCCATTCGCCACACCCACGGCGCGCCGTCGCGCTGAAACCCCTGGAGCGGCCCGGCCACGGCGGGGTGGCACCAGGCGACGACGCTGCCGTCGTGGTGGGCGTAGGCGCAGGCGGCCTCGACGGCGCGCACCTGATCCGCGCCGCGGCCTCGGACGGCGAGGATCTGGGTAGACCAAGCCGGGATCGCGGCGCCGGGTCCACGGGCGATCACCGGCCAGCGTAAGGTCAAGACCTCGGCGTCTCCGGCGCGCACCAGGCGCGGGCGAAGGGCCTCGGGGGCGGTGATCGCCTGGGGGCCGTCCTCCAGGAGCGCGAGGGGGCGACCGGGCGGGCCGGGCAAGGAGCCTGGCCAGGGCTCTGACGCGGCGAGGCTCGTGAGGTACGAGGTGGGGCCCAGGGCGCGAAGCGAGGGGCGAAAACGCTCGATGATCGTGTATCCCAGGCGCTCGTAGAGGTGTCTCGCCGGGTGGCCGGGGTTCGTGGTCAAGGTGAGCAGGTCGGCGCCGGTGCCCTCGGCGTGGGCTCGGGCCGCCTCACACATCCAGCGCCCCAGACCTTCGCGGCGGCGGCGGGGGCTCACGCCGATGGGGCCGAGGTGATGGGCGTGGAGCACCTTCGCGCCCCAGCGCAGCGCCCTTCGCCCCACGAAGGCCACGGCCACGGGTCGCCCGGCGTCCTCGGCCACAAGGCTGAGCTGGGCGCCGCCCCGGGGGCCGTCGAGCAGGAGCGCCATCACCTCAGGCTCAAAACGTTGGGCCTCGTCGTGCTCGGCGAAGGCCTCGTCCAAGAGCGCGCCCAAGACGGCGCCTTCGCCAGGGAGCGGCGCACGAAGTTGCGGCATCAGGCGGTGGGCTCAGCGAACGGTGATGATCACGGGATCGAGGGCCAACAGCCCACCCCGGGACGACATCTGCTCCAACGAGAAGGCCAGCTCGACGGCCTTTGAGAGCTCGGGGCCGAGGGTCTCGGGGAGGCTCACCCGCACCGCGGGGCTTCTGGCCTGATCCAGGCTCTCGCTGAGCGCGTCCCAGAAGGTCTGGGGCTCGGGCAAGAGCTTGCGGCCCACCTCGGCGTCCTTCAGGCAGGCCCGCCAGGCTCGCGGCCCGGTCTACGGCGAGGTCGAGGCCGCCGAGGGTGTCTACGAGGCCGACCCCGTGGGCTTGGCGCCCCGTCCACACCCGGCCCTGGGCCACGGCGTCGATCTCTTCAGGGGTCTTGCCGCGGCTCTCGCCGGCCTTGGTGATGAACGTGGTGTAGAAGGCCTCGATGCGCTGGCGGAGCTTCGCGCGCTCGGGGTCGGTGAAGGCGTCGGGGGAGCTCAACAGCCCGGCCAAGGCGCCGCGCCGGGTGGTCCAGGTGGTGAGGCCGACCTTCTTGTACAGCTCGGTGAGCGCGAACTTCCCGGCGAACACGCCGATGGAGCCGGTGATCGTGCCCGGCTGGGCGACGATCTCCCGGGCGGCCATGGCGATGTAGTAGCCGCCCGAGGCCGCCGTGGCGCCCATCGACGCGACCACAGGCTTCTTCTCGTCGAGCTTCCGCACCGCGCGCCAGATGACGTCCGAGGCCAAGGCCGAGCCGCCGGGGGAGTCGATGCGCAGCACGACGGCGGTGATGTTCTCGTCTTCAGCCAGCTCATCGAGCGCCTTCACGACCGTGGTGTCGCCGATGTTCCCGCTGCCGCCGCCGAAGCCCCCGCCGCCGGACTCACCGTCTACGACGTTGCCCGAGAGGTGCAGCACCGCGACGGTGTTCTCGGCCTTGCGCCAGTCGTTGCGTAGGCCCTTGGCGTAGCCCTTCGTGCTGGTGCCGTCGCCGTCTTCTTTGAGGCGATCGACGAGCTCGTCGCGGTAGGTGAGCTGGTCGATGAGGCCCCGATCTTTGGCGTCAGCGGCGGTGATCGGCGGGTCGTCGATGAGCGCCCGGACGTCCTCGACGCTGCGTTTGCGCCCGGCGGCGATGTCTTCAGTGAGCCCGGCGTAGAGGTCATCAATCATCGAGTTGTACATCTCGACGCTCGCCGGAGACGGCGCGAGCTCCTCGAAGGTCTCCACGGCGGACTTGTAGGCGCCCACCCGCTCATAGTCGGCCTTCACGCCGAGCTTCCCGAGGGTGTCGGCGAGGTAGGTCGTGGTGACGTTGAGGCCCAGCACCATCGGCACACCCTCGGGGTGCAGGTGGATCTCGCCACAGGCGCTCGCGAGGTAATACGTCAGGTTCTCGTACGTCTTTGACCAGGTCACGCAGGGTTTGCCCGACTCGGTGAGGCTGACCAGGGCCCCACGAAGCTCCTGCGCCGTGGCCATGCTGAGCTGGGGGTTGTCGAGATCCACGAAGATCCCGGTGATGTCGGGGTCGTCCTGGGCGCGCTTCACCACGGCGGCGAGCTCACCGATGGTCAACGCGCGGTCTTCAGGGTCGAAGCTCAAGGCGTCGATCTTTGGGCTGTCGGCGAGCTCACCGCGCAGCTCGAGCTTGAGCCAGCCCTTCTTGTTCCCCGAGGCGAGGGACTCGGGCCCACCGTCCCACATAAACAGCGTCACGCCGCCGATCACGAGGAGCGCGAGCAGCACCCCCAGCGCGGCGAGCCACAACAAGAGGCGAGTGCTTGAGCGGGCGGCCATGGCTTCTCCTGGTCGGGCAATGGTAGGCACGATCACCGCCAAGTCCAGGGCGTCACCAGCAGCGGGCGCGTCGTGATCCCAAGAAGCGCACGATGGGGGCGAAGACGGCCTCGGCCGCGCGAGGATCCAGCAGGGGATCGTAGTGCCCCCAGCCGCCGTCCAAGTTCACGAGCTCTACCTCGCCACGAACCGCGAGGAGCGGCGGCGTGGCTTGTTCCGGGCGGCAGAGCGGATCCCCCTCGGCGCAGACGACCATCAGCGGGAGATCTTGGCCCCTCAGCGCGGCGGTGTAGTCGATGGTGTTGTGCCGATCGCAGAGCCAGCCCACCTCAAGCCAGCGTAGGGCTTGGCGCAGAAGGCCCTGGGGGATGTCTTCAGCGCCGAACATCATCATGCCCCGGGCCACGTCGCCGGACATGGCGGCGAGGCCTAAGCCGCCGGGGAGATCGGCCCCGGCGCGAGGCGCGGAGAGCGCGGCGGCGGCGCGTGTGGGCAGGCGGGTGTCTCGGGGGAGGAGCCCCAAGGCGAGGCGTAAGGCCCGGGCGCCGCTCGCTTGCCGGGGGAAGGTGACCGGGGCGCAGAGCGTGACGGCGGCGGCGATGTCGTCGCTGCCGTTCTGACCGGCGCTCGCGTAGAGGAGCTGACCGCCCAAGGCGTGGCCGACGTAGAGCGCGCGGCGGGCCCCGGTGAGCTGGCAGACGCGCTCAAAGGCCGCGGGGAGGTCTTGGCGCGCCACGTCGTCTACATCAAACGCGGGGGCGCGCTCGGGGGCGATGGCCGCGCGGTCGGCCCGGGTCTCCAACAAGAAGACCTCAAAGCCCGCCCGTGAGAGCGCCCGGGCCAAGGAGAGCTCCGGGGAGAAGTCCAGGGCGAAGCGGTTCACGCCCAAGCCGTGGGCCAAGATCACCGGCTCGCCAGAGCCCCCGGGCGCGGCGGGCACGCGGTGCATCGGCGCGGTCCAGCCGTCTTGGGTCTCGTACCAGACACGATCCACGGCGGAGGGGGAGGGGGCCTGGGCGAATCGTTCGCGGCTCTGGGGGTTCAGGCCGCGCCAAGCGCTCGCCAAGGCGGCGCGGGCGGCGAGCTGGACGAGGTCGCGCTCCGGCGCGGAGGAGGGCGCCTCACCCAGCTTGGTGAGCGAGGCCGAGGGCGGCGGTGGGGTCACCGTCGCCCTCGGCACAGACATCGGGCAGGTCGCGTGGGGGTGAACAGCGTCATCAAGGCTCCGGGCGGCACACCCAGCCCGCGCCAGGAGCCGACAGCCTCTGCTTCAGCGGTCAGCAGGATCAGCGTCAAATACAGCGTCATCAGCAGCTACAGCGTCCAGCGCGACCTGCCAGAGCTTAGGTTCCCCAGCAGTGTCACCAGTGGCTCTTGTCGTGTCAACACCATTTCTTCATGTTCTGCATGAAGGTGTAAACGAGGGGCGATCCGGGGCCAAGATCCTCTGATCCCGTGGGCCGATCCTTCGGTGGATCGCTTGCCAGGGTGCGCGCGCCGGGCGAAACGGGATCCTCCTCCCTCAACGATCAAAGGACCCCCTCACCGTGGTTGTGCTTGGCATCGAGACGAGCTGTGACGAGACCGCCGCCGCCGTGGTCAGCGCGGACGGCATCCTCTCCGATGTCGTCTACACCCAGACCGTACACGAGGCCTACCGCGGCGTCGTGCCTGAGCTGGCCGCCCGCGCCCACGCCGAGAAGATCACCGCCGTCACCCGCGAGGCCCTCGCCCGGGCCGGTGTGGAGCGCCCCGAGGCGATCTGCGCCACCACCGGGCCGGGGCTCATCGGCGCGTTGTTGGTCGGCGCCACCTTCGCCCGGTCTCTGGCCTTGGGCTGGGGCCTGCCCTTCGTCGCGGTGAACCACTTGGAGGGCCACCTGCTCTCGCCGCTTCTGGAGCGCCCCGCGCCCACCTTCCCGTTCTTGGGCCTCGTCGTCTCCGGCGGTCACACGACCCTCTACCTGGCCCGCGCGCTCGGCGAGTACGAGGCCCTGGCCAGCACCGTCGATGACGCCGCCGGAGAGGCCTACGACAAGGTCGCCCGGGCGCTCAGCTTGGGCTACCCCGGCGGCCCGCTGATCGACCGCCTCGCCGCCACAGGCGACGCCAGCGCGGTCACCTTGCCCCGCCCCAAGCTCAAAGGCTCGGACGACCTCTCGTTCTCGGGCCTCAAGACGGCGGTGCGCCAGCGCGTGGAGTCCGGGCTCTACCGCCGCGAAGACGTGGCCGCCTCGTTTCAGGAGGCCGTGGTGGACGTGCTCATGGACCGCGTGATGCGCGCGGTGGAGCGCACCGGCGTCACCCAGGTCGCCCTCGCCGGAGGGGTCGCGGCGAACTCGGCCCTGCGCGCTCGGGTGATGACCTTGCCCGGCGTGACGGCCTTTGTGCCCGCGCGCTCCCGCTGCACCGACAACGGCGCGATGATCGCCAACGCCGGTCGCCTGCGCCTGCTCGCCGGGCAGCGCGACCCGCTGAACACCCCCGTGCGGCCCAATTGGCCGCTGGAGCGCCTGTGAGCGACGATGGTTGGGATGAGAGGCCCAAAGCCCAGAGCCACAAGGCCGCGAGCGCGCTGCGTGAGCTCGGGCGCGGGGCGAACCGCCGCTTCGGCCAGAACTTCTTGACCCAGCCCGCCTTCATCGAGCGCATCGCCGACCTCGCCGAGATCACCCCCGGCGCGCCCACCTTAGAGATCGGCCCCGGCCTGGGCGTGCTCACCGAGGCGCTTCTGCGTCGTGGGGCGGCGCTGCAGGTGGTCGAGATCGACCGTGAGCTCGCCGCGCGGCTTCAAGAGCGCCTGCCCGAGCTGCCGCTGCTCGTCGCCGACGCCACCACCCTGGATTGGGCGGAGGTCTGCCCCGGCGAGGGCTGGACGAGCTGCGCGAACCTCCCGTACAACGTCGCCACGCCGATCCTCGCCGCGCTCTTGGACGAGGGCGCCCGGTTTCGCCGCCATGTGCTGATGTTCCAGCTTGAGGTCGCCGAGCGCCTCGCCGCCAAGCCCGGGGATGACGCCTACGGGGGCCTCTCTCTGTTGTGCCAGGCCGCCGCCGATGTGCGGATCGTGCTGGAGCTTCCCCCCGGCGCGTTCCACCCGCCGCCGAAGATCTGGTCGGCGGTGGTGCGCCTCGACCCACACCCCACACCTCGCACCGGCGGCCTGCCGATGGAGGGCTTCCGCCGGGCCGTGCGCGCGGGCTTCTCCCAGCGCCGCAAGACGCTGCTCAACGCGCTCACCGCCACCTACGGGCGTGAGCAGGCCGGGGTCGCGCTGCGCGCCACGGTCGGGGAGCGCCGCCGGGCGGAGGAGCTGGATCACGCCGAGTGGGAGGCCCTCGCCGTCGCCTTAGAGCGCCCCTGATCCCACCCTCTGACCGCTCACACGCCGCGCCGCTTGCCCGAAGGGGCCTCGACGGGGTACACAAGGGGGCTTGACGGACCAGGACGTCGAGGCGGAGGCATCATGCGGATCACAGCCTGCGGCATCACCGATGTCGGGATGAAGCGGACCAACAACGAAGACAACTACCTCATCAACGATGAGCTGAACCTCTTCGTCGTCTGCGACGGCATGGGCGGTCACGTCGGCGGTGAGTACGCCTCGGCCATCGCCGTGAACACCGTCGAGGAGGTGCTCACCTCCATCGAGATCAGCCCCGACATGAACGTCACCGACGAGGACGATCCCGTCGAGCGTATCCGGGAGAAGCTGCGGTACTCCATTCGCCTCGCGGGCAAACGGATCTTCGAGAAGGCCGCGTCGAACCCCGAGTACAAAGGCATGGGCACAACCGCCCTTGTGCTGCTCATCGACAGCGGCAACTTCTTCATCGCCCACGTCGGCGACTCCCGCGGCTACCTCCTGCGTGACGGCCGCGTCGAGCAGCTCACTGAAGATCACTCCTTGGTCAACGAGAAGGTGAAGGCCGGGGTCATCACCGCTGAAGAGGCGCGCACGCACAAGTGGCGCAACATCATCACCCGCAGCCTCGGCTACATGGAGGAGGTCGAGATCGACATCCAGGTGCGGGCGACGCGGCGCGGCGACAAGTTCTTGTTGTGCTCCGATGGCCTCTCCAACCACCTCTCCACCGCCGAGATCGGCGAGGCCATGCAGCGCGGCGGCCCCCAGGAGACGGCCCGCAGCGTCATCCACCTCGCCTGCAACCGCGGCGGAGACGACAACATCACCGCGGTGGTCGTGCGGGTCGACGAAGTCTGAGGCCCCATGCCCCACCGTCGGCCTGAGCCACGCTACACCCTGCTCATCGTGCCCGATCCCGGGCAAGGCGAGGTGCGGCAGGTCAGCGTCGGCGTGGCCGAGCTGCGTCGGTGGTCCGTCGCCGGGGCGATCGTGCTGGGCGCGCTCCTCAGCGTCGCCGTCGTCGGCGTCTCGGCCTTCCCCCGACGGGACGACCAGCGCCAGCTCGTCGAGGAGAACATGGCCCTGCGCGGCCGCCTCCACGACATCGAGGGCAAGCTCCAGCGCGTGGAGGAGGCCTTGGGGCGGGTGCAGCTCTACGACTCCCAGCTCCGTGAGCTCCTCGGCGAGAGCCCCGTTCGCCCGGGCGGCTCAGGGCCCTACGACGGCCACGACGCCGCGATCTTGGAGGAGGCCGCCCAGGGCTCGCTGGGCGACACCGCCCCGCCCGACGGCCTGATGGGCGAAGACGAAGACGGCCTGGTGCTCGGCGACGAGGAGGGCCTGAGCATGGACAACCACGCCCTAGACGTCATCGTCCCCGAAGAGGACAGCCCCGCGCTTCTGTGGGCCACGGAGCTTGACGACCGCGCCGGGCGCCTGCTCGCGCGCCTGAGCGCCGCCGAGCCCCGCTTAGACGCCATGACCTCCCGAGTCGAGGACATGGTGCTCCTCCAAGCGTCGATCCCCCACATCTGGCCGTCTGAGGGGGTGCTCACCTCCGACTTTGGCTATCGCCGCAACCCCTTCAACCGCCGCCGCTGGTCGTTTCACAACGGCTTAGACATCGCCGCGGCCAAAGGCACCCCTGTGGTGGCCTCGGCGGCGGGCACCGTCGTCACCGCCGGTTGGGACAAGGGGTATGGCCGCCTCGTCGAGATTGATCACGGCTACGGCCTGCTCACCCGCTATGGCCACAACAGCGGCCTGAACGTCGATGTCGGCGACTGGGTCGAGGCCGGGCAGGTCATCGCCACCATGGGCAGCACCGGCATCAGCACCGGTCCCCACTGCCACTTTGAGGTGCGCGTAGACGGCCAGCCCGTCGATCCCTTGGAGTATGTGCAGCCCACACGCTGAACCCGTCGTTTTCGCCGGGGGCCCGACGCCCGCTTCCTTGACCGCAGCACCTGCGGTGGTCACATTGAGCGCTCGTCTTCTGCGTCCGCGTCGGGGCTGCCCCGCACCCGGCTCGTCGTCTCTCGGAGCTACTGATGATCGCCCAGGTCGAGAACCTGCTCAAGAAGGTGTTCGGGTCTTCCAACGACCGCGCCCTGAAGAAGATCCAACCCCTGGTCGATCGGGTGAACGGCCTCGAGCCCAAGATGAAGGGCTCCAGCGACGACGAGCTCCGCGCCCTCACCGCGGCCTTCAAGCGCCGCCTCGACGCCGGTGAGCCCCTGGACAACCTGCTCCCCGAGGCCTTCGCGGGCGTTCGTGAGGTCAGTCGCCGGGTGATGGGCATGCGGCACTTCGACGTGCAGCTCATCGGCGGCATCGTGCTCCACCAGGGCAAGGTCGCCGAGATGAAGACCGGCGAAGGCAAAACCCTGGTCGCCACCTTGCCCGTCTACCTCAACGCCCTGGAGGGCAAAGGGGTGCACGTCGTCACGGTGAACGACTACCTCGCCTCCCGCGACGCCGACTGGATGAGCCCGATCTACAACTTCTTGGGCCTCTCCGTCGGCAAGATCCTCTCCAACGAGCGCAACGACCAGACAAAACGCGCGGCGTATGCCTCCGACGTCACCTACGGCACGAACAACGAGTTCGGCTTCGACTACCTGCGCGACAACATGAAGTTCCGCGCCGAACAATATGTGCAGCGTGGCCACAACTTCGCCATCGTGGACGAGGTCGACTCGATCCTCATCGACGAGGCGCGCACCCCGCTCATCATCTCGGGCCCCGTCGGGGAGTCTGTCGAGGCGTACTACCTCGTAGACGCCGTCATCCCGATGCTCCAGCTTGAGCTCGACTACACCGTCGATGAGAAGAACCGCCAGGTTCACCTCACCGATGACGGCGTAGACAAGCTCGAGAAGAAGCTCGGCGTCGATAACCTCTACGACCCGCACAACCTGGAGGTCCTGCACCACGTCAACCAGGCGCTCCGGGCCCACACCCTGTTCAAGCGTGACCGGGACTACGTCGTCGAGGGCGGCCAGGTCGTCATCATCGACGAGCACACCGGCCGCAAGATGCACGGGCGCCGCTGGTCTGACGGTCTACACCAGGCCGTCGAGGCCAAAGAGCGCCTCAAGGTTCAAGAGGAGTCGCAGACGTATGCGACGATCACCTTCCAGAACCTCTTCCGCATGTACAAGAAGCTCGCGGGCATGACCGGCACCGCCGAGACTGAAGCCGCCGAGTTCCACAACATCTACAAGCTCGACGTGGCGATGATCCCCACGAACCTCCCCATTCGGCGTCGCGACGAGGACGACATCGTCTACCGCACCCAAGAGGAGAAGTTCGGCAAGGTCATCGAAGACATCGAGTCCTGCCACAGCCGCGGCCAGCCCGTGCTCGTCGGCACCACGTCCGTTGAGAAGTCGGAGATCGTCTCGCGCATGTTGACCCGCAAGGGCATCCCGCACGAGCTCCTCAACGCCAAGCAGCATGAGCGTGAGGGCCACATCGTCGCCCAGGCCGGCCGCATCGGCGCGGTGACCATCTCCACGAACATGGCCGGCCGCGGCACCGACATCAAGCTCGGCGGCAACCCCGACGCCTTGGCCAAAGACGCCGCCAACCCGCTCACCGACCCCGCGGAGTACGAGGCCGCCCTCGCCCAGCACCGCGCCCGCTGTGAGGCCGAGCGTAAGCGGGTCTTGGAGGTCGGCGGTCTGCGCATCATCGGCACCGAGCGCCACGAGTCCCGGCGCATCGACAACCAGCTCCGCGGCCGCTCCGGTCGCCAGGGCGACCCGGGCTCCTCCAAGTTTTACCTGTCTCTGGAGGACGACCTCCTCCGCATCTTCGGCTCGGACAAGATCCTCGCCTGGATGGACAAGATGGGCATTCAGGACGACGAGCCCATTCAGCACCGCTGGATCACCTCGTCCATCGAGAACGCCCAAAAGCGGGTTGAAGGCCAGAACTTCAACATGCGCAAGAACCTGCTGGAGTACGACGACGTGCTCAACCAGCAGCGTAAGATCGTCTACGAGGTCCGCCGCAAGGCGCTCACCGGCGAGGCGATCCGCGACATGGTGATCGAGGCCATCGACGGCGTCGTAGACGACATCATGGACGACTGCGTCGTCGCGGGCGTGCGCCCCGATGAGTGGGACATCCCCGGCCTGCGTGAGCGCCTCAACCGCATCCTCGGCATCCAGTGGTCCGAGACCGACGAGGAGCTGCGCGACACCGCGCGTCTGGAGATCCAGAGCCGCATGCTGCGCGAGGCGAAGGCGCTGTTTGAGGCCAAAGAGCAAGAGCTCAGCGTCGAGACCTCCAACCAGATCGCCCGCCAGCTCCTCCTGCAGTTCACCGATCAGCTCTGGAAAGATCACCTCCTCGCCATGGACCGCCTGCGCGACGGCGTGAGCCTGCGCGGCTACGGCCAGCGCAACCCGCTCTTGGAGTACAAGAAGGAGGGCTTCAACATGTTCCTCCTGATGACGGCGCTCCGGGACGAGGCGGTCATCTCGCGCATCTTGCGGGTGAAGCTCCAGGCGCCGCCCGACGCCTCCGAGGCCATTCGCCAGGCCATCGCCCGCCAAGGCGGCAACCCCGCGGCGCTCACCGGAGACAACCTCGCCGATGAGGACGACGTCGTAGACGCCTCGTTCGGTGGAGACGACGGCATGGAGGCCCCAGAGCCCTCCGTGCCCGGCTACGCCCCCGCCGAGCCCGCCGCGCCGCCTCCGCCCCCGCGCCTGCCCGCCATGGGCGCCGAGGCCCGCGCCGTCGCTCGGGCGATGGGCATCCGCCGCAACGACCCGTGCCCCTGCGGCAGCGGCAAGAAGTTCAAGAAGTGCTGCTACTCCCCCGATGACGACGGCGAGGCCGAGGAGGCCGTCGCGGCGGCCCCCGAGCAGGCCGCCGAGGCGCAGGCGCCGTGGAGGGCTCCGTAGAGGCGCCTTCCGTTGAGGAGCAGGCCGCTGAGCCCGCCGCGCCGCCGGAGGCCGAGTCCCAGGCCGACGCCGACACCGCCGAGCAGACCCCGACCGACGAGGCGCCGGTCACCGCCTGAGCGGCGCGTCTAGACGCGGGCCCGGCGCCGTCGCTGGGCCCGCCTCAACCGTCAGAACAGGTCTTCAAGCAAGAAGCCCTGCCAGGCTTGGCTTGAGTAGAGCCCCGTCGGGACGTCTGTGACCCCGTCTCCGTCGCCGTCGATCAGCGAGATCGCCGCGGCGTCGCCGCTGTCGTCATAGACGAGGCCGCCGTCAGGATCGAGCTCATAGGCCACCGACCAATCGACCTCATGGTAGTTGAAGCCGCCCGCGGCGTTGGCCACGCCCATCCAGGTGGAGAAGACGTAGGGATCGTAGTCTTCCCAGGCGTAGCCCCACTGGGTGATCGCCTGCTTAAACTCGTCACGGAAGCTCCGGGACATCGGGCCGTAGCCCACGAACCAGGTCTGAGACTCGATGGCCTCGGTGGGGTCGCCGTTGGTCCAGCTGGCCTCGCTGAAGTTCTCGCAGGTGGTCTGCACCAGGGTGTACTGGACCTCAAAGGCGCCCCACGCGGCGTCCGTCGCGTCCAGCCGGTCGAGCACGGTGATCTTGCCCTCCCACTCGCAGGCGTAGCGGGCGTTGTAGTTGTTGAAGTAGGCCTGCTCGACGAACAAAAACTTGACGACGGGCTCTTGGAACGAGTTGGAGTCGTTCGCGAAGAGGTAGTACCCGTCTATCGTTCGACCGTCGTAGACGGCCTCAGCGTCGATGAACACCGCGAAGGGCCGAAACTCGCTGGTGCCGCCACCCCCGCCGCCGCCACCCCAAGGGGAGGAGTCGAAGCTGTCCCAGACCGGCGTGGAGTCGTTCCCGTCGGTGGGCTCCAAGAAGAAGGGCACGAGGATACAGCCGGTCAGCACCGTGGGGACCGAGAGCGACAGGAGAAAAAGCCTCATCAGAACCTCAGTGGCGCGCGGCGGACGCTGCCCTTCTCCCAAGTGTAGCCGCGCTCCGGCGGGGTCACAAGCGCCATGAAGACGATGACCGCCTTGCCCACCGGACAGGGTCAGGTTAGGTCGGCGCCCGCTGTCGTCAATTGGCGGCAGACATCACACGCCTGGAGCTCGCGACGTTCGGGGTGCCCCGCGAGGGGTCGAACATCGTTTCCAGGCGGAGGAACAACCCAAACCTGAGCGACGCTCAGGCGCGGCTGCGGCCGCGAGCTGGAGAAAACATGGTCAACGTCACGCTGCGTCAGCTTCTTGAGGCCGGGGTTCACTTCGGGCACCAGACCCGCCGCTGGAACCCCAAGATGAAGCGCTACATCTACGGGCAGAAGAACGGCATCCACATCATCGACCTCCAGGCCACCGCCCGCGGCCTCCTCGACGCTTGCCGCTTCGTCAGCGCCACCGTCGCCCAGGGTCGCGCCGTGCTCTTCGTCGGCACCAAACGCGCCGCCCGCGAGATCGTCGAGCAAGAGGCCCAGCGCTCCAACATGTTCTTCATCAACAACCGCTGGCTCGGCGGCACGTTGACGAACTTCCAGACGGTCAAGCGCTCCATCGAGCGCCTGAACACCCTGGAGAAGGCCCGCGCCGATGGCCGCTTCGACCTCCTCACCAAGAAGGAGGCCCTTGAGCTCTCCCGCGAGGTGGAGAAGATGGAGAGCGTGCTCGGCGGCATCAAGGCGATGCGGAACGTCCCCGGGGCGATCTTCATCATCGACCCCAAGAAGGAGTACATCGCCGTTCGTGAGGCCAACCGCCTCAACATCCCCGTCGTCGCCCTCTGCGACACGAACTGCGATCCCGACGGCATCGACTTCGTCATCCCCGGCAACGACGACGCGATCAAGTCGATCCGCCTGTTCACCGCCGCCATCGCCGACGCCGCCATCCAGGGCGCGCAGATGAGCCGCAACGACAACGGCGCCGGGATGGTCGTGAACGACGGCCCGAGCGTCGAGGTTGTGCAGCGTATTCACCGGCCCGACAGCGCCCCCGAGGCGTCCGCGAGCCCCGAGTACACCGACTCGGCCGACAACGCCTGATCGTCGCTCGGCACCATCTCAGAAACTCATCTGTCCCCGTCAGCGCCACGCGCTGACACGGAGAGAATCATCATGGCTATCACCGCATCCGACATCAAGACCCTCCGCGAGCGCACTGGCGCGGGCATGGGCGACTGCAAGAAGGCCCTTGAGGAGACCGGCGACCTGGAGAAGGCCGTCGATTGGCTCCGCCAGAAGGGCATCGCCAAGGCCGCGAAGAAGTCCGGTCGTGTCGCCACCGAAGGTCTGGTTCACTCGTACATCCACGGCAGCGGCCGCGTCGGCGTGCTCGTCGAGGTGAACGCCGAGACGGACTTCGTCTCGCGCAACGAGCAGTTCCAGACCCTGGTGAACGACATCGCCCTGCACATCGCCGCCTCCGCGCCGCTCTACCTCACCAAAGAGGAGGTCCCCGCGGACGTGATCGCTCGGGAGAGCGCCATCTACCGCCAGCGCGCGCTGGACGAGGGCAAGCCCGAGAAGATCGTCGACCGTATCGTCGAGTCGGCGCTCAAGAAGTTCTACGAGGACTCCTGCTTGCTTGAGCAGAAGTTCATCAAGGACGACAGCAAGACGATGGCCCAGGTGGTCACCGAGGCCGTCTCCACCATCGGCGAGAACATCAAGATCCGTCGCTTCGCTCGTTTTGAGCTCGGCGAGGGCCTTGAGAAGAAGACCGATGACTTCGCCGCCGAAGTCGCCGCGGTCTCGGGCGTGAAGAGCTGAGAGACGTCGCGCGGGGGGCATTCGCCTCCCGCGCTTCGTTTTGTCTGAGCCGCACAAAACCACCTTGAGAGGTACTCCATGGCCGAGCCCGCGTACAAGAGAATCCTCCTCAAGCTCTCCGGCGAGATGCTCGCTGGCAACGATGGTTTTGGCATCTCCCAGCCCGTGATCGAGCGCTTCGCCGATGAGGTGAAGGCCGTGCACGAGCTCGGGGTTGAGGTCGCCCTGGTGATCGGCGGCGGCAACATCTTCCGGGGCATCGCCGGTGAATCCAAAGGCATGGACCGCGCCCACGCCGACTACATGGGCATGTTGGCGACGGTGATCAACGCCTTGGCGTTCCAAGACGCCCTTGAGCAGAAGGACGTCAAGACCCGCGTGATGTCGGCGATCCCGATGGAGCGCATCGCCGAGCCCTACATCCGCCGCCGCGCCGAGCGCCACCTGGAGAAGGGCCGCGTGGTGATCTTCGCCGCGGGCACGGGCAACCCCTACTTCTCCACCGACACCGCCGCCGCCCTGCGCGCCGCTGAGATTCACGCCGACGTGATCCTCAAGGCCACCAAGGTCGATGGGGTCTATGACGCCGACCCGATGAAGCACCCCGAGGCGCGGCGCTTCTTGCAGCTTCGCTACATCGACGCCCTGCAGCTCGGCCTCAAGGTGATGGACTCCACCGCCATCTCTCTGTGTATGGAGAACAGCCTCCCCATCGTGGTCTTCGACTTCGGTGTGCCGGGCAACGTGCTCAAGGTGGTGTGTGGCGAAGACCTCGGCACCCGCGTCGGCAACGACGCCCCCTCCGCCTTCGTCGCGAGCTGAGGCAGCCGCGCGCCGCTCGTCTTGAACTCCCAAAAGCCTCGGCCAGAGGCGACTGAGGATGATGATGGTCGACGAATACGTCAACGCGATGACCGATGACATGAAGAAGGCCCTTGAGTCGCTCAAGCAGGCCCTCACCACCGTGCGCACCGGCCGGGCGAGCCCCGCCCTGTTGAACTCGGTGCAGGTCAACGTGAGCACCTACGGCGCGACGATGCCGATCACCCAGCTCGCCACGATCACCGCCCCCGACGCGCGGCTGCTCGTGGTCCAGGCCTGGGACAAGAGCACGCTCTCCGACATCGAGAAGGCCATCGGCTCCGCGGGCCTGGGGCTCAACCCGTCGAGCGACGGCCAGGTCATCCGCGTGCCGATCCCCGCGCTCACTGGCGATCGCCGCAAGCAGCTCACCAAGAACGTCCGCGACTTCGGTGAAGACGCGAAGATCCGCGTTCGTGGTGTGCGCCGCGAGTACAACGACCTCTTCAAAGAGGCCGAGAAAGACAAGGACATCTCTGAAGACGACCTCAAGCGCGCCCTCGCCAAGGTCCAGACGATCACCGATGAGTACGTCGGCCTCGTTGATGGCATGATCGGCGCCAAAGAGAAAGAGATCCTTGAGGTCTGATGGACGCGCCGCTCAAAGTCCCCCGTCACGTCGCGATCATCATGGACGGGAACGGGCGTTGGGCCCAGTCCCGTGGTCTGCCCCGGGTGAAGGGGCACGAGGCGGGCGCGGACTCCGTGCGGGAGATCGTGCGCGCTTGCCGTGAGCTGGGCTGCGAGGCGGTGACCTTGTACTCGTTCTCTACAGAGAACTGGTCACGGCCCCCCCAAGAGGTCGCCGCGCTCATGGCCTTGCTGCGCCGATACCTCGTGCAAGAGCGGCGTGAGCTCGTCGACAACGGCGTTCGGTTCCAGGCCATCGGGCAGCTTCACCGCCTCCCGGCCTATGTGCGGGCGCCGCTTGAGGCGCTCACCATGGAGACGCGGCTGCGCTCCCACCGCATGACGCTCACCTTGGCCTTGTCGTATGGCGGCCGCGCCGAGATCGTAGACGCGGTTCAGCGCATCGCCAAGAAGGTGCAAGAGGGCCGCCTGCGCCCGGACGAGATCGACGACACGCTGCTCAGCCAGCACCTGTTCACCGCGGCGTTGCCCGATCCCGACCTCTTGATCCGCACCTCCGGCGAGATGCGGATCTCCAACTTTATGCTCTGGCAGCTCGCCTACTCCGAGATCTACGTCACGGAGACCGCCTGGCCTGACTTCCGGCGCCCCCAGCTCATCGAGGCGTTCCGCGACTACAGCGCGCGGGAGCGCCGTTTTGGCAAGACCTCTGCCCAGGTGCAGCGAGGAGACGGCGATGCGTGAGCGGATCCTCGCGGCTCTGGTGGGCCTGCTCATCATCTTGCCCGCGCTCATCTTCGGCGGGCAGCTCGCCGCGGAGATCGTCGTCGGCCTGGTGCTGCTCATCGGCCTCGACGAGTACGTCGCCATGGCCTTCCCGGAAGAGCGCCGCGGGGCGTTCTTGCTGCTCTCGGCCACGGGCTTGGGCATCTACGCCGCGGCGCTGCACGGCAGCTCGGGGCAGCTCGTCGCGGCGGTGGTGCTCAGCGCCCTCATCGTGATGGTGCGGGTGCTCTTTCAAGATCTCCCCGTCGAGGGCGCGTCCAACCGCCTCGCCCGCTACACCTTGGGCCTCGTCTGGATCCCCGCGCTGGTGGTGTTTTTGCCGCTGCTTCGTGGCCTTGAGCACGGCATGGCCCTGGTCTTCTTCTCGTTGGGCGTCACCTGGCTCGGCGACACCGGCGGGTACTTCGCCGGGCGCTTCTTCGGCAAACACAAGCTGTATGAGCGCATCTCGCCCAAGAAGACCTGGGAGGGCGTCGTGGGCGGCGTCGTGCTCGCGGTGATCGCCGGTGGCGTCATCCAGAAGCTCGGCCTGCCCCAGCTCGGCTTTGTGGAGTGCCTCGTCTTGGCGTTCGTGCTCGACATCGCCGGGGTGGTCGGCGACCTGGTGGAGTCTATGCTCAAGCGGTCGTTCGGCGTGAAGGACTCGGGCTGGATCATGCCCGGCCACGGCGGGATCCTTGATCGTATCGACGGGGTGCTGTTCACCGCGCCGCTTCTGTACCTCTACGTCGTGGTCGTGCGGGGGCTCTGATCGCGACGGCGCTTGCAACAGCGCCGGTCGTCGGGCAGTAGTGTGAGAGGAAGCGCCGCGCCTCGTGCGCGGGAGGAGGCTCCATCGACGCCGCGCTTGAGCACTTCACCTCGCTCTTCATCGGGCTACGCACGGCGCTGGCCGCTGTGGCCTTCGTGGCGACGCTCATCATCATCCATGAGTTCGGGCACTTCTTCTTCGCCAAGGTCTTTGGTGTCGGGGTGCAGGTCTTCTCTGTGGGCTTCGGGCGGCGGCTGTTCGGCGTCGTCTATGGCGGGACCGACTACCGCCTGAGCCTCCTGCCCTTCGGCGGCTACGTGATGATGGAGGGCGCGGATCCCTTTCAGGACGGCGGGGGAGGGGACAGTGAGCCCGACTCCCCCACGAGCTTCCTCAACAAGCCGGTGTGGCAGCGCCTGATCATCGTGGCCGCGGGCCCGATCTTCAACCTCTTGTTGCCCGTGGTCGTCTTCACTGGCCTGTACATGGGCGGTGAGCCCGACGTGGCGGCGGTGGTGGGTGAGGTTCAGCTCGGCTCACCTGGGTCTACGGCCGGTCTGCAGGTCGGCGACCGCGTGGTGAAGGTCGGCGACCGCGAGGTGCTCTTCTGGACCGACATCTATGACGCCTTAGGCGTCGGCGCGCCGGGCCAGACGATGCCCTTTGAGGTGGAGCGCGGCGGCGAGCGCCTCACGCTGAGCGTCGTGCTGCCCCAGGACATGATCATCTCTGAGGGCTATGGCTTCCCCCACCAGCTCGGCCTGCAGAGCGACTGGGCGAACAACATCATCGGCGTAGATGACCCAAGCTCCCCGGCGGGCCGCGCCGGGCTCAAGACGAACGACCGCATCGCCGCCGTAGACGGCGCGCCCGTGGGCACCTGGGTCGCGCTCTTAGACGCGTTGGAGGGCAAGACCGGCCCGGTGAAGCTCTCCGTGGACCGCCTCAACGCGGACGGGGACCAAGAGTCGCTGAGCCTCACCCTCACCCCCGATCCCACCTGGACCCCCCGGGATGTTGGCGTCGTAGACCCCAACTCAAACCCCTACGGGCTCGGTCCGGCGAACCTGTTCATCAACCAGGTCGTCGAGGGCGGCGCGGCGGCGGAGGCCGGCATTCTCCCGGGGGATCACCTCGTCGGCATCAACGGCCGCGCCTTGGGCTCGTGGAACGAGGTCGTCGCGCGCATCGGGGACGCTCAACAAGGCGAAGGCGACGCGCTGAGCGCCTCGGCGATCTCCGTGACGCTCGTGCGTGAGGGTGGGGTCCGCCAGCTCACCGTGGTGCCCCGGGTTGTGGAGGACACCGACGCGCTCGGCCGTTACCGCAAACGTGCGATGTTGGGCATCGCCACCACCCCCGGCACGACGGTGCAGCCGTTCACCGAGGCCCGCCGGTACAGCTTCCCCGAGGCCGTGAAGCAGGCCACCCGGGAGACCTGGGCGGTCTCCGTGCTCGTCGTGGAGCAGGTCGGCAAGCTGCTCACCGGTGAGGCCGCGCCCGAGAAGTCCTTGGGCGGGCCGATTCAGATCTTCCGAGACGCTGGGCAGGCCGCTGAAGAGGGCCTCTTCGCGTGGGCGCGTCGTCTGGGCTTGCTCTCGGTGTCCTTGGGCATCGTGAACTTCTTGCCCGTGCCCGTGCTCGACGGCGGCCAGATCCTGTTCTACTTGGTCGAGGCCGTGCGTGGCCGCCCGCTCTCCGTGGCCATCCGTGAGCGCGCCCAGCAGATCGGCGTGCTCGTGCTCGTGGCGCTGATGTTTATGGTGTTCATCTTCGACATCAACCGGCTGATCTCAGGGTGAGCGCCCCGACCATCCTCGCCATCGACACCGCCACGCCGCTCATCGGCGCGGCGCTCGTCGGCCCCGTGGAGCGCGTGTGGACCGTGCGCGCGGTGAAGGGCTCTGACGCCTTGCTGATGCCCGCGTTGGCGGCGTTGCTCGACGGCATAGACCACCTCGACGCCGTCACCGTCACCGTCGGGCCGGGCTCGTTCACCTCGCTGCGGGTCGGGGTCGCCGCGGCCTTAGGCGTCGCCGTCGCCCGGGGCTGCCCGGTGATCCCGGTCTCCTCCTTGGCCGCTCGGGGCGAACCACACGCCGGCGGTCCGCCGGTGCTCGTGCTCTTGGATGGCCGCAAAGATCGCGCCTACGTCGGCCTCATCAGCGGGGTCGGTGAGCCTGTGGTCGAGCAAGACCTCCCTCCCGCCGAGGCCATCGCGCTGGCCCAGGCGCCCTTCGTCGCCACGGGTGAAGGCGCGGAGATCTGGCGTGGGCTCGTCGAGGCCGCCGGGGGTGTCGTCTCTGAAGATCCCCAGGCGAGCCCCGCCTTGAGCATGGCCCGCAGCGCGCAGGCCCGGCTGCATGAGGCCGTCGCCCCCGAGGCGGTCACCCTTCACTACATCCGCCCGTCCGACGCCGCCCTCCCCGTGGGCTGATGGGTGGTTACGTTCGCCCTCCCTTCGGGTTCCGGGTGAATGATGTCTGAGTCTGGGTTTCAGATCGCCGTCGTCGGCGCGACCGGCGCGATGGGTGAGGAGCTGATCCTCACCTTAGAGCGGGCGAACCTCGCGATCTCGTCGTTTGTGCCCATCGCCAGCCGCGCGAGCTCTCGGCCCTCCGTCGAGTTTCGTGGGCAGAGCTTCCCGGTGAAGCCGCTGGGCCCCGACGCCTTGGAGGGCGTCGAGCTCGCCTTCGCCGTCTTGCCCCAGGGCCCCGGCGACGACCTGCTCATCGAGGCCGCCGAGGCGGGCTGCACCATCGTCGATCTCGCGGGCATCTGGCGGGACGATCCCCAGGTGCCGATGATCGCGCTGGGCATCAACAGCGCGCTGGATTTGGAGCGTGTGCCCAACGTCGGCGTGGTCACCTCGCCGGGCCCCGTCGCCCTGGCCCTGTGCGCGGTCGCCGAGGCGGTCACCAAGATCGGCGACCTCATCGGCATCACCGCCACGGCGATGTTGCCCGCCGCCTCCGCTGGCCGCAAAGGCATCGAGGAGCTCTCCGGGCAGATCGTCGCCACCTTCAACAGCCGCCCGCCGCCCCGGGCGGTGTTCGCCGATGGCCTCGCCTTCGACCTCATCCCCGCCTGGGGTGACGTCGAGCAAGGCGGCTGGACGGGCCTTGAGCGGCTCACCGCCGAGCAGGTCGGCCAGGTGCTCGGGCTCTCGCCCAACCGCGTCGCGGTGAACATCACCCTCGCGCCCCTGTTCGCGGGCATGGGCATCAGCGTGTTTGTGCGCGGCGACGCGCGGCTGAGCGCGGCGAGCTTACGCGAGGCGCTCCAGGGCTCACGCTCGGTGCAGCTCCACGACCGCGCCGGCCGCCCCCTGATGCCCCGGGCCCAGCTTGAGCGCGCGGTGGTGAGCGTCGGCCGCCTGCGCGACGACCCCAACGGCGACGGCGTCCACCTGTGGATCGCCGCCGACCCCATGCGCCTCGCCTCGGCCAACGCCGTCGCCATCGCCACGGAGCTGGCCACCCGGGGGCTCATCGGCGCCCGCTCCTGAGCCTGATGACAGCTTGTCGGGCTCTATGAACAGGGCGTGCGCCGAGGTGACAGTTTGTCAGGCCTCACCCACCCCAGGCCGCCCGCCGGGCGCCTCCGTACCCTCTGAAACATGGCATACTGCTTGCAATGGCGGGCTCGACAGCCCGCTGATCCAGCACCGGCGCTTCTCCTGGGTGTATGAATGGGACTCATCGTTCTCTTCGGCTTGTTTGGGGCTGGATCAGCCTGGGCTTTCCCTTCACGACTCGCCGCCACCCTCGATGGTGTCAACACCACGGGTGGGCTGACGATCAAGACCTCCCCCGACGGTCAGTACGTCGGTGTGCTCTCCTCCACGGCCCTTGACATCATCGACACCGAGACCTGGGACGTTCAGACCGTGGGCGTGTGTGGGGGCGCCGCGGGCCTCGCCGTGGCTGAGGACACGGCCTCCGGGGACGTCGTCTTCTACTACGGTTGCGCCGACGGCACCGTGAGCGCCGTGCAGATCACCGACGGCGTCCTCGACGCCTGGGCGGCGGTCACCGTCACCGACAACGCCGTGCAAGGGCTCGCTGTGCAGGGCGACACCCTCTGGGCCCTCGCCGCGGGCGCGGACAGCGGGCTCATCGTCGTGCCCGTGATGACCGCCGACCTCAGCGCCAGCGCCGTGAGCAGCGCCACCCTCGTCACCTCCGGCTTCGAAGACATGGAGAGCATGTCCGGCTACGTGCTCGTGAACCACGGGAGCAACAACATCTCCCGCATCGACGTCAACACCGGCGCGGCCGCGGTCGCGCCCAACGACGCCTTGGGCTCAGACTTTCAAGACCTCGAGATCTATGGCAACGGCATCTTTCTCGCCGACGCCAACGGCGCGCTCGTGCGGTACCAGAGCTCCGGGGGGGTCAACCCGTTCCAGTACATCCTCGACGATGAGGTTGGGCTGCTGGAGTGCACGGCCCTGGCCATTGACGACGCGGGGGAGTGGCTGGCGTTGGCGGACCTCGGCGCGGAGTCCCTCTTTCTGTTCACCTTCGACAGCACCAGCTACACCGTGGAGAAAGAGCCCCTGGCCACGATCGACCTCAGCGCCGTCGGCGAGCTCACCGGGCTCAGCGACGCCGGGGACTACCTCCTGGCCACCTCAAGCGCGGGGGAGGTGCTCGTGTTCACCGAGCTCCCGTGGGTGGAGATCGTGAACCGACCGACGGCGGCCTACACAACGGGTGAGCAGGTCAGCTTTCAGGTGACGAGTGACCTCGCCGGGGAGTGGAGCGCCCGTTTGGGCTCGGTGAGCGGCGATGAGCTGGACTTTGGTGAGCTGAGCGCGGATGAGGCCGCCGAGGTCACCTTCACCGTCGGCGACGACTGGGAGGAGGGTGACCAGCGGGTGTTCATCGTCGTAGACTCCGCCGGGGTCGTCGGCCGCGCCGCCGTAGACGTGACCGTCAACAACCCGCCCGCGGCGCCTGACGTCACCGAGGTTGGCTTTGGCGACGGCAAGATCATCGTCTCCATCGCCGGGGACGCCCCCGCGGACTACGCACGTTACGACATCTACATCACCACCACGGCGTTCGTCGCCTCGGACTACAGCGAGGGTGGGCCCGTGTACAGCGGCCCGGACGACGGCATCAGCTCCCCCGTCGCGCTGACCATCGATGATCCTGCGGAGCCCGTAGAGATCGAGATCAGCGGGCTCACGAACGGCCAGACCTACTATGTGAGCGTGCGCGCGGTGGATGCTTCGGATACGGAAGGCCCCATGAGCGACATCTACGAGGTCACCCCCGCCGAGACCTTTGGCGCCGCCGATCTGGCGGGCGAAAAGGGCGGCTTCTGCGCTACGACCCCTCACGCCGCGGGGCTCGGCCTTGGGCTGTTCGCGCTCTTGGCGACGCGCCGCCGTCGCCGCGCGGGGCTCGGCGTCGCCGCCTTAGGATTGGCCTTGGCGCCCGCCGCCCAAGCCGCGGAGCCCGTGAAGGGCCACCGCGACGCGGACGGGGAGATCGTGCTCGATCGCAGCATGCAGCTCTCGGTGTCTAGCCTCGGCCTCACCGATGAGAACATCGGGTTGGTCTACGGCGATCGTGCGATGCTCGTCATCCACGGGCAGGCGTCGCTGCAGGCGTTCCGTGTGCTCCAGCTCGACGCGGGCATGGGCGCCATGCGAAAGGCCGGCACGATGGTCACCGCTGAGGGTGTCGCCGGCAGCGAAGAGGCCAAGCTCACCTTGGTGCCGCTCAGCCTCGGCGTCACCGGCCGTCTAGACCTCATCGACGGCCAGCCCATCGTGCCCTACGGCGCCGTGGCGCTCGACTACTGGCTCTGGCGTGAGCGTGAGGGCAGCATCGACCCCACGAACCCCTTCGACCTCGACGCGCTTGGCGGCGGAAAGCCCGGTTACCACTACGCCTTAGGCGTGAACCTGCTCCTCGACTGGCTCGACCCGCGCGGCGCGTCCGAGGCCGGCGCGGTGTGGGACGTGGACGACACCTACCTGTCCGTGGAGTGGCGTCGCGACAGCATGTTTCGCACAGAGGGCCTCTCCTTCGCCGGGAACACCCTCACCGTCGGCGTGAAGGTTGACCGCTGAGCTTCGCACCTGGCGGCTCGTCTTAGAGTACGACGGCGCGGCCTACACCGGCTGGCAACGTCAGCCCAAGGGCCACTCCATCCAGAGCGTCGTCGAGGATCGGCTAAGCCGGGTGCTCGGCGGCGAGGCCCCGCGGGTGATCGCCTCAGGCCGCACCGACGCTGGGGTGCACGCCTTGGGTCAGGTCTGCTCGTTTCGAGCCGCGCGGGTCCGCCATCCGCAGCAGCTCCGCGACGGCCTCAACGCCACCTTGCCCGCGGACATCGCCGTGGTCGAGGCCGCTGAGGTGAACGCGGCCTTTCACGCCCAACGATCGGCCATCGGCAAGCTCTACCGCTACGTCATCTTGCCCGGGCCCTGCCGATCGGCCCTGCGCCGAGGGCGCTACTGGCCCGTGCGTTGGCCCTTGGACCACGACAAGATGCGGGAGGCGCTCGGGAGCCTCGTCGGGCGCCATGACTTCACGAGCTTTCGGGCCTCGGGCTGCTCGGCGGCGACGTCCGTGCGCACGATCCACCGGGCGGCGCTCCTGCAGGTCGAAGATGAGCTGCACGTCGAGCTCTATGGGGAGGGCTTCTTACGCCACATGGTGCGCAACATCGTCGGCTCCCTCGTAGATGTGGGCCGCGGCAAACAGCGCCCGGGCTGGTTTGAGGAGCTGCTCCAGATCAAAGACCGGGTGCAAGCGGGGCGAACCGCGCCGGGAGAGGGCCTGTTCTTGGTGCGGGTGGATTACCCGGCGGCCTTGCTCGTGCCCGGCGCGCCCGATCTCGACGTCTCGGCGGCTGAAGACCCCGACGCCGACGAGTGAGTCGGCCCTCAGAACGACACGAGGCGCGAAGGGGTGAGCCCTCGCGCCTCGTGGTGTGACTCGCCCGCAGGCTTAGTCCTCTTCTTCTTCGACCTCTTCGTCCTCGTCTTCGCCGAGGAGGTCCATGTCGTCGTCTTCTTCTTCGTCCCCGTCGAGGAACTCGTCCTCCTCGGGTACGCCCTCGTCCTCCTCGGGCTCGGCCTCACGTTTGGCCGGCTTCGCGCCGCCCTTGCCCTTGTACTTGGCGAGGATCAGCTCACGCGGATCGGGGTTGGGGTTCTCTGCCTGATCCGCGCCGCACGCCGGACAGACCGCCTCAGGTTTGTTGAGGTCGTAAAAATGAGCGCCGCAGGAGAAGCAGGTGTAGCGCTTTCCGAGCCGCGCCTTGTCGGGGGGCATAGGCCGAACCTCCGCAGGGGTTGGATGAAGGCGCCAGTCTTAGCACAGGCCCGGCCCGCGTCAAGACGACGGCGCTCAGTCCTCACGGACCAGAGTGAAGTAGTGGTCGAGGGCCTTCTCTTCTTTGTAGGCGGCGCCGATCGTGAGGTGGTCACTCACCCGCCGCATGAAGTCCCGGGTCTTGTTGTAGACGAACCACTGAAGGCCCTGGGTGTTGGGGATCACCGGGGGCCAGCCCTCGGGCACGGGGCCGTCTGGGATGAGAAAGTAGTTGACCACGATGGCGCCGCGGGGCGTCCACGCGGCCTCTCCGTCAGTGCTGTGGGTGACGAAGTAGCCCGGGCCGATGAGCCAGCGCGTCGGGGCCTCGTTGTAGCCAAAGAGCCGCGCCGAGCCGTCGTCAGGCCGCGCGAATCGTTTCTGGAACGCGCGCTGAGAGGCCGGCAGGGGCAGGGTGTTCGTGCCGTGGTGGATCACGGCGCGGCGTGGGCCCGCGGACGCCGGGGCGAGATCGTCCAAGGTGGCGGGGGCGCCGGTCCCGGCGAGCTCAAAGAGGCGGCGCTGATCGGCCCGGTTGAGGCCTCGGGTGGCGGCCACCCGATCCTCAGGGCTCAGGGCCTCGAAGGCCTCGGCGATGGTGGGCAGGCTCGGCTGCGCTTGGCTTAGCAGCGCGCGTATCATCTCGGCGGGCGATGGCATGGTGCCTCCAGCACGTCAGGCTATCGTGTCGAGCGCGCGCGCGCGATCCTTTGGAGCGACGTGAGCGGGGTCAGACGCGCTGGGAGCAGGCTGCGGCTTGACATCACGAACCCCGTTCCTTATGTAGCGGTGTCTCTTTTCGCGGCCCCGCTCGGCGTGGGCTCTCATCTCCCTCCTGTCATATCAACGCTCGGTGAGTTCATGAGCACGGATTCCGCCAAGCCCGCTGACGTCGAGCATCGCTGGTACGTCATCGACGCTCGCGACTTGGTGTTGGGGCGCATGGCGTCTCGCATCGCTACGGTCCTGCGTGGCAAACACAAGACCATCTACACCCCCCACATCGACACTGGCGACTACGTCATCGTCGTCAACGCCGACAAGGTGGCCTTCACCGGGCGTAAGCTCGAGCAGAAGAACTACTACCAGTTCACGGGCTACTGGGGTCATCTCAAGGAGGTCAACGCCAAGAACCTCCGGGCCAGCGATCCCGATCGTCTGGTGCGCGAGGCGGTGAAGGGGATGCTCCCCAAGAACCGCCTTGGCCGCGCGATGCTCGACAAGCTCAAGGTCTACGCGGGCGAGACGCACCCCCACGTCGCCCAGAACCCCCAGACCTTCCCCGCCACCGTCTGATCGATCGAGGCTTTCGTTTATGGCCAGCTCTCCCCAGTGGTACGCCACCGGCCGTCGTAAAGAGGCCACCGCGCGCATCTTCTTGCGTCCCGGCTCCGGTCGCATCACCGTCAACCAGCGGGATGTCGAGACCTACTTCGAGCGTGAGACGCTCAAGATGGTCCTCCGTCAGCCCTTAGAGCTCACCGACAGCACCGGCACCTACGACCTCTTCGTGACGGTTCGTGGCGGTGGCAAGGCCGGGCAAGCTGGCGCGATCCGTCAGGGTCTCGCCCGCGCGCTCTGCGAGGCCAACCCCGGCAACCGCGGCGCCTTGAAGCGGGCCGGGTTCCTCACCCGCGACTCCCGCACCGTCGAGCGCAAGAAGTACGGCCGCTCTGGCGCGCGTAAGCGCTTCCAGTTCTCCAAGCGTTAGTCGGCCTGACGATGGCCTCCCCTGTGGTCATCGTCATCCCTTCACGCTACGCGAGCGTTCGCCTCCCCGGCAAAGCGCTCGCGGAGATCGCCGGTCTCCCGATGATCCACCACGTCCACCTTCGGGCCCAAAAGGTCTCCGGGGTGGACGTTGTGCTTGTGGCCACTGACGATGAGCGCATCGCCTCGGTCGTGCGGGGCTTCGGCGGTGAGGTCGTGATGACGAGCCCCGACCATCAGAGCGGCAGCGATCGTGTGTGGGAGGCCATCTCTGGGCGTGAGGCGGCCATCGTCGTCAACGTACAAGGAGATGAGCCGCTCTTGGACCCAGCGGTGGTCGAGGCGGTGCTCACGCCGTTTCTGGACCCAGCGGTGCAGGTCACCACGGCGGCCACGGCGCTCGCCGAGGCCGATCAACACACACCGTCCGTCGTGAAGGTCGTCCTCGATCAGCGCGGCGACGCCTTGTACTTCTCTCGCTCCTTGATCCCCTCCTCGGGCCCCGCGCTGCGCCACCTCGGGATCTACGCCTACCGCCGCGAGGCCTTGGGTCGCTTCTGCGCCTGGTCGCCCGGCCCTCTGGAGCGCGCCGAGCGCCTGGAGCAGCTCCGCCTCTTAGAGCACGGTGAGCGTGTCCGTGTGGTGTTGGTCGGCGCCGCTGGCCCGTCCGTCGACACCCCCGAGGATCTGGAGCGAGTCCGCGCCCTGTTCAACACGCCATCTCTGGCTTAGGCCACGCACCCCCTCGAAGGAAGCCACTCAATGCGTAAGAAGTTCATCTTCGTCACCGGCGGCGTGCTCTCCTCGCTCGGCAAAGGCGTGTCGGCCTCGGCCATCGGCGCCTTGCTCAAGGCCCGGGGGATCCGCACCACAAACGTCAAGATGGATCCCTACATCAACGTCGATCCCGGGACGATGAGCCCGTACCAGCACGGCGAGGTCTTCGTCACCGACGACGGCGCCGAGACCGACCTCGACCTGGGCCACTATGAGCGCTTCACGGGAAACCCCACCTCCCAGCGCAACAACTTCACGACGGGCCGCATCTACCAGGCGGTGATTGAGCGTGAGCGGCGCGGCGAGTACCTCGGGCGCACGGTGCAGGTGATCCCCCACATCACCGACGAGATCAAGCGGAAGATCTGGGAGGCCTCTGAAGACGCCGACCTGTGCATCGTCGAGGTCGGCGGCACCGTCGGCGACATCGAGTCGTTGCCGTTTCTGGAGGCGATCCGGCAGTTCCGCATCGACGCCGGGACGGAGAACGTGCTGTTTTTACACGTCACCCTCGTGCCCTACATCAAGACCTCGGGGGAGCTCAAGTCGAAGCCCACCCAGCACTCGGTGAAAGAGCTCCTGAGCGTCGGCATTCAGGCCGACATCCTCTTGTGCCGCGCCGAGCGTGATGTGCCCGTGGACATGCGCAACAAGATCGCGCTGTTCTGCAACGTCGGCGCCGAGAGCGTGATCTCCGCGCCGGATCTCAACAACATCTACAAGCTCATCTTGTGGCTGCATGAGGAGAAGCTCGACGAGCGCATCTTGATGAAGCTCGGCATGTGGGCCGCGGTCCCCAACCTGGAGGGCTGGCGTGATCTGTGCAACCGCATGGAGCGCCCCACCCACCGCGTGCGCATCGGCATCGTCGGCAAGTATGTCCACCTCAGCGACACCTACAAGTCGCTGAACGAGGCCCTCGCCCATGGCGGCGTCGCGCATGCCTGCGGGGTGGAGCTGAACCACATCGACTCTGAAGAGCTCGACCTCAACGATCCGGGCCGGACGCTCAAGGAGTACGACGCGATCCTCGTGCCCGGCGGCTTCGGCGATCGGGGCATCGAGGGCAAGATCGCCGCGGTTCGTTACGCGCGTGAGCACAACGTCCCGTTCTTCGGCATCTGCCTGGGCATGCAGGTCGCGGTGATCGAGTACGCGAGGAGCGTGCTGGGCCTCGCCGACGCCAACTCCCGCGAGTTCTCAAACGTCTCCGAGAACCTGGTCATCGACCTCATGGACGGTCAGCGTCAGGTGACCGACAAAGGCGGCACGATGCGCCTGGGGGCGATGCCTTGTGTGATTCAGCCGGGCACCCTCGCCCAGCGGGTGTACGGGCAGACGGAGATCTCCGAGCGCCACCGCCACCGCTACGAGGTGAGCCCGGTTCACCACGCCGCGCTGCGCCAGGGCGGTCTTGTGCTCTCGGGCACCTCGCCGATGGCCAGCTCATCGAGATGGTGGAGCTGCCGTCGCACCCCTACTTCATCGCCTGCCAGTTCCACCCCGAGTTCAAGTCGCGGCCGCTCACGCCGCACCCGCTGTTCTCGGCCTTCGTGCACGCGGCGATGAAACACAAGGTCCGCCAAGAGCGCGCCCGGGTGAACGAGGCCGGGTTGGACTCGCGCCTGGAGCCGGGCACGACGGACGAGATCCTCGCGGGCGTGGCGAGCGCGTGAACGGGCGGGGGCTGGCGCTGACGCTGGCGCTCTGCGCCTGTGGGCGTGGGGCGGGCGTCGCCGAGCCCAGCGCCGCCCAAGCCGCCGAGCCGCCGCCGGTCACGATCGCCCTGGAGGACGTGCGGGCGATGTCCCCGGGCCTCGGCGAGGCCGTCGCGGCGCGGGCGCGTCTGGACGATGAGGGCGCCTTGGCCGCTGAAGACGTGGCCTTTGAGGTCGAGGGCGCGCGGCCGCTGCGGGTCTCGGCGGCGAAGAGCGCGTGGGATCTCAAGACCCGCGCCGCGACGTTTGAGGGCGACGTGCTCGTCAACCGCGGCGACTTTGAGCTTCGCTGCGCCTCGCTCACGCTGACCTACGGCGACTCGGGCAAGATGGAGCGCGCGGTGGCCACGGGGGGCGTCGAGCTTCGGCGTCCGCCGTGGCGGGCGAGCGGCGCTGAAGGGGCGCTCAACCTGCTCACCGGCCAGCTCACGCTCACCGGCGCCCCCACGGTGACCGACGGTCAGCACGCCCTGCGCGGTGAGCGTGTGGTGCTGTTTTTGGACGACGAGCGCCTCGAGTGTGAAGGCTGCGAGCTGGTGCTCCCCGATCCGAGCCCCAAATGAGCGGCGCGACGCCGGGCCTCGTCGTGCGGGGCCTGACCAAACGCCTCGGCGGGCGGGCCGTGGTGGACGACGTGTCGTTTGAGGTGCCCCCGGGGCGGGTCGTGGGCCTGCTCGGGCCCAACGGCGCGGGGAAGACGACGACGTTTCGGCTCATCGTGGGCCTCACGGCGCAGGACGCCGGGGAGATCTTCCTCGACGGCGCGGCGCTCACCGGGCCGCTGCATGAGCGGGTGCGCCGCGGGCTCGGCTACTTGCCGCAAGGATCGGCGCTGTTCACCGGGCTCACCGTGCGCCAGCAGCTCCTGATCCCGCTAGAGGCCCGTGGCGCCCCGGCGGCGGAGGCCGACAGGCTCTTGGAGGACGCCGGGCTGACCCCCTTCGCCCAGGCCCAGGCCGCCGGGCTCTCGGGCGGAGAGCGCCGCCGCCTCGCCATCGCGCGCTGCTTGGCCACCCAGCCGCGGGTGTTGCTGCTCGATGAGCCCTTCGCTGGGGTGGATCCCGTCGCCACCCACGCCCTCGTGCGGCGATTTCGGGGCCTCGCCGCCCAAGGCCTCGGCGTGTTGTTGACCGACCACGCCGCGCGTGAGGCGCTCTCGGCCTGTGATGAGGTGGTGCTCCTCGACCAAGGCCGGGTCGTGACGCGCGGCCCCGTGGAGGAGGTCGCGGCGGATCCTCGGGCGCGCGCGCGCTGGCTCGGCGACGATTTCTGAGCTTCGTCGTGCGGTTCTTGGCGCCTCAGACAATGGATGGAGGAGGGGGCTTGTACTCCATTCAACATCCGTGCCAAGATTCGCTCCTGACCGGAAGAGAAGGAACCTATGGGTCTTGAGATGAAGCCCGAGCTTGGGCTTCGCCAACAGCTCAGCCTCACGCCCCAGCTCAAGCAGGCGATCAAGCTCCTGCAGTTGAGCCGCCTTGAGCTCGTGGAGCAGGTCCAGGAGGAGATGACCGAGAACGTCATGCTCGAAGGCGACGTGTACGTCGACGACGAGATGAGCGACGGTCTCCAGAAGCTCAACGAGCGGGCCCAGTCCCTTCAAAAAGACGCCGCCGAGCAAGGCAACCTCGCCGCCGGGGCCGACCCCAACGACCTCGGCTTCTGGGAGAAGCTGCTCCAAGAGCACTTCGCGTTTAAGGGCTGGAACCAGAGCGGCGGCGGGGGCGGCCGCGACGAGGATCTGCCCTCGTTTGAGGCCACACACTCCACCTCGCCGAGCCTCTACCAGCACCTCCACGACCAGCTTCGCCTGGAGAGCTGCACGGATGGGGAGGCCGTCGCCGCCGAGATCATCATCAACAACCTCGACCCCAACGGTTACCTCGCCATGCCTCTGGCGGAGGTGGCGGCGGCCGCCGACGTCGACATGGACGACGCTGAAGGGGGCCAGCTCGTCGTCATGGGCCTCGACCCCATCGGCTGCGGCGCGAACGACCTGGTGCATTGTTTGGTGTACCAGGCGCGAGAGAAGTACCCCGAGGATCCCTTCTTTGAGACGCTGATCAAGAAGCACCTCAAAGGCTTCGAGAAGCGCAACTACAACGAGATCGCCCGGCAGATGGACATGGACGTCGAGGACGTCATCGAGTACCACCGCATGCTCCGCGACGAGTTCACGCCGCGCCCGGGCAGCGGCTACAGCGACGCGGATCCGCAGTTCATCACCGCCGACATCACCGTCGAGAAGCTCAACGGCGAGTGGAAGATCACCCTGAACGAGGACGGGATGCCCAAGCTGCGCATCTCGCCCCTGTACAAGAAGCTCTCGACGACACGGCCACCAAAGAGGAGCGCCGTTACCTCAAAGCGAAGCTAGAGAGCGCAGAGTTTCTGCTCAACAGCATCTATCGGCGCCAGTCGACGATCTACAAGGTCGTTCACTCCATCGTCGATCGCCAGAAGGAGTACTTCGAGAAGGGCGAGGCGTTTCTGCGGCCGATGGTGCTCAAAGACGTCGCTGAAGAGATCGAGGTGCACGAGTCCACGGTCTCTCGGGTCACCTCGGGCAAATACATGCAGTGCCCCCAAGGCGTGCGTGAGCTCAAGTACTTCTTCTCGTCAGGCGTCTCCAGCACGAGCAAGACCGGCGAAGACGTGGCCTCGGCGGCGGTGAAACACCACATCAAGGAGCTCATCGCCAAAGAGGATCCCGAGAGCCCGCTCTCGGACGAGCAGCTCGCCCACCTGCTCAAGGCGCGGGGGGTGTCGTGTGCCCGGCGCACCGTCGCCAAGTACCGCGAGGCGATGAACATCCTGCCCTCGTCGCGCCGCCGCGACGTGCTCTGAGCGGGGTCAAGACCGATGAAGGCCCTCATCACCGGCGGCGCGCGCAGCGGGAAGTCACGCTACGCCCAGGCCCTCGCCGAGTCTCTGGGCCCTCGCCGCACCTACCTCGCCACGGCCGAGCCCCTCGATGACGAGATGGCCGACCGGATCCGCCGCCACCAGGCGGATCGTGGCGAGGGCTGGGTGACGGTGGAGGAGCCGCTGCACATCGCGCCGATCGTGCAACACGCAGAGCTTGTGCTCGTGGACTGCTTGACCTTGTGGATCACGAACCTGCTCATGCTCCACGGTGAAGACGCCGACCTTCGCCCCCAGCTCGACGTCTTGGTCGCCGCCGTCGCCGCCGCCGAGGGCCACGTCATCTTCGTCACCAACGAGGTCGGCTTGGGCATCGTGCCGATGAACCGCCTCGCCCGGCGGTTTCAGGACTGGTCGGGCTGGACGTCCCAGGCCCTCGCCCCGCTCATGGATCAGGTGGTGATGACCGTGGCGGGGCTGCCGCTGCGCCTTCGTTGACCGCCCCTTCATCGACGGCGTAGAGCCAAGCCCAGGCGCCCCGGGCGTCACGCAGCTCGCCGAGGGAGGTCACGCTGAGGCCCTGAGACTTTGCGGCTTCACCAATGGCCTTGGGCGTGGGCCAGAGGTTGTAGATCATCGGCGCTGAGGGCCGCACGATGAGCACACAGGCCCCGGCGCTGCCCCGCAGCAGGTCCGCCAGGGCCTCATCCCGGGCCTCAAACCTGCGGGAGACGTCGCCCCAGGCGTGGCGAAGGGCGCGCTCGGGGGCGAGCAGGTCGAGCAGGCCGTAGAGCTCGTAATCGGCGGTGGTGATCGTGCACGGCGGGGCGGCGCGAAGGAAGGTGATGAGCTCGGCCTGGCCTGAAGTGGTCAGGTGCGGGGCCTTCCCGCTGCGCAGCGTCTCATCGGTCCCGCGCAAGGCGAGCACCCCGCCGACCATCATCGGCGCCGCCAAGACGAGGCTCCACAGCGTACGCGTGACGGATCTCGGCGCGCCACGAAGCCCCGCGAGGCGGTCAAGGGCCAGGGCCGCCCAGATGATCACGCTCGGCCCGGCCTGGGCGAGGTGGTGCAGGTCGCGGTTGGCGAGCCACAGCGCCCCGAGCTGCAAGGGCGCGTAGACGCTCATAAACCGCAACAACGCCCCCGACGGTGAGTTGGACCGGCTGAGCCACTCCCAGGCCGTGCCCCCGAGCACAAAGCCCCAGCCGATGAGCCGCCACACCGGGCTCACCGGCGTAGGCGTGGCGTCATACGCCGACTCAAAGAAGGGCAGGGGGCTCAACAAGAACCAGCCGAGGGTAGACGGCGTCTCCCGGCTGGGGCCACGCTCACCGGAGAGTAAGGCTTGAAGGCCGTCAACCGCCCGATCGAGCTGGAGCCCGAGCATGTCGTGGGAGACGACGTGGGGCCCAGGGATCGGCGCGAGCTGGTGGTGAATCGCCGTGAGCCACAAGGGCGCGGTGAGCAGCGCGGGCAGCGCGACGAGGAGCCCCCAGCGCGGCGGATCCGGCGGCAGACGCGCTGGGCGATCTCTGCGGGTGAGCAAGATCGCCACCCCCAACGCGCAGAGCGTCGCGACGAAGGTGGCCTTGGCCATGAGCCCAAGCCCGACGCCCACGGCGAAGGCGACGGTGCCGTGCCGGCCGCCCGACCAGCGGCGGCTCCAGAACGACCACAGGCACAAGAGGCCCGCGGCGAGCAGCACCAGCTCCGTGCCGCCCAAGGCCCGGCGGTAAAACACGAAGGCCCAGTCCGTGGCCAAGAGCATCGCCGCCAAGGGCGCGGCCTCGGAGCTGCCATGAAAGCGCAAAAAACGGTGGGTGAGGCTGATGAACACGGCGCCCAGGGCGAGGTGCAGCGCGCTCACCGCGGCCAACGACCCGGTGAGCACAAACAAGAGCCGCGCGGGCCAGTCGGGCAAGCCCCCGGTGTAGTGGTTCACGGCGATGGGCAGACTCAAACCGAGCGGCAGAACGCGCTCCACCGGGCGAACCTGGGCGCTGGCCAAGGGCCCCAGCCTGGTGCCGTCGGCGCCGATGGGGCCAGCCCAATCGACGACGACCGGCGGCGGATGACCGAGGCCCCAGCCGATGGCGACCTCCCCCACGAGGCCCATCTCCCGGGCGCTCGTGAGCCCCAGCGCCCCGAAGAGCAGGATCGCCGCCACGAGCCGCAGCGGGGGGATCGTGAGCGGGGCGATACGACCTCCCCCGCGCCTTCAGAGGCGCATGGCGGTGAGGTTCCCGATGACCGGGTGCAGCACCTTGAGCACCGCCTGAAAGCCGTGCTCCTCAAGCTCTTTCATCAGCTCCCAAGCCGAGTGGTACTCACCCAAGGCCGGGTCCAACCAGCCGTCGATGCCCTCGACCTGATCCGGGGGCACGCTGTAGAAGAGGTCGCCGAGCACGAGCTTGCCGCCCGGGGGCAAGGTGCGCTGGGCCCAGCGCCAGATCGTGCGGAGCTCCTCCCGATCCATGTGGTGCAGGACGTAGTTCGCGGTGATGAGCGTGAGGCCCTCGACCTTCGGCGGCTGCCGCAGATCACCCCAGACCCACTCGCAGTTTTTTGGCGCGCCGAGCCGCGCCCGGTCCAACATCCGCGCCGAGCAGTCTACGCCGACCACCCGCCGAACATGGGGCGCCAAGGTGCGGGCGACGTTGCCCGTGCCGCAGCCCAGGTCGAGCACGACGTCGTCGTGGTCGATGTCGGCGTCGTTACACACGACGTTGGTGGACGTGTGCCGCCACATCGTCTCGTTGTGCTCGACCCCGCCAGCGTCGTAAGTGGGCGCGATGGCGTCGTAGTGCCGCGCGAGCACGTCAAGGGCGACCTTCATGTACCTTCCAGAGGGATCTGCTGCTCCCAAGCGACGAAGCGGCTGTCGATGCTGGCCTGGAGCGCCTCACGCAGCTCCGCCTCTCCCAAGGGGTGATTCTCGGGTTTCCGCAGCTTGATCTCGTAGAACCGCCGGTACGCCTCATCGGGCCAGACCTCCACCCGGGCGTTGAGCCCTACGGCGTCGCCGTCGCGGCGGGCGGTGTAGCTCAGCGTGAAGCTCTGATCGGGGAGCAGGCGCGTGTCGTAGATCTCGGTGGAGAGATCGGGCTTCACATAGCGCGCCACGGCGCCCTCTTGGCGTGTGCCCTCGATCACCTCACCCGCGGCGTTCACCTGCTCGATGATGAGGGTGACCTGGGGCGTGGTGTAGGTGGGGAAGCGGTGCCCGGCGCCGACGTTGGTGATCGTGAGCTCAACGAGCAGGGGCTCCAAGAGGCCCTCGCCGGGGTTCACGAGCTTGGTGGTGGCCAGAAACGCCGAGCGCACCATCTCGGGATCGTGCACACCCTTGAAGGTGTGTTGGCCCTCAGGCATGTGGCAAGACTGGCAGGTCACGCCCTCAGCGGCGAAGCGGGTGCGGCGCCACTCGTCCCAGGTCTCTTGCAAAAGCTTGCCCTCTAAAGACTTCTGGCCGTCCTTAAAGTCGTGGCAGCTCTCACACATCTGGGCGCTCTTGAACTCCGCCTTCGCCTCGTAGCCGCCGTGGGGGCCCGCGGGGTTTGGCGCGACGTCTTTGGGCGGGCCGGAGCGGGTGTGCTGGCGGATGTGGCAGCTTCCGCAGCCCACGGCGGAGGCGGCGAGGCCGTCCTGGTGGTTGGGGTTGGCGCTGCCGTCCTCGTTCACGGCCTGCTGCTCGTCGAGCGGCGCGTGGCACGAGAGGCACTGGCGCTTGAGGCCGGGCTTGTCGGCCCAGTCGATGAGCTGGCCGGTGACGCCGGGGCCCATGGCGCCCGCGTGCCAGCTCGTCTTCCACTCGGCGAGCTGTTTGGGGTGGCAGGCCCCGCAGGACTCGGGGTTGAGCGAGGTCTCGAGCTCGCTCCAGCCTTCAGGCGCGGGGCCTTGGGCGGGCAGAGGGAGCTGCTTGAAGTGCTCGACGATCCAGGGCTCTCGGGCCTCGGGCGCGGTCTCGGCGATCTTCAGCAGTGCGGCGGCGTGGGTCTTCGGCTGCTCAAAGGGCTGGGGCAAGAGCTTGTCTTTGGCGACGTCGTACGCCAATAGACCGCCCACGCCGATGAGCAGGGCCCAGAGAAAACCGTTGAGGATCCGTTCCATGTCGCACCATTAACGTGGGGAGCGACAGGCCGCGTGAGGCGGGCGTTGGCCACGATCCCCGAGCTGGAGCGCCGGGATCGGCACCCCCAGAGAAGACGCGCCCCCGATCGGAGACCGATCGAGGGCGACGTTTGGACTGACCCGAAGGATCAGGCGGCGCCGCAAGCGTTGCAGGCGTTGCAGGCGTTGCAAGCGTTGCAGGCGTTCTCAGCGTTCTCGGCGTTCTCGGTGTCCTTGTCGCCACAGGCGGTGAAGGAGAGACCAGCGATAACGGACAGGGCGATCAGTTTGGTGTTCATGGTAGCGTCCTCTCGAGCTCTTGCGGTGGGTACCCGAACCCATGACAGCATGAGGATCGGGTTGGCGGTCTTCTGATAGGAAGCCGTCGCGGCATGATTACAAGGGCTAGACTGACTTGTCAACACTCGCAGCGCGCAAGGTGGTCAGGATGATGCTTCGGAGATCAAAATGAGCACGTTGGATCTTGGCCTGTGGATCACCAGCGCGGGCCTCGCGCTGTACGCGGGCTGGCTCACGCTGCCGAGCGCCGTGGCGCTGGACTGGGAGCGCCTGTTTAAGACCACGCTGATTACCCAGCTTCGAGGGGAGGTTCAGGCGAGCGGTGGCGATGACGCCGCGTGGCTCGCCGCGGGCCGCCAGCGCGTTTATTTCAACCCCGCCGCCCGCGCCCTCGCCGCGCGCCTGGAGGATCCCGCCTCAAGCCCGATCGTCGCGCCGGCGCTGCCCAACGAGCGCGCGCTGGTTGAGGAGCTGATCCAGACGCCCAGCGCCGAGGATCGCCTCGCGGTGATCTTCGGGCGCGGGGCGGACGAGGCGCTCTATGAGGATCCGATGTCGCTCGGGCCCGACTGGGATCTGACCGGAATGCTCGGCGTCGGCGCAGACTGGGACGCCTTGGCGGCCTGGGGTGAGCCGGTGACCGCCGCCCTGCGCCGCCGCAACACGCTGACGCGCTGGGTGGTCGTCGGGCCCGCTGAAGACCCGCTGAGCGAAGGCCTGGTCAACGAGCTCTCCGAGGTCTTGGGCGAGGGTCGGGCCGCGCGCTTCGACCTGCTGGCGATCGACCCCTTGTGTGACGCCCTCGCGCCCTTGATCTCGGAGCCCGCGGATCGCCTGGTCTTCATCGGGGTTGGCGAAGGCGCCGCGCGGATCGTCGCGGCCTTAGGCGCTGACGCCAGCCTGCGCGACCGCGCCCGGGCGGTGGTCTCTGTGGGCGGGGCCTTGGGCGGGGAGGTCGCCGCGCGCCTGCCGAGCTTCTTCACCCACGAAGGCATGGACACGGAGCTGGCCCGGCTCACGCCCTGGTGGCACCTCGCCTTCGTGACCCCCGGGGTGAGCCCGCCGGGGGATGTTGATCAGCCCCTCGCCGAGACGGCCTGGCCCGCGCCGCCCGCGCCGCCGAGCGGCCGCCTGGCCCTGGAGATCGTCGATCTTGGGGTTCTGCCCGGCCCCCGGGCCGCTTACCCGCCCCGCCTGCTCGCCCGCGGCCTGCTGGTGAGCCTCACCGCGCGCCTCGTGCTCATGGGGTGACGCCCTGATGCGGATGGGGTAGGGATTTGCCGCCCAAACAAGGTCTCGACCTGAGGAGAGGCGCGTATGCACCCGTTTCATCGCACTGAGCTGCTCGTCGGCCGCAAAGGTTGGGCTCGGCTTCAGCGCTCAAGCGTGCTCATCGTCGGCTTGGGGGGCGTGGGCTCCTTCGCCGCCGAGGCCATCGCCCGGGCCGGGGTGGGCCGCATCGGCCTCGTCGACTTCGACGACGTGTGCATCACGAACCTCAACCGCCAGCTCCACGCCTTCCGGCGCACCGTGGGCCTGCCCAAGTCGGGGCTCATGGCTGAGCGCTGCCGCCTGATCAACCCCAAGGCGGAGATCATCGACAACGCCACCTTCTTCTCGGCGGAGACGTCCGAGGCCCTGCTCGCGCCGGGCTGGGACTGGGTGATCGACTGCATCGACAACGTCACCGCGAAGCTGCACCTGCTCGAGACCGTGAGCCGCCGGGGCCTGCCCGTCGTCGCGGCGATGGGCGCGGGCAGCAAGCTCGACCCCACCCGCGTGCAGCTCTCGGAGCTGGCGCACACCCGCGTCGATCCCTTCGCCAAGGTGATCCGCAAGGAGCTGCGCCGCCGAGGCGTAGACATCCACAACATCCTCGCGGTGTGGTCCGATGAGCCCCCGGTGGTGCTCGACCAAGACGTCGCCGACGCCTTCCACTGCGTCTGCCCCAGCGGCGACAACGGCATGCACTCCTGCGACGACCGCAACGTCGTGCAGGGCACGGTGAGCTTCATGCCCAGCCTCTTTGGCCTCATGGCCTCGGGGGCCGTGGTCAACGGGATCATCAACCGCCCCATCCGCGGTGTAGACCTCGGGCGGCGCATGTTCGGCGAGCACGAGGCTGAGGCTCCTGTGGCGGACTCGGCCTTGGCTGAGCCGGCGTTGGCCAAATGAGCGCCTTGGCCCCTCGCGCGTTGTGGTCCCTGGACGAGGACGTGTGTTTTCTGAACCACGGCTCGTTCGGCGCGACGCCGCGGTCCGTGATGGCCGCCCAGCGCAGGTTTCAGGACCAGCTTGAGGCGGAGCCCGTGCGGTTTTTTGTGCGGGAGCTGCCGGGGCTCGTGCGCGCTGCGGCGGCGGAGATCGCGGCGTTCGTCGGCGCCGATCCCGAGGGCCTCGTCTTCGTCGACAACGCCACCACCGGGGTGAACGCGGTCTTGGCCTCGGTGCGCCTGCCCCGGGACGCCGTCGTGCTCTGCCTCTCCCACGTCTACAACGCCGTGGCCCAGAGCCTGCACCACCACGGCGGCCGCGGCGGCTGGCGCGTCGTTCATGTGAACCTGCCCCGGGCCCCGCTCACCGAGATCGGCGTTCTGAGCGCGTTTGACGCCGCCTTGGCCCGCCACAAGCCGAGCCTCGTGGTGGTTGACCACATCGTCTCCGCCGCGGGCGTGGTGCTGCCCATCGACGCCTTGGTGCGCCGGGCGAAGGCCACGGGCGCGCGGGTGCTCGTGGACGCGGCGCACACGCCGGGCCAGGCGCGGCTCAACGTCCGCGAGCTCGGCGCGGACTGGGTCGTCGGCAACCTGCACAAGTGGCTGTTCGCCCCCAAAGGCGCGGCGTTTCTGGCCGTCGCCCCCGACCAGCGCGCCGAGCTTCACCCCACGGTGATCAGCCACGGCTACCGCCAAGGCCTCGCCGCCGAGTTTGACTTCACCGGCACCCGGGACGTGAGCGCCTGGCTCGCGGCCCCGGCGGGGCTCACGTTCTGGCGAAGCTTGGGCGGGGAGGCGCTCATGGCGGCCAACCAAGCCCAGGCGCGGCGTTTTCGCCAGCGGCTCGTCGAGGCCGTGCCCGGCGCCGTGGCCGCCTGCGAAGAGGCCATGGTCGGCGCCATGGCGGCGATCGTGCTCCCCGCGGCCTTTGGTGAGCCGTCCTTCGCCAGGGCCTTGGCGCTCCACGACCGGCTCTTTGATGAGTTTGGCGTCGAGGTGCCCGTGAGCTTCCTCGACGGCGCGCTCTGGCTGCGGGTCTCGGCCCAGGCGTATGTCGAGGACGCTGACCTCGAGCGGCTGATCAACGCCCTCGGTCAGCTCCTTCGCTAAACGCGTTCACTGAACGAGTTCAACGATCAGTAGCAGAGCGTCTCACACTCGGCGAAGGCGCGCTGGCAGATCTCGCCGGTGGTGGCTTTGGACCGGCTCGTCCACGCCAACGAGCCCAGCTCAAGGCTCCACACGTCGTTGATGATGCCGCAGTCGGTCTTGCCGCCGAAGGTCCACAGCTTGCCGTCGCCGTCTAGCGCGCTCACCATGGCGTTGCGGCGCTCAGGGGCGTCCAGATCCGGGGTCACGAAGTCGGCGGGGAAGTCGCAGAAGCCGTTCGCGCCGCTGTTGAGGGTGTCGCCCATCGTCACCGCCGTCCAGGCCCCGGCGCCAAGATCGAAGGTCCACAGCTCGTTCGTGTTGCCGAGCTTGCCGTCGTCGTGGCCCGCCCAGAGGAGCACCTGGCCGTCGAGGCCGTGCAGGCCGGCCCAGATGCGGGCGGCGGGGGCCTCGTCTTCACGGCCGTCGCTCAGCTCGGTCCAGGTCATGCTGTCGAGGTCCAGGGCCCAGAGATCGCCGAAGAAGGGGCCGGTGAAGGCGCGCTCGTCGCCGCCGCCGTAGACGTAGAGCGTGCGCTCGTCGGGGGAGATGGCCGCGGAGTGGAACAGGCGCTCGCCGGGGCCCGCGTCCTCTTGCAAGAGGGTCCAGGTCTTGTTGGTGAGGTCGAAGCTCCACAAGTCCGAGAGCGGGGTGAAGCTCGCGCCGTTGGTGGAGCTGTTGCCGCCGTACAGAAAGAGCTGGCCGCGGGCGGCGACCATGACGTGATTGGTGCGTTTGCCCGGGCCGGACTCCGCGAGCAGAGTCCAGGTGTCGGTGGCGTAGTCCAGCGCCCAGAGGTCGTCGTGGAGGGTGTAGGTGCCGCTGGTGCCGTCGCGGAAGCGGCCGCCGTGGGCGTAGAGGTGGGTGCCGTCTCCGGCACGGCGCCGCGCCCCCGGGCGCTGGGGCCTTCAGCGACGATGGGCGCGAAGTTGTCGCAGTCGGGGTGGAAGGCCCAGGTCTCGGCGACAAACTCGGTCTGGGAGGCGCAGTTGACGGGCACCCCCTGATCTCCGCCGAAGAGCACCAAGCGCCCGTTCACGGCGTCCCAGGCGCCGCCGACCTCGCCGCGGGCGCTGGGCAGGGTCAAGGGCCGCGTGGAGCAGTCCACCTCGACGGCGGCGGAGTCGTCGCCGGGGGCGTCTTTGCATCCCATGAGGGGGGCGATCGTGAAGAAGAGGATCAGGGCGGTGAAGGGGTGCGCATGAGGCTCTTACTCCAGCGTCGGGTCGAAGAGGGAGGCGGTGAGGGAGGCGGTGAGGGCGGTCCCGGCGGCGTCGGTCACCTCGGCGTCAATCTCGGCGGTGGCGCCGTCGAGGGCCTCGGGGCTGAGCTCCCACACGAGGAGGGTGCCCCAGGTCTGTAGCTCCCCGGCGGCGCCGTTGCACCGCGCCTCCAGATAAGGGAAGGCCTCGGCGGCCACCGCGCCGTCGATCCGCCCGGTGAGGTGGGCCGTCCACAGATCCGAGGCGTCGGCGTAGGCGGCGGCGAGGCCGATGAGCACATGCACGCCGCCTTGGGGGCCGTGGATGATCTCTAGGCTCGCGCCCTGCTCGGGCAGCGCCTCATACGCCAGCTCTCCCGTGCCCAACCGTAAGGTCGGCGCCTCGCCAGGAAGGCAAGGGTCGCCGGGGGGCGGCTCGTCGGCGCAGGCCAGGAGCAGGCCAAGAGGGAGCAGCTTGAGCGTTGGCCTCATCCCAGAAACTCCGGCGCGGTGGGGCAAACCTTGACCTAAGCCCGCGCTCCCGTCAAACTCTCCTGCTATGAAGAACGGCGCAGAGCAGGTGGTGGCCTCATGATCGAGCTGAGCCCCGACGAGCGCTGGATCCGTGAGGCGACCTTTTTGACGCGCCTCGACCCAAGTGAGCAAGACCGCGTGCTGCGCCTCGCCCGACGTGAGCAGCACGCCGCGCGCACCCCGCTGCTCAACGGGCGCAGCCTCGCGCTCTTGCTGCGCGGGGAGGTCGAGGTCGAGGACACGCTGCGTGTCAACCCGCGCCGGGGCACCGCGGGGCGTGTTTTTGGCGCCGGGGCCCTCACCCGCGATCGGGATCCTCGGGTGGTCGCGATCACCCCCGTCGAGCTTCTGCGCATCGACATCGACGAGCTGCTCGGCCTGCAAGACGCCTGGCAGATCCGGGATCTTCTGGGATCGTTGGCCGATCTAGAGCACCGGATCGACGTGTTCGACGAGCTCCTGCGCCAAGAGCCGAGCCTGCGCGCCCTGCCCGCGGCGTGGCGTGAGCAGCTCCTCCAGTGTGGGCATGTGCGGGACTGCCTCCCCGGCGAGGTGCTCCTGGAGGCGGGCAAACGCAACAAGTCCCTCATCATCATGCTTCGAGGCACCGCCCGGCTCTCTCACAGCGTCGCCTCGGCCCGCGCGGTGCCCAACAGCCGCCTCGGCCAGCTCATCCCGTCGGGCACGCTCTTGGGCGCGCAGAGCTTTGAGGACGAGCAGCCGCCGGTTCAGCCCTATCTGATCGAGGCCGCCACCTCGGGCCGGCTGCTCATCCTGCCTTGGGCGGCCGTGGCGCACCTGCATGTGCGCCTGAGGGCGACCACGGCGGCGGTGGTGCCCGCCCCCCAAGACGGCAAACGCGGCCGCGCCCACCTCATCCACACCACGGTCACCAACCTGGGCGCCACGGCGCTGTCCTTGGGCACGGCGATCGCGCTGGACGAGCGCGGGGCGAGCGTTGCGGTGCTCGATCTGGACGGCGAGCGCACGGCCTTACGCCTGCGGGCGACGATCGCTGAGGGGTGGTACGGCGGCGTTCGCGCCAGGAGCGCCGACCTCCCCGGCGATCTCCCCACGATCTACTGGCCTGTGGACCGTGGCGGCGCCGCGGATCTCTGCAGCGAGCTGCAGCGCCAGCACGAGCACGTCTTGGTGACCGTCTCCAAGACCTCAGTGCCCGATCAGCCCCTGCTCGACCGCATCCTCACCGTGGTCCACCTCTATGAGCAAGGCGACACCCACATCAAGGTGACCCTCGCGCAGCACCAGCGGCTCATCCACGCGCTGCGCCAGCCCGCCGGGGGCATCCCCGCCGAGCGCACCGTGCCCGGCCGTCGCCCCCAAGGCCCCGACTCCCACGAGGCCCTAGAGCAGTCGGTGCGGATTCCTTTCGACAAGGCCGTCGAGGAGGTCTTCGCGGGCAGCCGCATCGTGCGCCAGCTCGGCATGGAGGAGACCCCCTTCGGGCGCGCCTGCAACCGCCTCGCCCGGATGTTGACCGGCAAAGCCGTCGGCCTGGCCTTGGGCGGCGGCGGGGCCTGGGGTTTTGCCCACCTCGGGCTGTTGCGCGCGCTTCACGAGAGCGAGATCCCCATCGACTACGTCTCGGGCACGAGCTTCGGCGCCGTCGTCGGCGCGGCGTGGGTGGCCGCGGGGCCCGCGGGCCTCGACCGCCTGGAGCGGTACAGCCGGGTGATGATGCCGATGGCCATGGGCTGCACGGTGTCTACGGTGCCCATCGGCCTGCTCATCGACCAGCTCTTTGGGCCCAAACACCAGCTCTCGACAGAGATCCCGCTCCTCGCCGTGGCCTCGGACGTGCGAACGGCGTCGTCGTTCGTGCTGCCGGTCGGCACCCTCGCCGACGCCGTGCGCGCCAGCTCAGGCTTCCCGGGGATCTTCTCTAGCTTTGAGTACGCGGGGCGGCGCCTTGTGGACGGCGGCGTCTCGGCGAACGTGCCCGCCGAGGTCGTTCACACCGCCGGGGCCGACTTCATCCTCGCCTCAAACGTCATCCCGCGGATGATCGAGGAGGGCTCGTCGGTGATCGAGCTGCCGGGCCTGCGCCGGGTGAGCGATCTGGTGCGCTCGATGCTCACCTTGATGCACCGATCGAGCGCCCGAGACGCCGCCTTGGCCGATCACGTCTTCAACGCCCGGGTGGGGCGCTCGGCGCCGCACGAGTTCTGGCTGGGCCCCCAGATCGCGGAGGCCGCCTATGAACAGGCCCTCGGTGAGCTGCCGGCGATCCGCGCCGCGTATGAGGCCGATCTCTCCACACACCTCTTGGAGTGAATGATCGTTCAGCGCCGGGCGTAGAGCGGGCCAGGGTGATGAATCGCCCCCGGAGGACCCCATGAAGCGCTCTCTCCCTGCTCTCTTGTCCCTTCTGATCTTCACCAGCGCTTGCCACAAGGGCAACATTGAGCTGGGTGAAGACTCTGGCTGGTCTGAGGTGCTGCGCCTCGACGCGCCGAGCCCGTCCTACGGAAGTGACGCGGGCGGCGTGATCGTCACCTTGACCGGCGGCGAGTTTGTGGAGGGCGCGCGGGTGTTCTTCGGCGACGCTGAAGCCCAGATTCAGAGCTTCTCCCCCGCGGAGCTGGTCGTCGTGGCGCCTCCTGGGGCCGAGGGCAACGTCGATGTGCGGGTGGACTCCGGGGAGTCCGTCGTCGTCGCCGAGGGCGCGTTTCGGTATCTCCCCGACGGCAGCGGCCAAGCCGGCGCCTTGGGCGCGATCGAGTGGTATGAGCTCCTCGGCGGCTACTGGGACGAGGGCTCGGCGTCTTGGGGCTCGGCGTGGTGGGGGCTCATCCAGCCCAAAGAGATCCGTTACGCCGACGTGTTCGGCGGCGTGGCCGACGCCTGCGTGAGCGGCCCGGGCTTCCCCGATGTGCGCCTGATGGAGCTCGGCGCCAACCAGACGACCCTCTCCGGCGCGGACGAGGCCCTGGCCTTCACCTTGGCGAACGACGGCTTCTATGAGTCGAGCCCCCAGGCGAGCTCGCTGAGCACCCAAGGCGGCTGGCGCCTGGAGCCCGTCACCAACGGCCCCTTCTTGGGCATGACCGTCGAAGACCTCGCGCGCACCCCCGCCGCGGTCACCCTCACCTCGCCCAAGCTGGACGACGACGAGGCGATCACCCTCGCCGCGGACGAGCTCAGGCTCAAGTGGGAGGGCGGCGAAGGCGACGAGGTGCTCGTGATGGTGCGCCGCTCCGACGCCAACTACAACGAGCTCGAGACCGTGGGATGCGTCGCGACGAACGACGGCAGCTTCACCGTGCCCGAGAGCGCCTGGCAGGCGCCTTGGGGTGAAGGGGAGTGGCTGTTCATCTACGTCGGCGCCATGGCCCAAGGCGAGGCGGTGTTGCCCCACAACAACAGCGAGAGCCGCGTGGTCGGGCTGCGCTGGGTGGTCGGCGCGGCGCTCACTCCTGAAGGGTAGGCTCCGCGGCGGTCTGGGCCCAGGCGAAGAAGCCCTCGGGGTCTTCAGCGACGCGGCGCAGCAAGGCCGGGGGCACCACCCCGGCGCGCAGCAGCACACGCGCCTCGTCGAGCCCCCAGGCGCGGGCGAGGCGCGGGGCGGCCTCGGCGGGCAGAGGGCGCTCGCCGCGCTCCACCCGGCACAGGGCTGAAGCCGAGAGCCCGATGGCCTCGGCGAGCTCACGCTGGGTCACGCCGCGCTCGGCGCGCTGAAGGCGGATCCACTCGCCCAGGGGCAGCTCTCGGCGGCGGGCGATGGGGCTCGGGGGCGGCGGCGAGGCCGAGGGCCAGGTGATCTGGGCGAAGGCTGAGTGGTTGTGGATCGACTCGATGTTCTCCGCGCTCACCCGCAGCCAGCGCACGCCCTCGCGGTCGCGCAGGGCGATGACGACGTTACGCACAAGATCCTCGACAAAACGAGGGTTCTCGTAGGCCTTCTCGGTGACGTATTTTTCGTCCTCACGCTTGAGGAGCGCGTAGAGCGGGGAGGAGGCGCAGGACTCGACGGCCTCGACGATGTCTTCGATCCACAACATGCCGTCAAAGCGGGCCTCGACGGTGATCAGCCCGCGCTGGTTGTGGGCGCCGTACTGGCTCACGGCCTTGGAGCAAGGGCAGAGCGTCTTCACCGGCACGGTCACCTTGAGGGTGAACTCCAAGGCCGGGCCGCGTAAGGCGGCGTGAAACGCGCAGAGGTACTCCATGAGCGAGGCCGCGCCGCTCACCGGGGCGTGGCGCTCCATGAAGTAGGGGAAGGCCACGTCGATGAAGGCGTCGTCGGCGTTGAGGCGGCGCTGCACCTCGGCCAGAATCAGCGGCACCGTGCCCAAGGAGAGCTCGCCGCGGTGCTCGTTTAAGATCTCCACGAAGCGGCTCATGTGGGTGCCCTTAAAACGTTGGGGCAGGCCGACGGTGAGGCCGATCTTGGCGACGGTGTGCTGGAGCTTCCGCGCCCGATCCCAGACCGAGATGGGGTACGAGAGGCCGATGATGCCGACCTGGTCGATGTCTAAGGCCCGGTCGTCGGGCTCGTTCGCGTGGTCGGGCAGGCTGTGGCGCGCGGCGTCGGGCGTGTTCATCGGGCCTCTATTGCTTGATTCTGCAAGGCCACGTTTCTAACGTGGCAACAAGCGCTGTCCAGGGGGAGGTGCGTCGGCGGAGGCGTTGGGTTAGTCCGCAGGTCGAACTGGAGCGCCCCATGCTGTTCGAACGGGTCAACGTGGAGGCCCTCGCCTACACGCTGCCCCCCCAGGTCATGACGACCGCGGCGATCGAGGCCGCGCTCTCACCCCTCTACCAGCGCCTCGGCATCCGCCCGGGCTGGCTTGAGGCGATCACCGGCATTCAAGAGCGACGCTTCTGGGAGCCCGGCGTGGCGCCCTCCGACGCCGCCACCTTGGCCGCCCGCGCCGCCTTGGACGAGGCGAGAATCGCCAGCTCCGACGTAGACGTGCTCGTCTCGTCCTCGGTTTGCCGCGACTTCTTGGAGCCGTCCGTGGCCTGCCTGGTGCACGGCAACCTGCGGCTCAAGAGCGCCTGCCTCAACTTTGACGTCGGAAACGCCTGCTTGGGCTTCATGAGCGCGATGTCCGTCGTCGCCAACCTCATCGAGCAGGGCGCCTGTAAGGTGGGCATGGTGGTGGCGGGCGAAGGCAGCCGCGTCGTCACCGAGTCCACCTTGGAGCGGCTGCGGCGCCCCGAGGCCAACGCCTCGACCTACCGCGACAACCTCGCGACGCTCACCTTGGGCTCGGCGGCCGTGGCGATGATCCTGCGCCGGGCCGACGACAGCCGCACCGGGCACCGCCTGCGCGGCGGGGTGTTTCAGGCGGCCACGGAGCACAACCGCCTGTGCCTGGGCACCGAGACGGGCATGGTCACCGACCCCCCGAAGCTGCTCGCCGAGGGCGTGGCCTTGGCCCGGCGCACCTGGGATCAGAGCCGGGTTGAGCTGGGCTGGGATCACCCCCAGATCGCCGAGTACGCCTTACACCAGGTCGGCAAGGCGAACCACGAGGCCCTGATCAAGAACCTCTCCTTGCCCGACGCCAAGGCGCTGCGGGTGTACACCGGGCTGGGCAACGTCGGCGCGGCGGGGGTGCCGATCACCTTGGCCCTGGCCGTCGAGCAAGGTCGCCTACGAGCTGGCCAAACGGCGGCTTTGATGGGCATCGGCAGCGGACTCAACGTCGCGATGATGAGGGTGGACTGGTGAGCAACTCCCCTGTGGTGCTGAGCGCGGAGGCCGCGGCCCTCTACCCCTGGACCGGCGGTCGCCTCGACGTGGACGGCGGCCGGATGCATTACCTCGACGAGGGGCCCCAGCACGCCCCGGCGATCTTGGCGGTGCACGGGAACCCCACCTGGTCGTTTTATTGGCGGGCGCTGATCCCGGCGTTCTCCCAGACGATGCGGGTGGTCATCCCCGATCACATCGGCTGCGGGCTCTCCGACAAACCTCAAGACTGGAGCTACCGCCTCGACGACCACATCGGCAACGTGCAGCGGCTCATCCAGGCCCTCGATCTGCGCGACATCACCCTCATCGTTCACGACTGGGGCGGGCCCATCGGCCTCGGCGCGGCCTTGCGTGAGCTGCCGCGGGTCAAGCGGGTGGTGATCACGAACACCGGGGCGTTCCCGTCGCCCCACATCCCGCCGTCGATCGCGGCCTGCCGGGTGCCGTTGTTCGGCGACGTGCTGGTGCGCGGCTTCAACGGCTTCGTCTGGGCGGCGACCTGGCGCACGACGGAGCGGCCGCTCTCCCAAGCGGTCAAGAGCGGGCTCACCGCGCCTTACGCCTCCTGGGGCGACCGGGTGGCGATTCATCGGTTTGTGCAAGACATCCCGATGTCGCCGGATCACCCCAGCTACAAGACGCTGCAGGGCGTCGAGGGGGGGCTCGGGCGGCTCAAAGACCTGCCCGTGCGGCTTCTTTGGGGGGATCAAGACTGGTGCTTCTCGCCGACCTTCCGCCGTGAGTTTGAGTCGCGGATGCCTTGGGCGCGCTCGACGGCCTGGGATGACGTCGGGCACTACGTCATGGAGGACGCGCCGGAGCGTGTGATCGCCGCCGTGCGTGAGCTTCTGGAGACGACGTGAGCGCCGCGGGATCGCACAACTTCGCGTCGATGTTGGCCGGGCACGCCGCCGACCGCCCCGACGCCGTGGCCTTGGCGATGGCCGGGGACTACCACCCCGAGGACGGCTACCGCCTCTACGACACCCTGAGCTTTAAGGCCCTGCACGAGCGCAGCGACGCCTTGGCCTGGGGGCTTCAGGAGCGTCTGGGCATCACCCCGGGCGAGCGGGTGTCGATGCTCGTCACGCCGGGCTTCGAGTTTTTTGTGGTCGGCATGGCCCTTTACAAGCTCGGCGCGGTGCCCGTGCTCATCGACCCGGGCATGGGCCGCGAGGGCTTCTTACGCTGCGTGGCGGCGAATCAGCCTTCAGCGCTGATCGCGATCCCCGCGGGGCAGGCGCTCTCGCGGGTGTTCTCGTCGAGCTTCGGCAGCGTCAAACGCCGGATGACCGTGGGCGGCGGGGCCTGGCTCTTCGGCGGCTTGTCTTATGACGCCTGCCTGATGCCCGAGCGGGGCCCGTTCCCCATGGCCGACGTGGCGCCGGACGCTGAGGCGTCGATCCTCTTCACCTCAGGCTCCACGGGCCCGGCGAAGGGCGTGGTCTACACCCACGGCATGTTCACCACCCAGGCGCGGCTCATCGGTCGCATGATGGGCATTCGGGCGGGAGAGTCGGATGTCCCGTGCTTTTTGCCGTTCGCGATGTTCTCGGTGAGCTTGGGCATGACGGTGACCTTGCCCGAGATCAACTTCTCCAAGCCCGCGACGGCCAAAGCGAAGGCGGTGCTCGCCGCGCTGCACCACGCCCAGGCGGATCAGCTCGTGGGCAGCCCGGCGGTGATGGCCCGGATCATTGAGCACGGCGAGGAGCGCGGCGGTCTGCGGCTGCCCCACCTCAAGCGGGTGTTGACCTTCGGCGCGCCGATCTCTCCGGCGATTCACGAGGCGTTTCGGCGGCTTGTGGGCGAGAACGTCGAGATCTTCACGCCGTATGGCGCCACGGAGGCCCTGCCGCTCTCGGTGATTGGCAGCCGGGAGATCCTCGCCGGCGCGGGGGCGAAGACGGCGGCGGGGGCGGGCACCTGCGTCGGTCGGCCCATCGACGAGGTGGCGGTGCGGGTGATCCCCATCACCGATGGCCCGGTGAGCGCCGTCGATCCTGTGCCACAAGGGGAGATCGGCGAGATCACCGTGCGGGGGCCGATGGTGAGCCCCGAGTACAAAGAGCTGCCCCAAGAGAACGCCGTGGCCAAGGTGGACACCGCTGAAGGCCGCTGGCACCGCATGGGCGATGTTGGCTACGTCGATGAGTCGGGGCGCCTGTGGTTCTGCGGGCGAAAGTCGCATCGGGTGACGCTCAAAGAGGGCGGGGTGATCTTCCCCGACCGCTTAGAGGGCCTGTTCAACACCCACCCCGACGTCGCCCGCGCCGCCGTGGTGGGCGTGGCCGGTGAGCCCGTGCTCATCGTCGAGCCCAAAGAGAAGATGAGCCTTCGCCGGGATGAGCTCGTCCGCGCCCTGCTCGTGCTGGCGCAGACGAACGACGAGGCGCGGCGTGTGCGGCGTGTGCTGTTCTACGACCGTTTCCCCGTGGATCGGCGTCACAACGCCAAGATCGACCGCCCGGCCCTCGCGGCTTGGGCGGCCCGCGCCCGCTGACGGCCGAAGGAGCAGACCATGCGCGCGCTCATCACCGGGGCAGGGGGTTTTTTGGGGCAGGCCATCGCGCGGCGCCTGCGCGCGCGGGGCGACGACGTGCGCTCCGTGGCCCGCGGTCGGCATGCGGCCCTCGACGCCTTGGGGGTGGAGCAGGTCCAGCACGATCTCAGCGTCGGGGACGGGCTCGCTGAGGCCTTTGAGGGCGTCGATGTGGTGTTTCATGTGGCGGCCTTGGCCGGGATGTGGGGCCCACGGGAGCGTTACGTCGCGGTGAACGTCACCGGCACGGAGAACGTCGTCGCGGCCTGCCGAGCCGCCGGGGTGCCCAAGCTCGTGTACACCGGCTCACCTTCAGTGAGCTTTCGGGGCCAAGACGAGGAGGGTGTAGACGAGTCCGTCGGGTACGCCGAGGAGTTCTTGTTCTACTACTCCGAGACCAAAGCCATCGCCGAGCGCCTGGCCTTGGCGGCGAACAGCCCCGGCCTCGCGGTGACGGCGCTGCGGCCCCACCTCATCTATGGGCCGGACGACCCGCACCTGCTGCCCCGGCTCATCCAGCGGCACCGGGCCGGGCGGCTGAGAATCCTGGGGGACGGCGAGAACCGCGTGGCCTTGACCTACGTGGAGAACGCGGCCGCGGCGCATGTCTCCGCTGGAGACATTCTCCAGTTCGGGCACCCGAGCGCCGGTCGGCCCTACTTCATCAGCGATCTGGAGCCGGTGCGGGTGTGGGACTGGCTCAACGGTGTGTTCTTGGCCTTGAACCTCCCGCCGGTCAGCCGCCGTGTGCCCAAGGGCCTCGCGATGACGGGGGCGGCGATCGTCGAGGGGATCTGGCGCGGGCTGTCTTTGTCCGGGGAGCCCCCGATCACCCGCTTCACCGTGGCCCAGATCTCAAGCTCCCACTGGTATGACCTCAGCGCTGCGCGTCGGGATCTCGGCTACGACCCGCCCGTAGGGCCACAAGAGGCGCTGCGCCTCACCGTGGAGGGGCTACGCGGGCGTATCGCCGCTGGAACCCTCTGATCGGACGAGCCCGACCCTTCGTCGAGCGATCAAGATCGGCAGTCGCCGTCATTAATCACGAAGGCGTCAACTTGGGCAATGCGCCGCCTAATCTGTTCTCTTTTCGGCGGCAAGCCAGAATTCGACCGCGCTCACCCCCTCCCAAGGGCCGCTCACCCTGTTACGATTCGATAAAATCACGCGACCGCTCCTTCAAGGGAGGGGTCAAATGTACTTCTTGGCCGTTAAGTGTCAGTGATCGATCGTCGCACCTGTCGCGGCCGCACCCCCCGGTGAATGGATGTCCTCCGCTGCTCTCCCCGCTCTCGGCGCCTGGTCCCCAGGCGACGCTCCCCCGGTTTTTGCCGCTGATGGCCTCGTCGCCGCGGTTCAGCGGGTGCGTGAGCCCGTCTTCGTCGTGCAAGATCCCGCCACGGGCGGCGTCGGTGTCGGCTTCGGCGGCACCTTCGGCGCGGGGCCCTATCGCCTGCTCGCCTCGTTGCCGCCGCTCTACCCCGAGTGGCTGGGCGATCGGTCGTTCACCGAGGTTCACCGCACCCGCTTCCCGTACATCTCCGGCGCCATGGCCAACGGCATCGCCACCACGGACTTGGTCATCGCCATGGCCAAGGTCGGCATGTTGGGCTTCTTCGGCGCCGCCGGGCTGCCGCTGGAGCGGGTGAACGAGGCGCTCGACCGCATCATCGGCGCCTTGGGCCCCGACGGCGCGTCCTGGGGCACAAACCTCATCCATTCGCCCAACGAGCCCGATCTGGAGGAGGCCGTCGTTGACCTCTACCTGCGGCGTGGGGTGCGCCGGGTCTCGGCGGCGGCGTACATGGGGCTCACGCAGTTCATCGTGCGGTACGCGCTGACCGGCCTCAGCCAAGACAGCGCCGGGCGCATTCACCGCAAGAACTACGTCTTCGCCAAGATCTCCCGGCCCGAGACGGCGGGGCGGTTCATGGCCCCGGCCCCGGCGGAGCTCGTCGAGAAGCTCCTGGCCAAAGGGCAGATCACCGCTGAAGAGGCCCGGCTCTCTCGGCTGGTGCCCATCGCTGAAGACGTCACCGTCGAGTCCGACTCCGGCGGCCACACCGACAACCAGCCCCTTGGCGCGTTGTTTCCGGTCATCGCCGCTCTGCGGGATCGGCTGTGCGCCGAGCACGGCTACACCCGGCCGATTCGGGTGGGCGCCGCGGGTGGTCTGGGCACGCCGAGCTCCGTGGCCGCGGCCTTCGCCTTGGGCGCGGCGTACGTGTTGACCGGCTCGGTGAACCAGGCGTCGATTGAGGCCGGGCTCTCTCCCGAGGGCAAACGCCTGCTCACCCAGGCCGCCTTGGGCGACGTCGTGATGGCCCCCGCCGCCGACATGTTTGAGCTGGGCGTGAAGGTGCAGGTGCTCCGCCGGGGCACGATGTTCGGCGTTCGTGCTCACAAGCTCTATGAGCTGTACTCGAACTACGAGAGCCTGGAGAGCATCCCCGCCGCCGAGCGCACCAAGCTCGAGCAGCAGATCCTCCTGAAGCCCGCGGCCCAGGTGTGGGAAGAGACGAAGGCCTACTTCCTCAAGCGTGAGCCCAAAGAGGTCACCCGGGCCGAGCGTGACCCAAAACACAAGATGGCGCTCGTGTTTCGCTGGTACCTCGGGCAGTCCTCGCGCTGGGCCATCGCCGGGGCGGGTGACCGCCGCATGGACTACCAGATCTGGTGTGGCCCCGCCATGGGCGCCTTCAACGACTGGGCCCGGGGCTCGTTCTTAGAGCCTTTGGAGGGCCGCAGCGCCGCCCAGATCGCCCTGAACCTGTTGGAGGGCGCCGCGGTGATCACCCGCGCCCACCAGCTTCGCAGCGCCGGGGCCCCCGTGCCCGCCGCCGCCTTCCACTTTGCCCCCCGACCGCTGCGCTGACGCGCTCAAGACGAGGATCGCTCCATGCCCGTCCGCCCCGCCGCCCCGAGGCCGCCCATCGCCGTCGTCGGCGTGTCTGCCCTGTTCCCCGGCTCCCAAGACAACTCCGGCTTCTGGCGGGACATCCTCGCTGGCCGTGACCTCATCACCGATGTGCCCGCTTCACACTGGCTGATCGAGGATTATTACGACCCCGACATGACCAAGCCGGGCAAGACCTACGCCCAGCGCGGCGCGTTCTTGGACGCGGTGGACTTCGACGCCATGGGCTTCGGGGTGCCGCCGAACATCGTCCCGGCCACGGACACCTCCCAGCTCCTCGCGCTCATCGTGGCGCGTAAGGTGCTCGAGGACGCCTGCGCCGGGCAGTTTGAGAGCGCCGACAAGGACCGCATCTCCTGCATCCTCGGCGTCACCTCAGCGCAGGAGCTGCTCGGCTCGATGGTGTCGAGCTTGCAGCGGCCGGTGTGGCAGAAGTCCTTGCGTGACGCGGGCTTGCCCGAGTCCAAGGTGCAAGAGGCCTGCGACCGCATCTACAGCCACTACACGCCTTGGGTGGAGAGCACCTTCCCCGGCCTGCTGGGCAACGTCGTCGCCGGGCGCATCGCCAACCGCCTGAACCTCGGCGGCACCAACTGCGTCACCGACGCGGCCTGCGCCAGCGCGTTCTCCGCGGTGTCGATGGCGGTGAACGAGCTGTACCTGGGCGACTCGGACCTGGTGATCTGCGGCGGCGTAGACACCATGAACGACATCTTTATGTACATGTGCTTCTCCAAGACGCCGGCGCTCTCCAAGAGCGGGGACTGCCGCCCGTTCTCGGACAAGGCCGACGGCACGCTCTTGGGCGAAGGCATGGCGATGTTCGCCCTCAAGCGCCTTGAGGACGCCGAGCGGGACGGAGATCGTGTCTACGCCGTGCTCACCGGCGTCGGCGCCTCGTCCGATGGCAAGTCCAAGAGCGTCTACGCGCCGGTGCCCGAGGGCCAGGCCAAGGCGCTCAGCCGGGCGTACTCCCGGGCGGGCTACGGCGCGGACACCGTCGAGTTTCTGGAGGCCCACGGCACGGGCACCAAGGCCGGAGACGCCGCGGAGTTTGAGGGCTTACGCCTCGCCTTTGACGCCAGCGGCCGCCAAGATCGCCAGTGGTGCGCCTTGGGCTCGGTGAAGTCGCAGATCGGCCACACCAAGGCCGCGGCGGGCGCGGCGGGCATGTTTAAGGCCGTGATGGCCCTGGCGCACAAGCGCCTGCCGCCGACGATCAAGGTCGACCGGCCCAACCCCAAGCTAGAGCTTGAGAAGAGCCCGTTCTACCTCAACACCCGCACCCGGCCCTGGATTCGTGGCCCCGAGCACCCTCGCCGGGCCTCGGTGTCGAGCTTCGGCTTCGGCGGCTCCAACTTCCACGTCGCGATGGAGGAGTACACCGGGCCGGGCAAACGGGCGGATCGCCTGCGCACCCAAGAGACGGAGCTGCTGCTCTTGAGCGCGGCGAGCCCCGAGGCCTTGGCCGCCTTGGCGACGGGCCTGCGCCTCGACGCCCCGGGCACCCTGCAGCGTCGGGCTTGGGAGCTCGCCGGTTCGTTTGACGCCAACGCCGCCTGCCGTCTCGCCGTGGTGGCGAAGGACGAGGCCGAGGCCCGCACCAAGCTCAGCGCCGCCGCCGCGCGCCTGTCCTCAGGGCCGTTCTCGACGCCCGACGGCGTGGCGTATGGGCAAGGCGCGAAGCTGGGCAAGGTCGCGTTCTTGTTCCCCGGCCAAGGAAGCCAGCTCGTCGAGATGGGCGGTGAGGTCGCCGGGCTTCTCGACGCCGCGATCCTGCCTTGGGACGTCGCCGCGGGCGTCCACATGGGCGCAGAGCGCCTGCACGACGTGGTCTTCCCGCGTCCGGTGTTCTCCGATGAGGACCGCGCCGCACAACAAGACAAGCTCACCCGCACCGAGTGGGCCCAGCCCGCCTTGGGCGCGACGAGCTTGGCCTTGGCTGAGGTGCTGAAGGCCTTGGGTGTGGCGCCTGAGATGGCCGCGGGGCACAGCTTCGGCGAGCTCTGCGCGCTGTGGACGGCGGGGGCGCTCTCGACCGAGGCGCTGCTTCGCGCCGCCCGGCGCCGGGGTGAGCTGATGGCCGAGGCCGCCGCTCGGCCCGGCGCGATGAGCGCGGTCTCGGCGAGCGTCGAGCAGGTGAAGGCCGCCCTGGCCGCGCACCCTGACGTGGTGCTCGCCAACCACAACGCCCCCACGCAGATCGTGATCAGCGGGCCCACCGCCGCCGTCGAGGCCGCCGAGAAGGCGCTCGGCGCGGCGGGGCTCAGCTTCAAGCGGCTCAAGGTGGCGACGGCGTTTCATAGCCCCGTCGTCGCCGACGCCGTGGGCCCCTTCGGCGCGTTCTTGGCCGATCTTGAGGTCAACGCGCCCAGCCTGCCGGTCTACATGAACGCCACGGCGGCGCCTTACGCCGCGGACGCCGCCCAGGTTCGCCAGGGCCTCGCCGCCCAGCTCGCCAGCCCCGTGCGGTTTGTCGAGCAGATCGTCGCCATGGCTGATGCCGGCGCGGCGATCTTCGTGGAGGTCGGCCCCCAGGCCGTGCTCACCGGGCTCGTGGACAGCATCCTCGGCGAGCGCCCGCACCTCGCCGTGGCGCTGGACCGCAAAGGCAAAAACGGCTGGACAACTCTGCTCAGCGGCGTGGGTCGCCTCGCCGCCGCCGGGGTGTCTCTCGACGCTCGGGCGCTGTGGGCGGGTTACGCCGAGCCCATCGACCCCGCGAGCGTCAAGCGCGCGGCCCTGACTCTGCCCATCAACGGGAGCAATCTCGGCAAGCCTTACCCGCCCCAAAACGGCGCGGCGGGCCTGCCCGGGCCCAACCCTGAGCCCGTCCCACTCGTACCGGAGGTGATCGTGAAGGAGGTGATCAAAGAGGTCGTGCGGGAGGTGCCCGTCGAGGTGCCCGCCCAGCACGCCGCGGCCCCCGCCGCGCCCGCCGCGCCTGGAGGGGTGGAGACCCTCGCCTGGCTCGCGGCGTTCCAAGACATGCAGGCCCGCACCGCCGACGCGCAGTCTGCGTTTCAGCAGTCCATGGCCCAGGCCCAGGTCGCCTTCTTGAGCACGGTGCAGACCTCCTTCGCCGGGCTCAACCAGCTTGTGGGCGCCGCGCCGCGGGTGAACACCGCGCCCGTGGCCTACACGCCGCCCGCGGTGAGCTACGCCCCGGCGCCTCCGCCGGTCTGGTCGCACCCGCAGCCGGTGGCGGCTCCGGTGGCGGCTCCGGTGGCGGCGCCTGCGCCTGCGCCTGTGCTCCTGTGGTCGCGGCGCCTGTGGTCGCGGCTCCGGCGCCTGTGGCGGTCGCTCCGGCCCCCGCGCCCGCGCCGGTGGTCGTCGCGGCTCCGGCGCCGGCTCCAGCGCCAGTGGTCGTCGCCGCCCCCGCTCCGAAGGCCTCGGCCGCCGTGGACGTGGAGTCCTTGCTGATGGCGGTGGTGGCCGAGAAGACGGGCTACCCCTCGGAGATGCTCAACCTCGACATGGGGCTTGAGAGCGACCTGGGCATCGACAGCATCAAGCGGGTGGAGATCCTCTCGGCGATGCGCACGAAGGCGCCGTCTCTGCCTGAGGTGGACGCTGGCGCGATGGCGAACCTGCGGACGCTGGGCCAGATCGTCGGCTACCTGCGCGAGCAGCTCGGCGGCTCCGCGCCTGTGGCGGCGACCGTCGCGGCTCCTGCGGCCCCGAAGGCCTCGGCCGCTGTGGACGTGGAGTCCTTGCTGATGGCGGTGGTGGCCGAGAAGACCGGCTACCCCTCGGAGATGCTCAACCTCGACATGGGGCTTGAGAGCGACCTGGGCATCGACAGCATCAAGCGGGTGGAGATCCTCTCGGCGATGCGCACGAAGGCGCCGTCGTTGCCTGAGGTCGACGCTGGCGCGATGGCGAACCTGCGGACGCTGGGCCAGATCGTCGGCTACCTGCGCGAGCAGCTCGGCGGCGCGGCTCCGGCTCCTGTGGCGGCGGCTCCTGTGGCGGCCCCGAAGGCGACGTCCGCGGTGGATGTTGAGTCGCTGCTCATGTCCGTCGTGGCCGACAAGACCGGCTACCCCGCCGAGATGTTGAACCTCGACATGGGCCTTGAGAGCGACCTGGGCATCGACAGCATCAAACGGGTGGAGATCCTCTCGGCGATGCGCACGAAGGCGCCGTCCTTGCCCGAGGTGGACGCTGGCGCCATGGCGAACCTGCGGACGCTCGGCCAGATCGTCGCCTACCTGCGGGAGCAGCTCGGCGGGCCCTCGGATGACCCGAACGGCGGCGGCGGTGGCGGCGGCAAGCCCTCCACCTCTGGCGCGGCGGACGCCAAGGGCGGTGAGGCGGCGGATCCTCGCCTGGGCCGCTACGCCACCAAGGCCGTCGCGCGGCCCGGCCCGGGCTTCGGCGTCTCCGGCTTGTCGGGGGAGGGCAGCCTGCTGCTCACCCCCGATGGGCACGGGGTCGCCGAGGCCCTCGCCGCGCGGCTTCGGTCGCGCGGCCTCGCCGTCGTTGTCGGCAACGACCTCCCCGCCGACGCCAAAGGGGCCGTGCTGCTGCACGGCCTCGGGCCCTTCGCCAACGCGGCCGCCGCGCTGGCCGCCCAGGGCCTCGCCTTCCGGATCGCCCGCGGGCTCGCCCCGCGGCTCTCCGCCCAAGGCGGCGTGTTCGTCACCACCCAAGACACGGGCGCCGACTTCGGGCTGTCCTGCTCAGACCTCACGCGCGCGCTCTCCGGCGGGCTCGTGGGTCTGAGCAGGACCGCCGGGATCGAGTGGCCCCTCGCTGGGGTGAAGGGCCTCGACGTTGAGCTGGGTGGACGCGCCGCGGACGCCGTCGCCGAGGCCATCGAGCGGGAGCTGTTCACCGGCGGCCCCGACCGTGACGTCGGCCTCGCCGCCGATGGCCGCCGCCTGGTTCTGGAGAGCGTGCCCGCCCGGGCCATCCAGCCCGGCCCCGTTCGTGTGGACGCTCGCTCGGTCATCGTCGCCACCGGCGGCGCCCGCGGGGTCACCGCGGCCTGCCTCATCGCCTTGGCTCGCCGCGCCCGCTGCGCCTTCGCGCTCTTGGGTCGCACGGCGCTGGAGGACGAGCCCGCCGCCGTCGTAGGGATCGAGGGCGAGGCCAACCTCAAGCGCGCGCTCCTCGCCGCCGCCGCCGCGTCCGGGGAGAAGGTGAGCCCGGCGCTGATCAACAGCCGCCTGAGCAAGATCCTCGCCAACCGTGAGGTTCAATCGACGCTCCAGGCGATCCACGCCGCCGGGGCCCGGGCGGTGTACATCGCCGCCGACGTGAACGATGCGGCCCGGCTCTCTGTGGCCTTGGCTGAGGTTCGCCGCAGCCTCGGGCCGATCACCGGCCTCGTGCACGGCGCCGGCGTCATCGCCGACAAGCTCATCGCCGAGAAGACCGACGACCAGTTCCAGCGGGTGTTTGACACCAAGGTCGCCGGGCTCAACGCGCTCCTCGCCGCCACGGCGAACGACCCGCTCACCATGGTCTGCCTGTTCTCGTCCGTCGCCGGGCGCTGCGGCAACGCCGGCCAGTGTGACTACGCCATGGCGAACCAGACGCTCAACACCGTGGCCCTCGCCGAGTCCCGGCGCCGCCCCGGCGTTCTGTGGAAGAGCCTCGGCTGGGGCCCCTGGGAGGGCGGCATGGTCACCCCGGCGCTCAAGGCGCGGTTTGAGGCGGCGGGTGTGCCGCTGATCCCCTTGGATGGCGGCGCCGAGCTCTTCGCCCGGGAGGTCATCGCCGGGGCGGCCGATGAGGTGGACGTGGTCATGGGCGGCGCCCCCCGCGCCGAGGCGCTCTTGCCCACCGAGGCCCCCACCGAGCGCCGCTACGACGTGTTCGTCAGCGCCGCGTCCCACCCCTACCTGCAAGATCACAGCATCCAGGGTGTGCCCGTGGTGCCCGTGGTGCTGGCCTTGGAGTGGTTCGCCCGCGCCGCCCAGATGAGCGCGCCGGAGTTTACGTTTGTGGGCTGCCGGGCGGTGAAGGTGCTCAAGGGCGTTCGTCTCAGCGACTTCCAGCGCGGGGAGTGGCTCACGGTGATCACCCGCAAACTTCACAACGGCGACGGCGCCGTGCTCGCCGTTGAGCTTCGTGGCGCCACCGGAGCGGTGCATTACCGCGGCGAGGCGGTGATGGCCTCGGCTTACCCCGCGCCCAGCGCGCCCTCGGGCCTCACCCGCACGCTGGAGGCCTGGCCCCACGCGCTCTACGGCGACGTGCTGTTCCACGGCCCCGACTTCCAGGTCATCCGTGGCCTCGACGGCGTGAGCGACGCGGGCACCCGGGCGTCTGTGGCCGGGGTCAGCGCCCAGGGCTGGGGGGCTGAAGGTTGGGTGACCGACGCCGCGGCCTTGGACGGCGGCCTGCAGCTCGCGCTGTTGTGGTCGCGCCGTGTGCTCGGCGGGCGCTCCTTGCCTACGTCGTTTGGTGAGTACAAGTCCTACATGGACGGCGCCCCCGAGGGCCTCATGCAGGTGGAGCTGTCCAGCCGTGTCGTCGAGCGCAGCCGCGCCGTCTCCGACATCCGCCTGACCGACGCCGCCGGGCGCCTCGTCGCCGAGCTCACCGGGGTTGAGACCCACCTGCTGCCGTCCTGAGCCTCCCGGAGCGAGAGATGTCGTCCGCCGCTGCGCCCATCGCCGTCGTTGGCCAGGGCTGCGCCTTGCCCGGCGCGCTCTCTCCCCAGGCCCTCTGGGAGCGTGTCGCCCGTGGCGACGACCTCATCACTGAAGTCCGCCAAGGCCGCTGGGGGGTGCCGCCGCACCTCATCACCACCACGTCGGGCCATCCCCAGGCCGAGCGCGCCTGGTCCACCCGCGGCGGCTACGTCAGCGGCTTTGAGCAGGTCTTCGACCCCAGCGGCTTTGCTGCGTCGCAGCAAGAAGTGTCGGGCTGGGATCCTCTCGTTCTGTGGTTGCTGCATTGCAGCAGAGACGCCTTGCGGGGTGTGCGTCGTGAGGGCCAGCGCGCGGGCGGGGTGTTCGGAAACCTGAGCTTCCCCAGCGAGGGCCTGAGCCGCTACGCCGAGCGGGTGTGGTTAGAGCGCGGCGGTCACCAAGCCTTGCTCCAGCCCGAGCACCACGCCGCCCAGGCCGAGCGCCGCTTTCATTCGGGCCTGCCCGCGGCCCACGTCGCCCGAGCCTTGGCGCTTGACGGCGGCGCCCTCTGCCTCGACGCCGCCTGCGCCAGCGCGCTGTACGCGATCAAGATCGCCTGTGATCGCCTCCGTGACGGTGAGCTCGACCTCGCCTTGGCCGGTGCGGTCAACCGCGCCGACGATCTGTTCATCCACGTCGGCTTCTGCGCGCTGCAAGCCCTGAGCAAGTCCGGTCGCAGCCGCCCCTTTCACCGGGACGCCGACGGCCTCATGCCCGCTGAAGGCGCCGCCGTGCTCGCGCTCAAGCGCCTCGACGACGCCGAGCGTGACGGCGACCCGATCCTCGGCGTCATTCGTGGTGTCGGCCTCTCCAACGACGGCCGCGGTCGTGGCCTGCTCGTGCCCACCCAAGAGGGCCAGGCCCGGGCGATGCGTCTGGCCTTTGACGAGGCCGGGCTCAGCCCCGCGGATGTGTCGTTGATCGAGTGCCACGCCACGGGCACGAGCGTCGGCGACGCCACCGAGCTCGGCAGCATGGCCCAGGTCTATGGCGCACAGTCGGGCCTGCCCATCGGCTCGCTCAAGTCAAACATGGGCCACCTGATCACGGCGGCTGGGGCGGCGGGGCTGATCAAGGTGCTCGCGGCGATGAAGGCCAAACAGCGCCCGCCCACCCTGCATGTCGATGTGCCCAACCCCGCCCTCGACGGCGGCCCGTTTCGCCTGCTGCGCGCGCTGGAGGACTGGCCCAGCGCTGGCCCGCGGCGCGCGGCGGTGAGCGCGTTTGGGTTCGGCGGCAACAACGCGCACCTGCTCGTCGAGGAGTACCTCGGCCCGGCGGCGCGGCCGGTCTCGGCGCCGAGCGTCGTGACGCCCAAACCCAAGGTCGCCGTGGTCGCCATCGGCGCCGCCGTCGGCCCGGCCTTGGGGGAGGCGCCGCTCTTGCGCGCCGCCGCCGGGGAGCGGGTCGCCCACCGCGCCGTTGAGGTGGAGCTGCCGCTCACGGGCCTACGCACCCCGCCGAACGACCTCAAGCGCTGCTTGGGCCAACAGACCCTGCTCCTCCGCGCCACCTTTGACGCGCTGTCGAGCCTCGGGGAGCGCCCCCGCGAGCGCGCCGGGGTGTTCATCGGCATGGGCGTTGACGCTGAAGTCGCCCGCTATGGCATGCGCTGGCGCCTGCCGGGCTGGTTTGAGGCCCTGGGCGTAAGTGACGCCGCCGCGGTGACGGCGGCCCAAGACGGCGTCTTGCCCGCGCTGGACGCCGCCGGGGTGCTCGGCACCATGCCCAACATCCCCGCGAACCGGCTCAGCGGCCAGTTTGACCTCGCGGGGCCGGGCTTCACGATCTCGTCTGAGGAGCGCTCGGGCTTAGACGCCATGCACCTCGCCGTGCGGGCGCTGCAGGCGGGTGAGCTGGATCTCGCCGTGGTCGGCGCCGTCGATCTCAGCGATGAGCCCGTACACCTCGCCGCCCTCGCCGCGCTGGGTGTCGCCGCCCCCGACGGCGCGCTGAGCGGCGACGCGGCGGTGGTGTTGGTGCTGCGTCGCAGCGATGACGTCGGCGATGGCCGGGTGATCTGCACGATCGAGGGCAGCCAAGGGCTCGCCGAGGCCAAAGCACCCCGCGCCGCCACCCCCCGCGCCCACGCCGCTGAAGGTCTGGTGCAGCTCGCCGCCGCTGCTTTGGCCATTGAGGCCGGCCTTGGTGAAGGTCGCCCGTCGCGGGCCGCGCGGGTCGAGGTCTCGGTGCCTGTGCTCGACGCGCCCCCGGCGCGGGTGGTCCTCGGCGCCCCGCCAAGACGCCGTGGGTATGCCCCGGACGCCCCCGTGGTCACAGGCTTCGCCGCCGCCGACCGCGCCGGTCTGCTCCGCGCCCTCGACGGTGACGGGGGAGGGGACGGCCCCGCCCGCCTGGCCTTGGTGAGCCGCACAGACGCCGAGCTTGTGGCGCTCAAAGCCGGTGTTCGCCGGGCGCTTCAGTCCGGTGGCGCCTTGCCGTCTGGCGCGGTGATGTTTGAGCGCCCCGTCGAGGGCCAGCTCGCCGCGGTGTTCACCGCCCCCGGGCCCTCATACGACGGCATGGGCCAGGGCCTCCGCCTCGCCTTGCCCGAGCTGTTTGACGAGTCGATCTTCTCCGTCGGTCTGGGCGGCGCTGAGCGCCTGCTCGATCAACCCCGCACAGTCTTAGAGAAACTCTGGGGCGCCTCGACGCTCATCCAGGCCCACGCGCGCCTGAGCCTTGAGCTGCTCGGCCTCAAGCCCCAGGTCGCCTTGGGGTATTGCTCCGGCGAGTCCAACGCGCTGTTGGCGTTTGGGGTGTGGTCCGACGCCGCCGGGCTCGCCCGTGACACGCTCACGAGCGGCCTGTTCACCGAGGCCTTGGGCGGCCCGATGTCCGCCGTGGCCCAGGCTTGGGGAGAGTCCGCGCCGGTCTGGGACGTGCGCGCTGTCGCCGCGTCGGCGGAGTCTGTGCGTGCTGCGCTGCACAATGAACCCCGGGCGCACCTCACCTTGATCAACAGCCCCAACGACTGCGTGATCGCCGGGGCGCCTGACGCGCTGGACCGTGTCGTCCAGAGGCTCGGCGTCGTCGCCCAGCCCGTCGTTTATCCGCTGGTGGTGCACTGCCCCGAGCTTGAGCAGGTGGCCGCACAGTGGCGTGCTTTGCACCTTCGCCCGAGCGCCCCACGCCCCGACGTGCGTTTTTACAGCGCCGGCGTCGGCGGGGCCTATGCGCCCACCGCTGAGGCCAACGCCGAGGCCATCCTCAACCAGTCCCGCCGCACGGTGGACTGGCCCGCGCTGGTTCGCCAAGCCTACGCCGACGGCGCCCGCATCTTCGTTGAGCACGGCCCCCGCGACCTCTGCGCCCGGTGGATCCGCGAGATCTTGGGGGACGCGCCCCACGTCGTCGTCTCGTATGACCGGCGGGGTCAAGATCCCCTCCAACAAGCCGCCCTCGTCGCCGCGACCCTCTGGGCTGCTGGCCAACCGGTGAACCTTCTCGCCTGGCGCGACCGTCTGCGGTCCTGCGCGCCGAGCCCCGCTCCCCGCCTCGTCGGTCCGACCGTCCGCGTCGCCGCGCACTCTCCCGAGGTCGTCTTGCCTCCTCTCTCCGCCGCTCCCTCCGTCGTCCCCGTCGCCGTTCGCCCCTTCGCGCCTCCCGCTGAAGGTGGGTTCATGGCCCCAGCGCCGACGCTGCCGCCGATCTTGGGCGGGTCGGCGCCCTCCGCGTCGAGCGCACCTCAGGTTGTTGCGACGCAGCATGGCTCGCCCGTCGTGAGCACCTCACCGCGCGTCGAGGCTCAGCATGTCGCTCAGGTCGCCGCGGCGCCTCAAGCCCCCGCGGCCCCGGTTGTTGCGACGCAGCAAGCGCCGATGACCTTGCCTCCCGGCGTGTGGACCCCGGCGACCGTCGTGGCGATGCAGAGCGCCCGAGTGGCTCAGGTTCAGGCCGACTTCTTGCGCCAGCAGGCGGACGTTCATTCACAGTTCATGGCGCTGCGGGCCGCCCAGGCCGAGGCGCTGTTTTTGGGCTTCGCGGGCGTCGCGCCGGGCCTCGTGAACACCCCGTCGCCGAGCCTCACGACGACGGCGCCGACGCACAGCGCGCCCTCTGCTCCGGTCGCCGCGCCGGTCGCCGTGCCTCCTGCTCCCGCCGCGCCCGCTCCTGTGGCGCCGATTCCTGCCGCGCCCGCGGCGCCGATTCCCGCCGCGCCCGTCGCCGCCGCGCCGGTCATCACCCCCGTGAAGCCGCCCGCAGCTCCTAAGGTCGAGGCCCCCGCCGCCAAGGCCGAGCTCACCGCCGCCCCGGCCAAGGTCCACGTCAACAACGACCGCTTGCCTGGCCTTCGGATCAACCGCGAGCAGCTTGAGCACATGTCCCACGACACGATCTCGGCGGTGTTCGGCCCCGAGTTTGTGCCTCAAGACGGCTACAGCGTGCAGGTCCGGATGCCGACGCCGCCGCTTTTGCTCTGTGACCGCGTGACCGGGATCGACGCTGAGCCCCTCTCGATGGGCACCGGCACCATCTGGACGGAGACGGACGTCGGCTCGCAGACCTGGTACCTCCACGGCGGCCGGATGCCCCCGGGCGTGCTGATTGAGTCGGGCCAAGCCGACCTCCTGCTCATCTCGTACCTCGGCGTCGACATGCTCAACCAAGGAGAGCGCGCCTACCGCCTCCTCGGCTGTGAGCTGACGTACCACCGCAGCCTGCCCCGCCCCGGCGAGACGCTGCGCTACGACATTCACGTCGATGGCCACGCCAACCAGGGCGCGGTGCGTCTGTTCTTCTTCCATTACGACTGCCGCATCGACGGCGAGCTCATGCTCACCGTGCGCCGTGGTCAGGCGGGCTTCTTCACCAAACAAGAGCTCGCCGAGTCGATGGGTGTGCTCTGGGACGCCGCCACGGCCCCGGCCTTGCCCGGCTGCCGGGTAGATCCCCCGGCGGTGAAGTCTGTGCGCGGTCAGCTCAGCGGCGCCCAGCTCCACGCCTTCTCTGAAGGCCGGATGGTCGAGTGTTTTGGCCCGGGCTACGAGCGCGGCGAGACCCACAGCTCCCCGCCGACGATCCAGGGCGGCCGGATGCTGTTCTTGGAGGAGGTCACACACCTCGATCCCAAGGGTGGGCCCTGGGGCCGGGGTTATCTGCGCGCGGTGGACCGCATCCGCCCCGACGACTGGTTCTTTAAGGGCCACTTCCACAACGACCCGTGTATGCCCGGCACGCTGATGTTTGACGGCTGCCTGCAGGCGATGGCGCTCTATGTGGCGGCCTTGGGCTACACCCTTGACCGTGACGGGTGGCGTTTTGAGCCGGTCACCGGGGAGACCTACAACCTGCGCTGCCGCGGCCAGGTGACCCCGACGAGCCAAGAGCTGGTCTACGAGCTGTTCGTCGAGGAGGTCCACGACGGCCCCTTCCCGACGCTCTGGGCCGATCTTCTGTGTACGGTGGACGGCCTCAAGGCCTTCCACTGCCGCCGCATGGGCCTACGTCTGGTGCCCGACTGGCCCCTCGCCCGCTGGACCCATCTGCTCAAAGATCACGGCCACGACGGCCCTCACGCGGTCATCGACGGCTTTCACTTCGACTACGCCTCGCTCATGGCCTGCGCCTGGGGCCGCCCCAGCCTCGCCTTCGGCCCGATGTACGAGGTGTTCGACAGCACACGGAAGGTCGCGCGGCTGCCCGGCCCGCCGTATCACTTCATGTCGCGGGTCTCCAAGATCAACGGCCCCATCGGCGTGTGCCAGCCCGGCGCCGAGATTGAGCTTGAGTACGACATCCCCGAGCGGGTGTGGTACTTCGACCAGAACGGCTGCCCGTCGATGCCCTTCGCGGTGCTGCTGGAGGCCGCGCTGCAGCCCTGCGGCTGGCTGGCGAGCTTCGTCGGCAGCGCCCGCACGACGGATCTGGACCTCTACTTCCGCAACCTCGACGGCACGGCCACCTGGCACAGAGAGCTCACCCCCGGCTGCGGCTCCTTACGCACCCAGGTGAAGATCACGAACGTCTCGATGTCCGGCGGCATGATCATTCAGTCGTTTAAGGTGGTCTGTCTGCTCGGCGACGAGCGGGTCTACACCATGGACACGGTGTTCGGCTTCTTCCCCAAGGTGGCCTTGGAGAACCAGATCGGCCTGCCGTCGAGCCCCGAACAAAAGGCGCTCCTCACCGACGCCGCCCCGATCAGCGTCGATCTCCGTCGCCGCCCCGCGCGTTTCTGCGCCGCCGAGCCCCGCCTGCCCGGCCCGATGCTGCTCATGCTCGACCGTGTGGGCATCTGGGACGAGGGCGGCGCGAAGGGCCTCGGGCGCCTGCGCGGCGAGAAAGACGTCGATCCCAAGGAGTGGTTCTTCAAGGCCCACTTCTTCCAAGATCCCGTGCAGCCCGGCTCCTTGGGCTTAGAGGCCTTCGTTCAGCTCCTCCAGGTGTTCATGCTGCATCGCGGCATGGCCGAGGGCATCGAGGCCCCACGGTTTGAGCCCTTGGCGATCGGCCGGGCGATCTCGTGGAAATACCGGGGTCAGGTGGTCCCCACGAACAAGCTCATCTCCAGCACCCTCGACGTCATCGAGGTCGGCCGAGACGAGCGCGGGCCGTATGTGCTGGCCGACGCGAGCCTGTGGGTAGACGGAAAACGGATCTACGAGGGCAAAAACTTCGGGATGCGCATCGTCTCCGGCGCGCTGCACCACCCCCGCTTCACGCTCACCCTCGATCCCGCCCAGGACGTGTGGCTCGGCGATCACCGCCCCACCTTCACGCTGCCGGCCTTGCCGATGATGAGCATGGTCGACCAGCTCGCCGCCGCGGCCTTGGGCCAGTCCGAGGGCCGCCTCGTCGCGGCCTTGGAGGACGTGCGGGTGCGTCGTTGGATGGTGCTCGATGGACCCCGCACAGTCCAGGCCGAGATCGGCGGCCGCTGGGAGCGCGCCGAGGTCACGCTCTCCGATGAGCACGGCCCCTACGCCTCGGGCGCGGTCATTCTGCGCCAGGAGCGGTTTGAGGCCCCGCCTGCCTGGGGCAGCGTTGAGGGGGACGAGGCCCCGGATCTGTACGCCACCGGCGCGCTGTTCCACGGCCCGGCCTTCCAAGGCGTCACCCGACTGATCATCGGCGATCGGGGCAGCAGCGCGTGGGTAGACGCCGCCAAGATCACCGTGCCCCAAGGTGCCCTGGGCCAAGGCCTCCTCGACGTGATGACCCACGGCATCCCCCACGATCGCCTGAGCCGCTGGGCGCCTGAGCTCGGCGATGACGTGGTGGCTTACCCGGCGATCATCCCCGGCCTTCGTCTGTACGCTGAGCTGCCGCGAGCGGGGATGTTGCGGGTTGAGGCTCGCTTCGCCGGGGTTCAGCCCGGCGGGCGCTTCGTCGCGGTCGACCTGCAGCTCATCCAGGGCGCGGTGGTGCTCGCCGAGCTGCGGCTCATCGAGGCGCTGTTCCCCAAGGGCCCTCTGGGTCGGATGGCGCCTGAGGAGCGCGCGGCGTTCCTGCGGGATCGTGCCTTTGTGGAGGGCGCGGGCCTCGGCGTCGAGGGTGCTGAAGGGGTCGCCGTGGAGCGCGCCGCCTACCGCCAGTCCGACTGGCTGCCGGGCACCATCGCCTCCCTCTACGCCTTGACGCCCGAGGAGCGCGCCTCCGAGGACCACGTCCTGGTCGCCGTCGCCGCCCGAGAGGCCCTCGCCCGGCGGCTCAAGGTTCACCCCGCTGAGGTGAACGTGCGTGATGGCGGCGTGGCCTGGGCGGGCTACCCGCTGAGCCTGTACCCCGTCGAGGTTCAGGTGAGCCCCGAGGGCGCCGCGGCGTCGGTGACCGGCCCCCCGGCGCTTCAGCTCGGCCCCGTAGAGCGCTACTGGTCGGCGCGGTTTGACCTCGGCCGCTGGCCGGTAGAAGATCTGTACTACGGCCTCATCCGCCGGTATGTGCGCGGTGTGATCGTGCAGGATCCCCAGGCGCACGCCCAGCTTCGGGGGCGGCCTCTGCTCTACCTCGCGAACCACCAGGTGGGCGTAGAGAGCCTCTTGTTCTCTGTGCTCGCCAGCGCGCTGAACGCCTTGCCCACGGTCACCCTCGCCAAAGCCGAGCACCGCGCCTCGTGGCTCGGCGACCTCATCCGTGAGTGTTTCACCTGGCCCGGCGTGGTCGATCCCCAGGTGATCACCTACTTCGATCGTGACGACAAGGCCTCTTTGCCCGCCATCATTCAGGAGCTCGCCGCGGAGATGGCCGCCGGGGAGCGCTCGGTGATGGTGCACGTCGAGGGCACCCGCTCCTTGGAGTGCCGCACCCCCGTCTTAAAGATGAGCGGGGCGTTCATCGACCTCGCCTTAAACGTCGGCGCGCCGATCGTGCCCGTCCGCTTTGTCGGCGGCCTGCCGGGGGAGCCCCTCGACCGGCGCATCGAGCTGCCCCTGAACCACGGCCAACAGACGATCTTCCTCGGTCGGCCGATCTTGCCCGAGGAGCTCGCCGCGAGCCACTACGGCGAGCGCAAACGCCGGGTGCTCGACGCGATCAACGCCTTAGGCCCCGACAACGCCGTCGAGACCCCTCACGCCGGTGACCTGGCCTTCGCCGCCCGCGCCCGCGCCTGGGCGGCCGAGGCCCAGGTCAGCGAAGAAGACGCCGCGTTGTGGCAGGTCTTGGAGGAGCACCCCGCCCCCTGCGCCGAGGTCTTGGCCTTCCGTGAGGCCGTGCGCCAAGGGCACCGCCCCGCCGTGGGCGGAGAGAAGGGCGCTTGGCTGCGGGGTTTCGCCCGCCGCGTGCTGGGCGCCCGCGCCGGTGGGGAGGAGTGAGCGCCGCGGCTCACTCCTTGGTGCAGGTGTTGGGGGCGCCGGGGGTGCCGTACTCGTAGAGGTCGCCTTCTTCTTCAGTGGTCAGAGTGTAGAAGACGTCGGTGGTGTTGCGGCACCAGTCGCCATGGTGGAGCGCCTTCCGTCAACGAAAGCTCAAGCTAGTGGGCGTCAATGCTTTCCTCGGGAGGTTGGGCCAAACTCAAGACGTATGAAGGTGACAGTAAAGGTGAATCGACAGAGAACTACCACGTCATCGCCTAACCGTTATGGTGAAAGTTCTGTGGGAAAGAGGTTTGGAATCTGTAGGCATTAGTCGTATGTTGCCGTCACCATACCAAAATCGCAATCGAAACAGCAGACATGTCGCGTAGCAAAGACAAAGCTGCCTCCAGGGGGCGATCTGGTCCGAGCCTATCGAGATCTGGGGGGGGTGTCGTGTTAAAATCTGGATTCTGACTGAAATCCATCAAGATAAGATAGATTGAGTCAGGTTCATTAATCTCAATCCACTCGCCCGTAGGGATTGGGAAGACTGGAAGTCGGCTGAAACTCTGTGATAATAATCATGCCTTCCTCGATGCACGGAGAGTCAGCGCCTTCATCTCTCCAGCCGTCACAATCATTGTCCACCAGATCAAAACAGACCTCCTCCGCCCCCGGATACGCCGTCGCGTCCGCGTCTTCGCAGTCCGTCCCTCCCGTCTCCACGGAGACGACCCCGTCGCCGTCGCCGTCCGTGCCGTCCAGGCCGTCGCAGTTCTGATCGACGTCATCCCCCAACACGTCGGTCGCCTCGGGGTTGAACGTGCTGTTGTCGTCGTCGCAGTCCCCAGGGGTGCTGCTCATGTCTTTGGGGTCGGGCAGCGGGCAGGTCGTCAGGGGCTCCCCCCGTAGGAGTCCCGATCCTCGTCGTGGTAGAGGCCCTCCAGATCGGTGACGCCCTCGTCGATGACCGAGTCGCAGTCGTTGTCAAGGCCGTCGCAGAGCTCAGCGGCGCTGGGGAAGGTCTCCGCCCGGTCGTCGTCGCAGTCGTCACCGCCCTCGTCAGGGTACTCGGCGCTCACGTAGCCGTCCTGGTCGTGATCCAGCGCGGCCTCTCGGAGCACCTTGTAGTCTTTGGGGCTGGTCAAGCAGGAGAGGAGCGTGAGCAGGGTCAACATGGGGCCTCCGTCGGAAGGTAGAGCGGAGCCAGTATAAACGATCCGCGGCTTCACCGAGGGGCGCGCCCACAAGTGGACGGCGTTGGACCGCGCTTGGCGCTACGCATCGTCCCTGGCGGTTCCGTCAAGCGGCCTTCTTGGGGGTCTCTGGGCCCTTTTTGCGGAAAAGTGGCCTGTTGGCAGTTGACGGTGATCACGAATCTGCTTGTGTTCTTGATGGCTTACGAGCGCATATGGCGTCGGCGTCAAATTTGGGTATGCCAAGATCTAGTCCCCGTGGTATCGTGCCTGCTCGGAGAACAGCACCCCATGAAGACCCTCACCCTCGGCCTCACGTTCACGCTCCTCACCGCTCTGACCGCCTGCGTCGGCGACGCCGGCACGAAGGACGACGTCGAAGACTCCTCTGCCCCCGACGACAGCAGCAGCACCGGAGACGACGACAGCGGCGGCGGCGGCGATGACAGCAAGGGCTCCGACGACTCTGAAGCGCCGGACAACGACAAGGACAACGACGGCTACGACGCCGCTGAGGACTGCGACGACTCCGACCGCGCGGTCAACCCCGGCGCGACGGAGTCCTGCGACGGCGTCGACAACGACTGCGACGGCGACGTAGACGACGCTGACGATAGCGTCACCGGCCAGTCCGAGTGTTACACCGACAACGACCTTGACGGCTATGGCGCTGGCGCGGCGGTGGGAGAGGCCTGTGAGTGCCCTGAGGGCCAGGCCAGCCTTGGTGATGACTGCGACGACAACGACTTCTACCGCAGCCCCGGCACCGTCGAGGAGTGTGATGGTGGCATCGACAACGACTGCGACGAGCTCGTAGACGCCGACGATCCCTCCTTGGCCGAGGGCAACACCTACTACCTCGACAAAGACGGCGACAAGTACGGCGACGACTCCACCGGCATCCGCTCCTGCTCAAGCATCGCGGGCCGCATCACCACGGGTGGCGACTGCGACGACGGGGACAAGACGATCAACCCGGGCGTCGAGGAGATCTGCGAGGACGAGATCGACAACGACTGCACCGACGGTGTAGATGACGGGTGTGGTGGGGACACGGGCGGTGGCGGTGAGATCGACACTTGGCGAGGCCTGAGTGTTTTATCTACGGGTTCGACCCGAAGCCCGGAACGCTTCAGTGTGAGATGTAGTGGGAGAATTACGGGACCCCGTCATCGCTGAGTTGTCCAGACTGTGACTATTCATTTGATGTTGATTTTCTTTATGACGAGGCCAAGGCTCCTATCGAACGCTGGGATTGCGCTGACTTCGAGGGGACTTTCTCGTTGACCATTGGCTTGGAATCCGGACTATTACTACTCAAGATGTACGCCTCCTCCCATCCGTCATGTATTATATTGAGTATTATTCGGCTGGACTTGGTATGGCTTCGCCTATATGTACGAGAAGAGTCACGGCTCTATCACTCTAATGGGGTGACGGACTATTACCCTGTCGAATACAACGACAAGAATTATTACCTCACCTACCTATTCTACGGTAAGGCGACCATCGAGTAGTGGCCCTCCGCAAGCGCGTCCCCTCCCGCCCCCACCGATGTACACTAAGGCGAGCTCGGGAGAGGAATGAACGTCTCTGCACACCTCCAGGCCCTCGGCTGTCTGCTCGCGGGCGCGCTGATGCTGCTGCTCGGCACCCCTGGCGTCGACTTTTTGGGTCGGGGAGATCTGCGCACCCCCAAGGATCGCGCCGCCTTACGCAAAGAGGTCGGTGAGCCCGCCGCGACCATCGGCATCACCCTGGCCGATCTCAACCGCAGCCTGCGCCTGCCGCTCTATGACAAGGTGGCCTGGGTGCAGAAGCCGTTTCGGCTGAGCCAGAACTGGTCGCTCTACCGCGACGGGCCGCACCGCGTGCGTCGCCTGGAGATCTGGGTCGATGGTGATCTGAAGCATCGAAGCGCGGATCCTGACTACACCTGGCTCAACCCCCAGCTCCGCAACCGGCGGGTGCGGCCGATGGTGGAGAGCACGACGATGAAGAAGGGCTCGCCGAACTGGCGAGGCCTCTCGCGGTACATCGGCGAGCGCGCCCGGGAAGACTTCCCCGGCTGTCAGCGGGTGGAGCTGCGGGCGATGGAGGGGCCGTTCCCGGGGGAGAAGATGACCCAACACCACCAGATCGTGCTCACCGCGCCGAGCTGGACGGCGGAGGAGTCGTGAGCACGATCTTGCGCCCCTGGACCTGGTTCGTGGAGCGCTGCATGGCGCCGATCGACCTGCGCCCCCTCGCGCTGCTGCGCATCTTTGTGCCGCTGTGCATCTTCTTCGACCTGCTCCGCGTCGCCCAGGTCGGGCTCACGAAGATCCTGTTCACGCCCTACGCCCAGGGTGGGCTCTCTCAGGTTCAAGACGAGGGCCTGTGGCTTCACCAGCTCGTCGGCCCCGAGCGCGCCGGACCTGTCGCATATTTTGTCACGCTGTTGTGTATGCCGCTCGTGAGCCTCGGCGTCGCCGCGCGCCCGGCGATGCTCATCGGCGCCTTGGCGTATGCCCAGCTCGGACACCTCTACCCCCCGGGCGACCGCGCCATCGACCGTGTCCTGCGGATGGTGCTGATCATCTTGGCCTTCTCGCACAGCCACAAGGTCTGGACCTGGTGGACCTGGCGGCGCGGCGAGACGAGCGACGTCACCGGCCCGGCGTGGCCCGCGGGCCTCATCCGCTGGGCCCTGTGCCTCATCTACATGTCCGCGGGCATCTCCAAGCTGATGCAACAGCCGCGTTGGCTCGCAATCGACGGCGTGCCCGTGCTCTATCGAATCGTCACCGACCCCCTCGCCGCCCACCTCGACCCCGTGGCCTGGGCAGACACCCGCTGGCCGTTTTATGTCGGCGGCATCGGCACCATCGTGATGGAGGTCGGCGGGTTTATGGTGCTCACCCGCTGGCGGCCTTGGTTTGGCCTGTTCGGCGCGGCCATGCACGTCGGCATCTTCGGCTCGATGGAGCTCGGCATGTTCAGCCTCGGCATGCTCTCGCTCTATCCGCTGCTGTTTGACCGCTGGATGCCGCCGCCGAGATCACAACAAGCGCGTTGAGTGGGCCCGTCCACCGCTACAACAACGGCGCTGCGCGTCACGCCGTTGGGGTGAAGGGGTCGGCGTGCAGAGCGGCCAGGCTGGCCCCGGCCAAGAACAGCGCCCGGCGGAGGCGGTTGACCACGGCGGCGTCTCCGCAGAGGTACACCCGCGCGCTCGGCGCCGCGGCGTAGCTGGTCTTGGCGGCCTCGACGACGTCGCCGACCTCCACCCCGTCTGAAGCGGGGGCCTGGAGCACCACCCGCCGCCAGTCCAGGCCCGGCCAAGCGGCGGTCAGGGCGGTGAGGGCCTCGGGCTGATACAGCGCGGCCTCGTTGAGACCCGCCTGAATTAATGTGACAGGAGCGCGCCAGCCCCGGGCGTAGGCGTCCCGGGCGAGGCCCAACATCGGCGCGAGGCCGGTGCCCACGCCGACGAGCAGCAGCGGGCGATCTTGTTCACCGTCGCGTAGGGTGCAGTCGCCGAAGGGGCCGCGCACCCCAAACCGCGCGCCGATCGGCGCGGTGTCACACAAGGTCGTGGACATGCGACCGCCGGGCACCTGTCGCACATGAAGCTCGATGAGCGTGTCATCGGGCAGGCTGGCGACGGAGTAGGGGCGGCTCAGGCCGTCCTCACGGATCAGGTGCAAGAGCTGGCCCGCGAGGGGGCGCAGGCCAGGGGGCGGCAGGAGGTGCAGCACGGCGACGCTGTCTGTGGGCAACACCCGACGCGTGAGGATCAGCTCCCCGGCGATGGAGAGCGGCCCCGCGGGCTCTAGGTGAAGGCCGTCGTTCACCGGCAGTCGGCAGGCGAGGACCTCTCCTCGGGCGCGCTGGTCGTCCCGAAGCCCGGCTTGGGCCTGTGGGGGCAGCTCACCCGCGCTCGCGCGCACGAGGCAGGACTGGCAGGCGCCAGCGCGGCAGGCGTTTGGGATCACAACACCCGCGTTGAGCAGGGCGTCTAGGGCGCTCTGCCCCGTCGGCGCCTCGATGGCCTGCTCTCGCCAATGAATCGTAGGCATAGGACGTCCTCGCCGCGCGCGCGGGTGATGTTTGGGGGAGGCCACCCAGGGCGGGTGAGCCTCAGCGGGCCTCGGTGTCGGCGCGGTGTCGCCCGGCTCAACCCGAGCGGGCCCCTCGACACGAGCACCGACGTGGGCCGCGTCGAGGGCCGTCCTCGCTCAGCGGCTCAGGACGTGATCCCGGACGCTGTTGGCGATGGCCGCCACCTCGGCGATGTCGGCGTCGGCGGCGCCGAGCTCTTTGAGCACGCCCCCGAGGTGCTCGATCACCGCGTCGACGTGGCCGTCGTTCAGGCCGCGGGTGACCAGGTGGGCGTGGGCGGCGCGCATGTCTTTGCCGCTGTAGTTCGCGGGGCCGCCGAACACCATCGTCAAGAACGCCTTCTGCTTCGCCATCTGGCGATCCATATCGACGCCGTCGAAGTAGTCCGCCACACGCTCGTCGCCGAGCATCCTGCGGTAGAAGCGCTCTACGGCCACGTTGACCGCCGCCTCGCCGCCCAGTCTCTCGTACAGGCTCGCCATGATGACCTCCTCAGGTTAAGTGGTATTGGCGATACTACTTTACGGAGCCTGCGCGGCGATGTCAACCCAAAAAAGATTTTGGGTTGGAGAGGGTAGGCGCGCCAGAGGCGCGGATGCAGCTCACCTGGTTCACCGACTATGGCCTCCGGCTGCTGCTCTACGCGGCGGCGCACCCCGACCGCCGGGTCACCGTCGCCGAGGTCGCCCTCGCTTACCAGATCAGCCGAGACCACCTGATGAAGGTGTCGCAGCGGCTCACCCAGCTCGGGATGATTCATGCGACACGGGGCCGCGGCGGCGGGGTGCAGCTCGCGTTAGACCCCACGACCCTGAGGCTCGGCGCCGTCGTGCGGGCCCTGGAGCCCGATCTGAACCTCGTCGAGTGCTTCAGCCCCCTCACCAACACCTGTCGCATCAGCGCGGCCTGTCGCTTAAAAGGCGCGCTGTTCCGGGCGCGGCGGGCCTTCTTGGACAGCCTTGACGAGCACACCCTCGCGGACGTGGTCGGTGACCCGGACGCCCTGCGGGCCTTGTGGGCCTCGGGGCCGCCAGGGCCAGAGGTGACTCAGAGGCCCTGAGGCAGGCTCGCGGCGTCTTCAGGGCGGCTGAGGATCCACCACTGATGCAAGAACCAGCCCCACTTCACCGTGCTCTGGCCCTCGGGGAAGATCTGGTGAAGCTCACCCGCCACGCGGATGAACAGGGCGTTCTTGACCTCTAACGAGACCATCTCGATCTCTCTCAAGGGCTGCTCCCAGCGCAGCACGCCGCCCTCGCCGACCACGCTGAGCGAGCCCTCGTTGAGCCGCAGGGCGCCTTCAGCCACGATGATCGGCGCGCCGCCCCGGGGCATACGCTGCACCCGCGCCCGGTCGGCGGAGAGGATCGGCGCCGGGGCGTCGTCCCGAAGGCGGGGCCGAGGCCCCAGCCGATCGGTCATGCGGTCGTGGGCGCGGGCGACGCTCTCCCGGTGAAGCCCCGGCGTCAAGGGGTTCAGCCGCGCCTGCACGTCGATGCGCCACCGCGACTCGCAGGCGCGGCAAGAGATCTCGTCGCTGTGGGTCGGGGAGACCACGATGGACTCCTCAGCGAGGCAATGGGGGCAGGCCCAGAGGTACTCGGGCAGGCCCCAGGCCAGACGCACGCCAAAACAGCGCACGTCGAGGACCTCAAGCTCGGGATCGATGCGTACCCCCTCGTTCACCGCGGCGACGATCTCCTCCTCGGTCTTGCCCTCGAAGGTGACCGGCGGGCTGAACTCCACGCTGAGCGGCACGTAGCGCGGGTAGCTCGCCCAGCGCGGCTGGGCCAAGAACGCCGTCGGCATCCGGGCGAACACCACGCGGGCGTTGAGGCGCTTCACCAGCCGCCCGATGCCCGGCAGCACGGGGATGTTGCGCCCGTCCCAGGTGCGGGTGCCCTCGGGGAAGATCACGATGCAATGGCCGCGGTCGTAGAGCTCGTTGAGCTTGGCCATCGAGTCGCGGTCTTTGGTGAACTTCGCCTTGGGGAACGCCCCCAGCGCGGTGATGATCGGCGCCAGCCAACGAATTCGGAACAGGGCCGCGCTCGCCATGTAATGACAGGGCCGCAGCGCCGCGAAGCCCACCCAGGCGGGATCGAAGGCCGCGGTGTGGTTCGCGAGGATGAGCACGGGGCCGTCCATCGGGAAGGTCTCACGACCCTTCACCCGGCCCACCTGGCGGAAGAAGAGCACCGCCGGGAACATCCAGATGAGCCAGCCCAGGCAGAAGGCGAGGTAGGGCCAGAGGCCGATGTTGTAGAAGGGATCTCGGGCGCGGGTGTCCATGACGGCGCTTGGGAGTTGGGGCCCCCAGAGTATAGCGTGCCGCCTCCGCTCAGCCCATGGTCCCCTAGCCCAGGGGCGCGGGCTGGCATCGTGGGCAGAGATAGGTCGAGCGCGCCTGCTGGGTGAGGCGAGCCAGCGCGCCCTCACAGCGTGGGCAGCGCGTCCGCTGGTACACCGAGAACGGGTTCTCACCGCCGCGGTGGATGTACACGAGCCGCTCTGGATCTTGGGTGCTCATCAGCGCGTGTAAAAACCCATGCACGGCCGCGGCCAGGGCGGACCACTCAGGCTCGGTGAGGGTGTTCGCCGCGCGGGTCGGGTGGAGCTTTGCCCGCCAGAGGATCTCGGAGGCCGCGATGTTGCCCAGCCCGGCGACGAGGGCCTGGTCCATGAGCGCGGCCTTGAGGGGGCGGCGGGTGTGTCCCAGGCGCGTCTGCCACCACAGCCCGGGGTGAAGCTCGGGGTAGGGCTCGTCGCCCAGACCTTGAAGCCGCCTCGCGGCGCCGCCTGGGGCCAGGACATGCAGCTCCGCGAGGCGCCGCGGATCGATGAGCTGCACCGGGGCGGCGTCCTGAACATGCAGCACAAACCGCACAAACGCGGCGCCTTCGCCGGGGAGGAGCTGGCCGGTCATGCGCAGGTGAATCATCAGCTCGGCGTCGTCGAGGCTGAGGATCAGGTGTTTGCCCCGGCGCCCCACACTCCGCACGGTCATGCCCAGGACGTCACGCTCGACCGTGTGTTGTACCGTTGGGTCGAGGAGCCTCAACGCCGTGACCTTGCGGCCACCACACCAGCGGGTCATCGCCCGGGCGAAGGCCTCTACCTCGGTGAGCTCCGGCATCAGCGACCCCCGCGCACCTCGGCCACGGCGCGCTGAACCTCGCGGTCGTGGGGGTAGATGCTGAGCAGGTGGGCCATCAAGAGCTTGGCCTCGGCGTGCTCTCCGAGGGTGTTTAACGCGCGCAGACGGCGGGCGAGGAGCTGTGGATCTCCCCGCCGAGCCCAACGTTTGAGGCTCAGGTACGCCAGCGCCGTGTCGGGGTCGCCCGCCTGCAGGAGCGCCTCGGCGCGCAGCCCGGCGATCTCGTCGTTCCGTTGGTAGGAGCGCCGCAGCTTGTTCAGCAGCAGCATCGCGCTCTCGGTGTCCTCTTCAGCGAGCAACAGGCGCACCCGCAGGATCTGCACCTGGGGGCTGTCCTTCGTGATCCGGTTGGCCAAGAACAGGTGGAAGTAGGCGCCGTCTACATCTCCCTCGTCGAGGAGGATGTCCCCGTAGAGCGCGATGGGCAGCACCGCGCCGGGGTAGAGCGCCATCACCTCGTCGAGCAGGGCCTTGGCGCCGACGGTGTCCCCGGCGTAGCGCAGGTCACGGGCGGCCTCGGTGTAGATGCGCAGGTCTTCGTCTTCGCCCGACTCGGTGACCAGCCGAGAGAGGCGCAGCGCCGCCGCCTCGTGGCCCCGGCCCAAGAACCGTAGGGTGTTGGCGTGCTCGTACATGCCCTCGCGCTCGTATTGTCTGGAGCCCAGACCAAAGACGAACTCGGGCAGCGCGTCGTTGAAGTGACCCTCTCGGGCGAGGGCGATGCCCAGCAGCGTGTGCAGCTCTTCATCGTCGGGGCGCTCGGCGAGCAGGCCCCGGGCCTCGGCCATCGCCATGCGGTTGAAGCCCTGGCGCATGTTCGTCATCAGGGTGAAGAGGCCGTTGGCCGGCGCTTTGGGGAGATCGAGCTCAGAGGGGTCGTCTTGCTCAAGATCGGGGTTTGACGCCTTGGGCCCGCCCGGCAGCGCCGGCACCCCTTGACCCACCCGCACACCTTGAGCGGCCCGAGGCCCGCCGCCACGCCGCCCGCCGTTGGGGCCTCCGCCGCGGGGGCCCGCGCCCTGCATCCCCGGTCCACGCCGAGGGCCCTTGGGCTCCTCTTGGGCGAGCACGTCGGGGGGCGTGAGCGCCGCCGCCGCGCTGAGGCCGAGCGCGCAGAGCAGAAGCACGCGCGGCGCGAGGGCGACGCGCAGGATACGGGTCATGGTCTGGGTCATCCCGACGCGCATGGTCACCCCGAGGAGGTGCGCCCCGGGTAACGGCTCGTGAGGTTCATGGCAATGTCCCGTCCGGTCCCGCGTCTTTTGGCGCTGCTCCCCGTCGTCACCGCGTCTCTGCTCGTTGGCTGCGGGGCCGAGCCCCGGTCGAAGGAGCTCAGCGCGCCGCGCCCGTCGTTGGTGCTCATCACCCTCGACACCACCCGCGCCGACCGCATCGGGGCCTATGGGCACAGCCTCGCCCGAACCCCGACCATCGACGGCCTCGCCGCCCAAGGCGCGCGGTTTGACCGGGCGTACGCCGTCGTGCCGCTCACCACGCCCTCCCACGCCTCGATGCTCAGCGGCGTCTACCCCACCCGCCACGGCGTTCACAACAACGGCGACGCCGTGCTCCCCGACCGCTTCGTCACCCTCGCCGAGCGCCTACAGGCCCAAGGCTGGCGCACCGGGGCGAGCCTCTCGGCCTTTGTGACCACCCGCATCTGGAATCTGGACCAAGGCTTTGACGTGTACCTCGACGACGTGCGCGCCGAGGCCGGTGAAAAGGGTCGCTGGGGCCGTGAGCGCCCGGCGAAGGAGGTCATCGACGACGCGATCCGCTGGCTGGAGGCGCCCTCGGACGCGCCGTTCTTCTTGTGGGTCCACCTCTTTGACGCCCACGCGCCGTACGACCCGCCGAGCCCTTTCAAAGAGCAGCACGAGGGGCGCCCTTACGACGGGGAGATCGCCGCGATGGACGCCGAGATCGCGCGGCTGCAGGCCGTGGTGGATCGGGTCGCGGGCCCCGCCGGCGCGGCCTGGATCGTCATCGGCGACCACGGCGAGGCGCTGCAAGATGACCACGGCGAGCGTGACCACGGCACCTTCCTCTTTGATGGCACCGCGCGAGTGCCCCTCATCGCCCGCCCGGCGGCGCCCCTCGCCCAAGGCGTCGTGGTCCAAGGCGCGGTGAGCGGCGTTGACGTCACCCCCACGGCGATGGGCCTCCTCGGCCTGCCCCCCGATCCCACCCTCGACGGCGTCGATCTCAGCCCCGCCCTTCGTGGTGAGGCCCTCAACCGCGCGCCGGTCTACCTAGAGGCCTGGTCGGTCTACCAGCGCTTCGGCTTTCACCCCGAGCTCGCCGTGGCCCAGGGCGACCTCAAGCTCATGGACACCCCAAACCCCCGGCTGTTTGACCTGCGGGCAGACCCCGGCGAGACCCAGAACCTCGCCGCCGCCCGGCCTGAGGACGTCGCCCGGCTGCGCGCCGCGCTCGTGGAGATCCGCGCCAAAGAGGAGTCCGCCGAGCGCCTCGCCTTGGCCCCCGAGATGAGCGCCCAGCTCGCGGCCTTGGGCTACGTCACCGGCGGCGCCGACCCCACCGGCGCGGCCTTGCCCACCATCGACGCCAAAGATGAGCTGCCCTTGCTCCGGCAGCTTGAGCAGGTCGGCCAGCTCCTCCAGACCCCCGGCGGCGCGCCCGAGGCCGAGCGGCTCTTGCGTGAGGTGCTCAGCCGCTTCCCCGAGCTCGCCGAGGCCCGGGGTCAGCTCGCCGTGGCCCTGCGCGCTCAGGGCCGGATGCCCGAGGCCTTGGCGGTGTACGAAGACGCGCTCAACCGCACGCCGGACTCGGCGATCCTCCGCACCAACTACGCCCAGGCCCTCGCCGGGATGGGCCGCCTCGACGACGCCTTGGCGGAGGTTCAGCGCGTGCTGGTGCAGGTGCCCGAGGACGACGTCGCCCGGGGCCTGCTCGTGCAGCTCTTGCGGGATCTCGGCCGCGCGGGCGAGGCCCTCACGCTCACCCAGGCCTGGCTTGACGCCGACCCGACGGATCCCAACGCCCAGGCCCAGGTCGGCGTGCTGCTCTCCTTGGGCGGCGAGCCCGAGGCCGGCGAGCCCCTGCTGGTGCAGAGCCTCAGCGACGCCGTCCCGCGCCCCCAGGTGCGACACCTGCTGGGCATGATGGCGGTCAGTCGTGGAGACCACCGGGCGGCGGTCGCGCACTTGCGCGCGGAGCTAGACAGCTTCCCGGCGTCGCTCCCCAGCCGCGTCGCCTTGGCCCACGCCCACATGGCCTTGGAGGAGTGGGAGGAGGCCGCCGCCGAGTACAGCGCGGCCTTAGGATTTGTGCCGGAGGACGTCGAGCTTCGCCGGGCGCTCGCCCAGGCCTACTTCAACATGGGCGACTACGGCCTCGCCGCCGAGGCCCTCGCCCCGGCCTTGGCCCAGGCGCCAGAGCACCCCTACGTGCTGCTCCTGCACGCGAACATCCTGGCCAAGCAGGGCGATCGGGCCACGGCGGAGCGAGTGTTCGCCGAGGCCCAGGCGCTGCGGGCGCGCACGAGCCCCTGATCAGCCCAGCTCGCCGCGTTTGGCCTTGGCGATCCACTGGTTGATCTCGGCCTCGATCACGTCGATGGCCTTCTTCTCGAAGGGCCGCATAAAGAAGGGCACATCGAGCTCAAGGTCGATGGTCTCTTTGTGAACGTTCACGGCGCCGTTGAACGTCGTCCCGGCCGCGTGGAACTTCACCGTCGCGTGGTCGGCGCTGGTCCACTCACCCTCGGGCTTAAAGTCCGAGAACCGCTGGCGGTAGGAGTCTAGGGCCTTGCGGGTGACTTCGCGGGCGAGCTCGTGGGTCAGCCCGTGGGGGAAAGCGCGCTTCATAGAGGGTCTCCGAGGGTGAGGGCAGCGTTCAGGCTGAACACCGAAGACCATAGCACGCTCACCGCGCGAGTCGTGGCGCGGCGAGCGTTGAAGATGGCGCGGCGCGAACCGTGAAGGCCCGCGCCGCGAGGCCGAATCAGGCCTCAACCAGCTCGCGGAGGTTCTTGCCCGGGCGGAAGAAGGCGTACTTCTTGGGGGCGATCTGGATGCGGTCCTTCGTGGTGGGGTTCACGCCGACGCGGGCGGCGCGGACCTTGGTGCCGAAGGTGCCGAAGCCGGGGATGGTGACCTTGCGGCCGGACTCCAGCTCCAGGGTGAGGATGCCCTTGCCGTTCTCGGCCTCAAAGAGGGCGTTGACGACCTCCATGGCCTTCGCCTGGGTCAGACCGGTCTGCTTCGCCAGCTTGTTCACCAGCTCTTTCTTGTTCATTCTCTGGGTCTCCGTGGGGGATTGATCTTCTGGGGAGAAGATGGGGTGGGGGTCGTGCACGATTCTGACTGACTTGGAAGCAGAATTAACTGCCGTGTAAGCGTCGGTTGCGCCGTCGCCGACGCTTTCTTTGAGAAGATTGCGTTGAATATCAATTGATTTCAATAACTTAAATCTAAATTACACTATCCTTACACCCGAATGAAAGTTTCACGCTTGGGCGCAGGATTTGGATCTTCCGGTGTGCAACGGCTGACCGCCCAGCGCAAACGGGCCTCCAACGCCGTCAGGGGCGGCATGATCAGCAGCCGATCTTCGGGGAGCTGGTGGCGCAAGAGCCCAGCCAAGGTCACCTGAAATCGAAGCTGGATGTAAGGGTTCGTCGAGCGCACGCCGTCCTCGACGAGGGGGAGCACGCCGTGGGGCAACAGGAGCACCGCGTCGTAGCCTCGGGCGTGGGAGATGAGCCGCTCAAAGAAGCGCCCGATGCGCGCCTGATCCGTCGTGAAGCCGTAATGCAGGTAAAACGCCGCGTAGTCGATGGACGAGCGGTCGGCGACGAAGCCGCCGGCCTGGGCGACGGCCTCAGCCTCGGCGGCGGCCTGCTCTTCCCACAGCTCCTCGATGAGCGCTTGGAGCTGGTCGTGGTCAAGATCATGGAGCTTGAGCCCCCCCTCAATGCGGGCGCGCATGCCCTCGGGGAGAAACGGCACCCCCCAGCGCTCGGCCAAGGCGGCGCCGAGCGTGCTCTTTCCCACCCCGGCGCTGCCGGAGAGGGCGACGCGGGGCCGGGCGCCTCGGAGCTGGGGGCGCGCGGCGGCGGGGGTCGGGCGCTCGCCGAGCTGCTCCAGCACCGCCCCGGCCTCGGCGATGAGGAGCTGGGTGTGGCTCCCACGCGCGGGGGCGAAGCGTAAGGCCTCCGAGCGCGGCAGGCCGAGCTGGCGGCACAAGATCGCGCGGATGACGCCGATGTGGGTGACGACCACCCAACGACGCCCGGCGAGCGTTGTTTGATGCTCATCGAAGAAGCTCTGGACCCGGGCCGCGAGCTCAGCGAAGGACTCCCCGCCCGGCGGCGCGGCGGTGAGGTAGTCCGCCCAGTACGCCTGAATCCGGGGCTCATCTTCAGCGGTGAGCGACTCCCACGACCGGCCCTCCCAGGCGCCCATCTGCTGCTCACGAAGGGCGGGGGTGGTCCACAAGGGCAGGTCCAGATCGGCGGCGATGCGCTCGGCGAGGGCTCGGCAGCGGGAGAGGTCGGAGCTGATCACCCCATCGGGCCGGGGCAGGCGCTCCAGCACATGCCGCCGCAGGGCCTCGCCCTCGGCCTCCCCTTTGAGGGTGAGCGGCAGGTCGAGGTGCCCATAGGCGAGGCGCGCGCCGCCGGTGTCCACCTCACCGTGGCGCAGGAGGTGCAGGCTCGTCACCTGCCGAGAGGGCAGCGCGCGCTCGGTCACCGCGTCGAAGGGGGGCATAAGCTCTCCAGCAGCGAGGGGGATATAGCGCGTTGGCGCCCGTTGGCGCAGCGACGGAGGTTCACGGTGGCAAAGCGGCTAGACGGCAAGCGGGTGCTCATCACGGGGGCGAGCCGGGGCATCGGCGCGGCCATCGCCATCGCCGCGGCGGCCGAAGGGGCGCGGGTGCTGCTCGCGGCGCGAAAGCTGCCCGGCTTAGACGCCGTGGCCGAGCACATCCGCGCCAGCGGCGGAGAGGCCGAGGTCTTCCCCTGCCACGTCGGCCAGCTCGACGCCGTCGAGGCCCTGGTGAACGAGGCCGAGCGCCGTTTTGGCGGCCTCGACGGCCTGGTGAACAACGCCGCCACCAACCCCTACTTCGGCCCCGCCTTGGGGACGCCCTGGGCGGCGTTCGACAAGACCTTTGAGGTCAACGTGAAGGGCCCCTTCGCGCTGTCGCTCCAGGTCGGCGGGCGCTGGGTAGACGCCGGGCAGAAGGGCAGCATCGTCAACGTGAGCAGCATCCTCGGCCTACGCGCCGCGCCGTTTCAGGCCACCTACGGCATGACCAAGGCCGCCTTGGTCTCGATGACCCGCACCCTGGCGATGGAGCTGGGCTCGGCGGGCGTTCGGGTGAACTGCGTCACGCCGGGCCTCATCGACACCCGCTTCGCCGCGGCGATGACCGAGTCCCCGGAGATCCTGCGGCAATACACCGACCGCACGGCGATGGGCCGGGTGGGCCAGCCTGAAGAGGTCGCGGGCGTCGTCGTTCACCTGCTCAGCGACGAGTCGGCCTACACCACGGGCCAGATCTTCGCCGTCGATGGCGGCTACCTCGCGTCGTAAGCGCGTCGTTAGCTGCTCGCGCTGCTGTAACGGCGAAGGGACTGGGTCCAGGCGATGCGGGCCACGCCCGCGAAGATCACCGCGATCACCATGGCGCCGAGCCCCGTGGAGGGCTTGAGCTCTCCGCGCAGGGCCAAGGCCGGGTAGGTCGTCACCAGGCCGATGGGCAGCACGAAGGTGAGCACAAAACGCACCAAGCCCCGGTAGAGGGACACCGGCCAGCGCCCGGCGTCGAGCCCGGCGCGGATCAGCCACGAGAGGTTGTCGACCTTCACGAAGAAGAAGGCGCTGGAGACCACCACCGTCCAGAGGCTGTGCAAGAGCGTGAGCCCGGCGAGCATCAACAGCGTCGCCGAGAGCAGCTCCACGGGCCCGGCGTTGACCGCGTCCGCCGCGTAGCCGACGACGCCGATCCCCACGAGGCAATGCACGAGCTTCAGCGGCTCGGTGCGGTGCAGGCTCACGTAGAGCTGGGCGTCGAGGGGCTTGAGCAGCACGAAGTCGAAGGTGCCTTGGCGGACGTGCTCCACGACGGCGCGCAGGTTGGGGTCAACCAGGGCCTCCAGCACCCCTTGGGCGATGATGAAGAAGCCGACGACGGCCAGGGCCTCGTCCGCCGTCCACCCGGCGAGGGTGGGGGCCTGGTCAAACACCACAAACAGCGGCGCCGTGGTCCAAGCCGCCCAGGCGACAGCCATGACGGCCTCGCCGACAAAGCTCGCGCGGTACCGCATCGTGGTCAACAACGACGCGCGCATCAAGGCGGCGATGGAGACGCCGAGGCTCAAGCGCCCACCGCCTCATGGCGTTTGACGCCGAGATTCCAGGTCATCGCCGCCAACCCCACAAAGACCACGGCCCACACGACCTGGGCGGCGACGAGGCCCAGGGCGTCCTCCCAAGCGACGAGCCCCGCGAGCAGCTCGACGGGGGTGGCGAGGGTCGCCCGAAACGGCAGCCACAACAGCACCTGCCGCAGCCACTCAGGCGCCAGCTCCAAGGGGAAGAGGTAGCCCGAGCCCAGGCTCCACAGGCCAAAATAGACGTTGAACAGCCCGAGGCTCTGCTGCGAGAAGAAGGCCAGGCTGCCGAAGATCACCTGGGCGGCGAAGGCGATGGCCCAGGCGAAGACCGCGGAGACCAGGCCCAGGGCGATCGTCCAAGGCTCCGGCGTCCACAGGAGCTCTGGCCGCCACCACAAGATCCCGACGATGAGCGGGGCGAGGATCACCGCGCGCAGCGGCATCGCCGAGAGGTTCTGGGCCACGAAGAACACCAAGGGGTGCATCGGGCGCAACAACATCGGGCTCAGGCTGCCCGTGCGGATGTTCTCGTTGAGCTCCCAGACCACCCAGGCGGAGGTGATGTGCCGCACGATGAGGGCGAGCAGAAAGTAGCGCGCCATCTCCCCTTGGCCCCAGCCGCCCAAGGGCCCCTCTTCAGCGACGCGGTCCCAGATGAACATCGAGATCAGCGGGGCCGTGGCCGTGAGCACCCAGATCACGAGCTCAGCGCGGTAGGCCACGGCCTCGGCGAGCCCGATGCGCAAGAGGGTGGGGAAGGCGCGAAACATCAGCTTCGCTCGGCGAAGAGCTTGGAGAGCACGTCCTCTAAGGGAGGCTCCTCAATCGACAGATCGGCGACGGCCACCTGGCGCAGCGCGAAGTCAACGGCGGCGGCGACCTCGGCTGAAGGCAGCCGGGCCACCAGCGCGCCGTCCTCTCGCACGAAGGGCCCAAGCGTCTCCGGCGCCTCGTCGCGGGTGCGCACGACCACCTTTCGCCCGCCGCCGTAACGCTCAGCGAGGTCTTTGAGCGGCCCGTCGTACCGTAGGGCCCCGCCCGCGATGACGATGACCCGGGGGCAGAGCGCGGCGATGTCCGCCATGTAGTGTGAGGTGAGCAGCACCGTGGCGCCGCTGCGCTCGTTCCACTCGGCGATGAACCGTCGCACGGCCACCTGGGCGCGCACGTCGAGGCCGATGGTGGGCTCATCCAAGAACAGCACGTCGGGCCGGTGCAAGAGCGCCGCCGCCAGCTCACACTTCATGCGCTCGCCCAAAGACAAGTTCCGAACCGGCCGATTGAGCAGGGGCTCTAGCTCAAGAAGCTGAATGAGCTCGTCTTGGGTGCGCTTGGCCTGGGCCTCGTCTAGCCCAAACAGCGCCCGGTTGAGCGCGAAGGTCTCGATGGGCGGCAGATCCCACAAGAGCTGCTGCTTCTGGCCCATGACCAAGGTGATACGCCGCAAAAACGCGGGGTCACGCTTGGAGGGGTCAAACCCGGCGACGACACGTTCACCCGAGCTCGGCACCAACAGACCCGCGAGCATCTTGAGGGTGGTCGTCTTGCCCGCGCCGTTGGGGCCCAAGAAGCCGACACGTTCACCGGCCTGAATCGAGAACGAGAGGTCGGCGACGGCCCGCACCTCCTCGACCTCGCGGGAGAAGATGGAGCGAAGGCTGCCCCAGAGCCCCTCCCCACGCTTGGGGACGGTGTAGACCTTGTTGAGCGCGGTGACCTGAATCATCGCCGCTTGTGTATCCCGGCGCGGCGTCTGGGCCGACCCCAAGGAAAGACGACGGCGAGGGGGTCACCCTCGCCGCCGCGCTGGACTCGCTGATGTTCGGCTTAGAAGTAGAAGCTCAGGCCGCCGATGCCCTGGAGCGCGCCGGGGGTGGAGGGGTCGTCGCCGTCTACGTTCAGGCTGTGGATGTAGCGGGCCTCCACACCGAGGGCCGCGCTCTTGCCAAGGGCCAGCTCAAGGCCGAGGCCGCCGTGGGCGCCGAGCGCGCTGTCTTGCACCTGGGTGCTGTAGACCGCCACGCCGTCGGACCACTGGTCGTCATAGGAGCGTTTGCTGTAGGTCGCGCCGAGGCTGATGTAGGGGCTCACCCGAGACCAAGGCGCCACGAAGAGCTGCACGGAGGGCTGGAGGAGGTCGGTGCGGCGCTCGGAGGCCGAGTCGAAGGAGTCGTCGTAGACGGTGTAGCCGAGCTCCAGGCCCACGGCCTCCACAGGGCGGTAGCGGAGCTTGGCGCCGACGCCGTTGTCGGCGAAGGTGGCGCCGTCATCGTAGCCGCCGACATACCCACCCGCGTGAACCCCGAGGGCGAAGGTGTCGTTGCGGTCGATCTTGCGGTCGGGCAGAGGAGCCGCCTCCACCTGGGCCTGGGCCGTGCTGCCCGTGGAGTGGTAGTGGTGGTGGTGAGAGGGGGCGGGGCCGTAGATGAACACGCCGTGGTACCAGCTCACGGGCACGGGGCGGTAGGCGTAGTAGGGCTGGTAAGAGTAGTACCAGCGGTGCACCGGGGTGTAGGGCCGGTAATGGGCGGGGCGGTCGGGGCGATAGTGGTCGTGGGGCCGGTCGTGGCCAGGACGCGCGCCGCCGGTGCTGGGCCGGTAGTCGGGGCGGTCGTGGTTGGAGGGCCGCGAGTTGACGGTGTCGCCGCGGCTGCCGCCCGTGGAGCCCTGGCTGCTGGGCCGATCCGCGGGGTGGTAGGAGTCGGGGCGATCGCTGCCGCCGCTATCGACGACGCTGTCCGGGCGGTCGTTGTCGGGCAGGCCCACGTCGGGGCGTGAGCCGCCCGAGGTGCCGCCACCGGGCCGGGTCACCACCTGGCCGCCGGTGCCGGGGCGCTGGAAGCCGTCACCCGCGGAGGGGGTCGAGCCTTGGCCGGGGCGGTAGATGACGCCGCCGGTCTGGCCGCCGGGGCGCGGGCTGACCGTGCCGGGCCCAGCGATGACGCCGCCTTGCCCGCCGGGGCGGTAGATGACGCCGCCCTGCTCGGGCTTGGAGACGCCGCCCTGCTGGCCGGGGAGGGTGGGGACGGTGCCGGGGTTCTGGCCCGCGCCGGGGCCCACGACGACGCCGCCCTGCTCGGGCTTGGAGACGCCGCCCGCCTGACCGGGGAAGGTGGGGCCGGTGCCCGGGTTCTGGCCGGGGCCCACGACGCCGCCGCCTTGCTCAGGCTTGGAGACGCCGCCGAGCTGACCGGGGAAGGTGGGGCCGGTGCCAGGGTTCTGGCCCACGACGCCGCCTTGCTGGGGCTTGGAGACGCCGCCCGCCTGACCGGGGAAGGTGGGGATGGTGCCGGGGTTCGGGCTGGAGCCCGCGCCGGGGCTGGCGACGGGGCCCACGACGCCGCCGCTTTGCGGGCCGGGGTAGGTGGGGATGGTGCCAGGGCTGGGGGTCGCGCCGACGGGGGTGGCGGAGCTGCCCGCGCCGGGGAGGCGCTCCTCAGAGACGCCGCTGGACGAGGGCTGGAAGCTGCCCGGCGTCACCGTGGTGTTCACCGTGGGGGTCTGGGCGCTGGCCGGGCGGGGCGTGCCGCTCGACGAGGTGGGGCGGGGCGCCGAGGCCGCGGGGGCTGAGGGGGCCGAGGGGCGAGGCGCCGACGCCGCGGGGGCCGAGGGGCGAGGGGTCGAGGCCGCGGGGGCGGCGGGGCGAGGCGCGGGAGCGGGCGCGGCGGCTGGCGCGGGCGCGGGCTTGGGCTGGGCGGCGGGCTTGGAGCCACCGGAGGAGCCGCCCTTGCTGCCGCCCTTGTTGCCACCCTTCGCGGCGCGGTTGTCGCGCTCGGCGGGCGCGGCCTCCGTGGCCGCGTCGTTGAGGGTCGCTCCCTGCTGAGGCGTAGACTCAAAACCGGAGAGCGCGAAGAGCAGGACGCCGGTGAGGGGGAGCAGGTTGGCCATGGTTTCCTCCAGGTTCACCGCGAGGGCGGCGTTTTATCGTCGATACCCGACTCGGGCTGCACGACGGCGCCCCCATCGGCGCTATTCATCTCCGTCGGCTGAAAAATCGTCTGGGATCACCTCTAGGCCCCTCGCCCGAAGCCCGCGCGGATCCGGGCGAGGGTCTGGTCACGCACCAGATGCACCGTGTCACCGCCGTCTACACGCACATGGTAGTAGAGCCGGCCCTGATCATCGGGCACGGCGCGGCCGACCTCGACGGTGTGGTCGCTGCCGTCTTTCTTGAGGATCGTGATCCGCTGGCTGGGTGTGGTGAGGCCCGCGTCCGCGAGGCTCACCCCCGTCGCCACGCCGTCGGAGCGCAGGTCGGCGAGGATGTTCACCGTGAAGAGGATGAGCTTCACGTCGGCGTCGACGTTCTTGGGCTCGGCGACGAACCAGAGCTCCGGCCCGCCGGCCTCCAGCACCACGGGCACGCCGCCGTCCTCCAAACGTAGGCTCTGAACGTCCTCGCGGGAGAAGCGCAGCAGGCGGTTGTCGAGCAGGGCCGCCAAGGGGCGCAAGGCCGCGTCCCGTTTGGGCGCGGCGACGGCGTAGACGACGTCTTCGCCGCTCACCTTGACGAAGACACCTTCAGCGCTGGCGCGGCTGCCGAAGGTCATCACCTTGGAGGTGCCGTCGTTGAGGCGCAGCTCCACCCGGGCGGCGGGGGTCTCAAAGCCGCCGTCGGTCTCGGCGCTGAGGCGGCTCCCGGCGCGCACGACGCTGAGGCTGGCCACGAGGTCGGTCACGGCGTCTTGGTTGAGCGCCACGGAAGGATCTTGGGCGAGGCGCCACTCGGACCACCGCGCCTCCCCCTTCTCGTTGGTGCCCGCGACCTCACGCCAGAAGCGCAGGTCACCCCCCGGCTGGCCGAGGGTGATCTCGGCGACGAGGTCGGGCTCAACCTGCACCGCCATGCGGTTCTGCCACTCGATGGTGTCTCGGGCGTAACGACCGCGGCCGCCGACCTTGGCGCGGTAGACGTCTTCGCTGTCTTTGAGGCGCACAAACGAGAAGCCGCCGGGCATGTCGCCGCCGACGACGATGGACAAGGCGGGGCTGTCGCCGTCGGTGAACAGCTCGACGAGCACGCCGGTCTGGTCGTCGAGGCCGTAGGTCTCGAGGTTGCCCTCATCCAGGCGCACGTCCATGACGATGGGCTCGCGGAGCTGGTTGAGGAGCGTGCGCAGCAACATGGCGTCGGCGGGGGCGTCGTAGGGCTGGGTGACCCGCCAGCCCTCCTTGAGCGAGCCCAACATGACGACCTTCTCAAGCTGGCCTTGGGTGATCTCCACCCGGGTGACGAGGTCGCGGTCAACGCCAGCGAGGGTGGGCAGGTCGGCGGTGGGGTCTACAGCGCCGGTGGGGGCCAAGGTGGCGAGGCCCAAGGCGGCGGCGAGGCCCAACAGGATCATCGTCTTCTGGGTGAACATCAGGCCCTCCGACGCGAGATTCGGCGGAGAACGCCGAACAAGAGGAGGAACACCGTCCCGCCGAGCAGGTTCACGGCCTTCAAGGTGTCGCGCTCGCGGGGCTCCAGCGGCCGCATCATCGGCACCTGCACGGTCTTGGAGCGGATGCTGATCAGCTCCTCGTCTTGCACCATCCAGTCCACGAGGTTGACCATGAACGGGATGTTGTTGGCGATGAAGTCGGCGCTCCCGCCGACGACGACCCGGGTGGGCACGCTCTCGTTCGCCCGGCCCGCGGCCTCTTCAGGGCCCACAGCGTCGGGGATGTCGCGCCCGGCGTGGAAGCTCTTGAAGGTGCCCTGCAGCGAGACGATGAGGGGCCAGGCGCCGATCTCTTCGCTGGTGTCGCGGCGTTTGTAGGCGTCGGGGTCGATGCGCTGCACGTTCTTGATGCGACCGGCCTGGGACGACGCCCGGGCCAAGACCTCGACCTTCACGCCGTCGGCGGTGGGCTCGGGCAGGTCGATGGAGGAGACGAAGGGGAACTGCATCGTGCCCAGGCCCCGCACCACGACGGAGTCTTGGGAGAGGTCGGAGACGTTGGGGATCAGCGGCAGGTTGATCGGCGTGTAGACGAGGTAGCTGCCTTGGCGCACCGGGAACCGCATCTTGCCGTTGGAGACGCGGTCGGCGACGAGGTCGCGGTTCAGCTCGACGCCATAGTTGCCCAACAGCGCCTCTAAGCCGTGCAGCACGGGCACCGCGCGCATGGTGTTGAGATCGGGCTTGTAGTTGGTCAGAAAGAAGGCGACGGGCACGCCGTCCATGATGAGCTGGTCGAGGCGGTACTGCTCAAGGGCGCCGTAGACGCCTTGGGGGCCGACGATGAGCAGGGCGTCGAGGCCTTCAGGGGGCGCCTCGCGGGCGGTGAGGTCTACGGCGCGCAGCTCATAGGCCTCGCTGAGCTTGGCGCGGAGGTTCTCCAGGGGGCCCTTCGCCGTGAGCAGGTCGGGCTCTTGGTGGCCGGTGGTGTAGCCCACGAGCTTGCGTTCGCCGTCGAGCAACGACTTGATGGTGCGGGTGAGGTCGTACTCCAAGGCGCTGAGGTTGGTCACCGCGGGCAGGGTGGCCTGGCGCTCGCCGTAGAGGAAGGCCACGCCCATCCACACCTTCTTGAGCTCGGTGCGCGACTCGGTGCGGAAGGCGTAGTCGTTGGGCAGAACGCCGTATCGTTGGGCCTCTTCTTGCAGGTCGGAGTCGTTCGTCGGGTCGATGACGACGATCTCCATGCGGCCCCGGGACCAGGCGCGCAGCTCTTGGAGCTTGTCGACGACGAGCTGCTCGTGGTTGTTGTACGGCGCCTCTAAGCCCTTTGTGAACCACACCTTCACGATGAGCGGGCGCTCCAGGCGGCCCATGAGCGCGCGGCCGGCCTGGGAGAGCGTGTGAACGCGGTCTTGGGTGAGGTCGAGGCGGCTGAAGTGCTGCACCGCCAAGATGTTGAGCAAGACGCAGATGACCACGACGGCGACGAGCTGCACGCCGGAGTTCAAACGGAGGTTCTTGCGGAGGTCCATCAGGAGAGCCTCCGCTGCTCAAGCGCGAACACCGAGAGGTGCAGGCTGCCCATCACCACCGAGCCCCAGAAGATGACGTTGCGGGTGTCGATGACGCCGCGGGCGAGGCTTGAGAAGTGGTAGTCAAAGCTGAGGTATTGCACCACCGGCAACATCGCCGCCGGGACCTGGTGCAAGAAGAAGCCCAAGGAGTAGGGGATGACGCAGAGCGTGACCGCCACGAGGAAGGCGATGATCTGGTTGGAGGTGAACGACGAGGCCGCGGTGCCGATGGCGCAGTACGCCGCCGCCATCAACGAGAGCCCGACGTAGCCGCCGATCACCGGCCCCCAGTCCAGCTCACCCAAGGTCGCCAAGGTGAGCGGGTAGGTGAGGGTGAGGCCGATGGCGAAGAGCACCACGGTGAGCGCCGCCAAAAACTTGCCCAGCACGACCTCGGCCTCGGTGACCGGCAGGGTGATGAGCAGCTCCAGGCTGCCCGTGCGGCGCTCTTCTGCGAAGAGGCGCATCGTGATGGCCGGGGCGAGGAGCAGGAGCGACATCGCGCTCCAGAAGAAGACGTTCCTCATGCTCACGACGCCGACCTCAAAGAGATCGTCGAACCACAAGGAGAAGACGCCCACGAGCAGCAGATGCACGGGGATCACGATGTAGGCGAGCGCGGAGTCGAAGCTGCCCGACAGCTCACGTCGCCAGATGGCCAGGATGGAGCGCAAGACGGCCCTCGGAGATGCTGCCCTTGGAGCCTATCTCCCCGCGTCCCTCCGTCAAGCGGGGTGCGGCGCGACCGGGGCGTTGTCGTAGCGCGCCCAGGTGAGGGCCTCCTCGTAACGCACGGGCTCGCCGCGCCGGGGCACGAGGTTGAGCTTGGCCGTCTCAAAGAAGCCCTGCACCGTGCGGAACATGGAGCTGGTGTCGATCCAGCACGCCCGCATACAGCCCTCGCAGGCCCCGGCCTCTAACTTCCGCTTGTGCTCGTACTCTTTGGAGTGGAAGAAGGTCTCGAAGTCGGGATCTAAGAAGTGTTTGTAGTCGTGGTTGGTGCGGTGGCAGATGGTGAACTGGCCGTTGGGGCTCACCGAGAAGTAGAGCGCGCCGGCGTCGCAGCCGTCGGCCGGGAAGCGCCCGGTCTTGAGGTAGACGCGGCTGGAGTCCAGGTACGGCGTGGAGTTGAGGATCGGCCAGCCCTCCTTCTTCATGCGGATCAGCGTGTCGTACACACGATCCACACGCTCGCCGACGTCGCCTTGGGGGCCCTCCGACATGCCCATCTCCGGGCGGTGGCGGATGAAGCGCGCCTCCCAGTTGCGCACGCCGGCCTTGGGATCGGCCAGAAGCTCGATGGGCAAGAAGCTCACCGCGAAGCCGATCTCTTTGGCGAAGCGCACGATGTCGGGGCACTCCTCCAGATTGAGGTTGGAGACGACGGTGTTCATCACCAACAGCCCGCCGGAGCCCTGGAGGCGCTCGGCGAGGAAGGTCATGTTGCGCACCGCGCTGTCCCAGGAGCCCTCGACCTCGCAGATGTAGTCAAAACGGGCGGGGTAGAGGCTGTCCAGAGAGATAGAGAAGTTCTTCACGCCGTAGGAGAGGATCTTCTCGAAACGCTCCCGGGGGACGTTCACGCCGTTGGTGAGCACCCGCACGTTGAGGCCGGCGTCTACGAAGTGTTTCGCGGCCTCCTCTAAGTTCTCATACGAGAAGGGCTCGCCGCCGCCGATGGAGATCTGGACCACGCCGAGGCGCTTCATGCGCTCTGCGACCTGGCGGATCTCATCCAGGCTCAGCTCCTCCTTTTTGTTCCCGTAGCGCCAGATCCCGCACATCTTGCAGGTGAGGTCGCAGCGGTGGGTGATGCCGAAGTGGGCGTAGACCGGCACGTCACGGGTGACGGCGGCCTTCGCTAAGCGCGCGTAGTTACGGATGTTGAGGTTCATGGTCCGACCTCCAGGGCAGCTTGACGCACAGCTTCGCACAGATGTGCACGATCCGCCTCGGATAAGTTGGGGTGAACCGGGAGGTGGAGCAGGTCGGCGAAGGCCCGCTCGGCGTTGGGGCAGCGCGCGGTGTCTTCAGGGAAGAGCTCGCTGGCCGCGCAGTTGGCCATGTAGCCGATCGTGGTGTCGACGCCTCGCGACCGCAGCGCCCGCGCGAGCTCGTCCCGGCGGCGGTGGTGCACGACGAAGCTCATGTAGATCGGCTCGGCGCCCTGGGGGTAGGTCGGCGCCTCGACGCCGGGCACGTTCCCGAGCTGGCTGTCCAAGAACCGGCCGTTGCGCACCCGGGCGCCGTTTAAGGCCTCGATGCGCTCAAGCTGCTTGAGGCCCACGGCGGCCTGGAGCGCGCCGGGGCGCTCGTCGCGGTAGTAGCTGGGGATCGTGTCCCAGGTGCGCTCGGCCTCGCCGAAGCGGTCGTGGATGGGATCTTTGCCGATCTTGTTGCCCAGCACCACGGCGGGGTGAACGGTGAAGGGGTAGATCGCCGGGTGGGTGGCCACCATCATCGCCAGGCCGGTGAGGGCCTCTTTGAGCGGCTTCTTGAGCGGCGCGCGGCCGCCGCCGTCGAGGCGCTGGTGGATGTCCGCGGCCAAGGCGTCGTCGCTCGTGGTGATCATCGCGCCAGAGAGCGAGGTGATGTTTTTGGTGAGGCCGAAGGTGTAGTACGCGGCGTCGCCAAACGAGCCGACGCGGCGGCCTCGGTAGCGGGCGCCGCAGGCCTGGGCGACGTCCTCGATCACCTTGATCCCGTGGCGGTGGGCGATGCGGAGGATCGGCTCCATGTCGCAGGGCGTGCCGAAGAGGTGCGTAGGCACCACGGCTTTGGTGCGGGGGGTGATGGCGCGCTCAAAGGCCTCGGGGTCGAGCACATGGGTGGTGCGGCCGATGTCGGCGAAGACGGGCTTGATCCCCAGCGCTTTGGCGAAGGCGGGGATGGCGAAGTAGGTCAGCGCGGGGAGGATCACCTCGTCGCCGGGCTTGAGGCCCCAGCCCTGGAGCAAGAGCGAGAAGCCGAAGCGCGCTGAAGGCACCATGACCGCGTGCTTGACGCCGATGTAGTCCGCGAAGGCCCGCTCAAACTCACGCACCTTGGCGTCATCATCGCCGGGGCGGAGGAGCTGCCGGGCCACGACGACAGCCTCAGCCGGGGAGAAGCTGGGGGAGAAGCGCGGGATCTTTCCGAGGGCCATGGGCTCTCCGGGGCCGGGTTCGGCCGGGGGCACGAGGGAGTTTGCCGGAAGGGGACGTCCTGGTCCGTGTCTTCTTGCGGGGAGTATATCCCTTCGCCGGGGAGCGGTTGCGCGCGGGTGGGGCCTGTGAATTGGCGTGAGGCGTGGTTATCCTGCTCAGGAAGCCGCGTCCGCCGACGCGGCGCGGAGCCGTCATGGCGATCCTGCCGATTCTGACCGTGCCTCACCCCTTGCTCCTGCAGAAAGCCCGCCCGGTGCGGGAGGACGAGTTCGGCGAGGCGCTGGCGAAGCGCCTCTCGGACATGGCGGAGACGATGTACGCCGCGCCCGGCGTCGGCCTCGCGGCGCCCCAGGTGGGCGATCTGCGGCGGATGCTCGTCATGGACGCCACTGAAGAGAAAGAGGACGACGGCCGCCGCGAGCAGGCCAAACACCTGCAGCTCGTGGTGAACCCGGAGATCGTCGAGCGCAGCCGCGACAAGATCCGCTGGGAAGAGGGCTGCCTCTCCGTGCCCGAGTTCTGGGAGTTCTTTGAGCGCCCGCGCCGGGTGCGGGTGAAGTACCGCGACGCCTTGGGCGCCCACCACGACGAGTGGTTTGAGGGTTTCCCCGCCGTGGTGCTGCAGCACGAGATGGACCACCTTGAAGGCGTGGTGATCATCGACAAGGCGAGCCGCCTCAAGCGCAGCCGTTACCTGAAGAAGGTCAAGAAGGGCGTCATCGGCGCTGAGTCGGGCGCTGAAGACGACGAGCACGAGGGCGCTTCGCTCTGAGGAGAGGCCGTTGAAGATCGTGTTCATGGGCACCCCGGCCTACGCGGTGCCCACCCTGGACGCTCTCGTAGAGGCCGGGCATGAGGTGCTCTGGGTGGTCGCCCAGCCCGACAAACCCTCCGGCCGGGGGCAGGCGCTCCAGGCCCCGCCCACCGTCGAGCGCGCCCGCGCCTTGGGCATCCCCACCCGGCAGCCCAAGGCCCTACGCTCGGGGCCTTTTCCGGGGAACCTTCGCGCCTTGGGCGCCGACGTGGGCGTGGTCGTCGCTTATGGGCGCATCCTCACGCCGGAGCTGCTCTCGGCGCCGCGGCTGGGCTGCGTGAACGGCCACGGCTCGCTCTTGCCCGCGTGGCGCGGCGCGGCGCCGATGCAGTGGTCGCTGTTGAGCGGCGACGCCGAGACCGGCGTGACGACGATGTTGATGGACGAGGGCCTCGACACCGGCGACATGCTGCTCCGCGAGGCCATCGCGATCGGTGAGGACGAGACCTTCACCCAGCTCTCCGCCCGCCTCGCCGCGCTCACGGCCTCGCTGATGGTGCGCACCTTGGCGGCGCTGGACGGCCTCACGCCCACACCCCAAGACCACAGCCGGGCCACCCACGCCCGGCCGCTCACCAAAGACGACGGGCGCCTGGACTGGACGCGCCCCGCCCGAGCCTTGAAGGACCAGGTGCGGGCCTTGGAGCTGTGGCCGGGGACCTTCTGCGGTCGGGGCGGCGAGGTCATCAAGGTCAAGCGGGCGCGGGTGGTCGAGGGCGAAGGCGCGCCCGGCGCCGTGATCGAGGCCAACGAGCGCCTCGTGGTGGCCTGCGGAGCGGGCGCGCTTGAGATCGTAGAGGCCCAGGCGCCAAACAAACGTGCCGTCGGCGCGCGGGACTTCATCAACGGCGCCCGGGTGCGCGCAGGCGAGGTGTGGACATGAGCGGTGTGGCCCCGGTGATCATCAGCCCGTCGATCCTCTCGGCCAACTTCGCCCGGCTCGGCGAAGACATCGCCGCCGTCGCCACGGCGGACTGGATCCACGTGGACGTGATGGACGGGCGCTTCGTGCCCAACATCACCATCGGCCCCCTGGTGGTCGCCGCCCTGCGCCCGCTCACGACCCAGCCCCTCGACGTTCACCTGATGATCGTCGAGCCCGACAAGTACGTCGCCGCCTTCCGCGAGGCCGGGGCTGATCTGATCACCGTACACGCCGAGGCCACAGACCACCTCGACCGCTCGATTCAGCTCATCAAGTCTCTGGGCGCGAAGGCCGGCGTCGCCCTGAACCCCCACACGCCGGAGACCGTGCTCGACTACGTCCTGGACGAGCTCGACCTGGTGCTGGTGATGACGGTGAACCCCGGCTTCGGCGGCCAGTCGTTGATCCGCCGGGTGTTCCCCAAGATCACGCGGCTGCGGGAGACCATCGAGGCCCGGGGGCTCAAGACCTTGATCGAGGTCGATGGCGGCGTGAAGATCGACAACGCCCATGAGTTCACCGCGGCCGGGGCCCACGCCTTGGTGAGCGGATCCGGCGTGTATGGGGCCCAGGACCGCGCCCAGGCCATCGCCGCCACCCGCGCCAACGGCGCCCAGGGCCTCGCCCGCTGGGCCCGGGGTTGACAGCGGCGTCGTAAGCCGCTAAGTGGCTCAGCGTGTCGGGGTGTAGCGCAGCCTGGTAGCGCACCTGTTTCGGGAGCAGGGGGCCGGAGGTTCAAATCCTCTCACCCCGACCATCTTCGAGGGCCCGTAGTGATCGTGAGATCCTACGGGCCTTCGTCTTTGTGGTTGACTCGGGCTTAGCCAATAGCCAGACTCCCGCTTGGAGTGGGCCACCGCGACGAGCTCGATCGTGTCGGGGTGGAGCTCGTAGAACAGCAGGTAAGGGAAACGCTGAACCACGGCGCGCCGATACCGATCATCGCCGAACCACGCGGGCCACCGCAGCGGGTCTTCAGCGGCCTGGGCCATGGTGGCCTCGATGGCCTCAAAAAACTCCGCACCTAGGCCATCTCGCTGGGCCTCGTACCAGACGAACGCTGTGGTGAGCTCGTCCTCGGCTTCGGGCAGGACAACACGACGTAGGGTCACCGCTGGGCCAAGCGACCCAGCAGGCGGTCCTTCACTTGGGACCACTCCGCGCCGCGCGGCAGTCCTTGGGCCTCACGCTCGGCGGCGGCGCTCGTGCGGCGGCGAAGCTCGGCGGTCCAGCGCTCCGACCCGCCGGGCTCGGCGGACACCTCCACGCTGTCGATCAGCTCTGCGGCGAGGCGCAGGCGATCGGCGGGATCGAGGGCCATGGCGTCAGCGGTCACGGAGCGGAGAGGGTTGGCCATGAGCAAAGGATAGCCCCAGGCGGCGGGGTTCGCAATCGTGGGCGACACGAGGCCTCCGCGTGACCAACGACGCGCGGCGGTTCGAAGGCCGCGTCTGCGTCGCCGGAGCCCTGAAGACCGTTGTGGCGGTTCACCCAAGCCCCGCGCGCCGCGCGCGCCCCTCAGCCCTCGCAGAGCTCGGGGCTCACGAGCCAAGAGTCGGGGTTGAGGCCGAGCTCAGCGCGCAGGGCGTCGGCGTTCTCGGGCAAGAGCACGTCCACCTCGGGGACCGGCGTGTCGATCAGCTCGTTGATCTTGTCGGCGTCAAAGCTGTTGAGGTCGTAGAGCGTCACGGTGCGGAGCTGGCGGTCGAGGAGCGTGTGGTTGGGGGTGTCGTAGCCGAGGCCGGGGGTGTCGATGTAATGCAGCGCGGCGTCGGTCTGGGTGTAGTCGCCGGGGGAGTGGTCGCCCAAGACGGGGTAGCTCAGGCCCCAGTATTCGGCCCAACGGTCGGTCTGGGGCGGGCTGTCGTCCTGAATGCCCTCCAACATGAGGTTCAGGACGACAAACCCACGGTCTTTTTGCTCCTGGTAGAGGGGCTCAAGGGCTTGGGCATCCTCTTGGCAGGGCTCGCACCACTCTCGGGCGATCAAGACGAGCACCACCTGACCGTAGAGGTCATAGAGCTCGACGGCCTCGCCGTGCTGGTCGAGGAGCGTCCAGTTGGTGTTCTGCTGGCCCGTGTCGAAGCCCGCGCCGAAGGTCTCCGCCATCTCCGCGAAGGCGGCGTCGTCTGGGCGGGGGCCGCGGGGGTAGACGCCCTGGTACGGCCGGTCCTCGGCGTTGAGGGGGTCGAAGTAGCTGAGGACCTCCAGAGCGTCGTCGCAGCCGTCGCCGTCGGAGTCGGCTTGATCCGGCTGGGTGCCCACCTGGGCCTCGAAGTCGCTCAGCAGGCCATCGCCGTCGTCATCCGTCGGCGCCGGGGGCGCGTCCTCGGCGCAGCCCAGGGTGAGCAGGAAGGAGAGGCAGACGAGGGGGGAGGCGAGGGGGCGTCGGGGCGTGGCCATGATGGGCTCCTTGGGTGGCTTTTGCAGGGTAGCGTTGGCCTAAGTCTATGAGAATAGAGAAAACTTGATCGCTGTGGCTTGGATGTCCGGGGCGGGTTGGCCCGTTGTGCCTTCACACCGCGCGCCGCGTGCCTACCCTTGGGGCGCGAGACGCCGCGTCGGTCTGCCCGCGTCGACCCCGCTCAAGCCCCCTCAATCTCTGGAGCGCCTGTGTCCACCCCTCCCCGTCGTCCCCTCGGCACCACCGGTGTCCAGATCTCCCCCATCGGGCTCGGCTGCATGGGCATGTCTGACTTTTATGGCAAGGCCAATGACGAGGCCTGCACGGCGCTCATCCACCACGCCCTCGACAGCGGCGTGAACCACTTCGACACCGCCGACATGTACGGCCCGTTCACGAACGAGCGCCTCGTCGGCGCCGCGCTGCGTGGCCGCCGCGACGAGGCGATCATCGCCACCAAGTTCGCCGTCATGCGCTCGGAGAGCGGCGGGTTTCTCGGCCTCAACGGCAAGCCCGAGTATGTTCGTGCCTCTTGTGACGCCTCCCTGGAGCGCCTGGGCATCGACACGATTGACCTCTATTACCAGCACCGCGTCGACCCCAACACGCCCATCGAGGACACCGTCGGCGCCATGGCTGGGCTCGTCGCCGCGGGCAAGGTGCGCTTCTTGGGGCTCTCCGAGGCCACGCCAGAGCAGATTCGCCGCGCCCACGCCGTTCACCCGATCACGGCGCTCCAAACGGAGCTCTCGTTGTGGTCGCGTGAGCCCGAGATCGAGCTCCTCGACACCTGCCGAGAGCTCGGCATCACGTTTGTGGCGTACTCGCCCTTGGGCCGGGGATTTTTGACCGGCGCCATCACCTCGCCCGCGGACCTCGCGCCCGACGACTTCCGCCGGAACAACCCACGCTTCACCGGCGAGAACTTCCAGAAGAACCTCGACCTGGTCAGCGCCGTACACACGATGGCCGCCAAGAAGGGCGTCACCCCGGCGCAGCTCGCATTGGCCTGGACGCTCACCCGTGGCGACCACGTCATCGCCATCCCCGGCACCACAAAACAGTCGCGCTTTGATGAGAACCAGGGCGCGAACGACGTGACGTTCACCGCCGAGGAGCAGGCGTTTCTGGATGAGCACCTGCCGGTCGGGGCCGCAGCGGGCGGGCGGTACTAGCGGGGGCGCTGCGCGCGCTGCGCCGATGTCTAATCCCTGAGCGCACGTTGGAGCCTAGGCCGATGCGATCCACCTGTCTCGCCGCCTGCTTGTTGTTCGGGCCCGGCCCCGCCCTGGCCTCGATCGGCTGATGCGCCTCCCGCAATGACAGGAATGTTGGTGGGAGCGCGGTGATGCTTGACGTTCGCCGTGGGCAGAAGGTGCCCGTGCTACACGGCCGTGGGCTCGTCTCCCTACCCGGCGCCGACGCCGCGGCGTTGGCGCACGGACTGCCCAGGGCTCCCTGCGTGCAGGCGCGGGGGGAACAGGTCGGGTTACCCTGACCCGGCACCACAAGGGGTGGCGCGGGGTGGAGGACGAGCAAGGCTCCGGGCGCGCTGCTGGATGGTGATCATTCAGCCGAACGACGGGCGGCCCGCGGTCACCTGGAGCTCGCCGGTCTGGCGCTGTGGGTAGCGCGCCTCTTTAGCGCCTTGACCGTATCACAGAGCGGACTCCTTCACCCCCGGCGGTGCGCCTCCACAAAGGCCGCCTCATACGTCGGCAGCTCGGTGCCGAACAGGCGATCCCACAGGCGCGTGAACAGGCCGTAGTTGCCTTTGAATTGGGTGTGGTGCAGGCTATGAAAGGTGGCGGTGTTGGACCAGCGCAGCAGCGGGGCGCGGATCCACCAGGCCGGGAGCAGCTCGTAGCCGAGGTGCGCCATGACGTTGTTGAAGGTGCCGACGACGTGGGCGGCGACCAGCGTGGGGATGGGCAGGGGGAGGAGCAGGGCCCGCGGGGATGACCCAGCCGCCGAGCAGGGCGCCCTCGACGACGTGGAACGAGTACGACGAGAACGGGTTGACGTCGACGCTGCGGTGGTGGACGGCGTGGACGTGCTTAAACAGCCAGGGCGTGTGCAGGGCGCGGTGGACGCTGTAGAACCAGAGGTCGTTGAACACGATGAGGCCGACGAGCGTGGCCGCGGCGCCGAGCAGGCCCCCCGCGCCGAGCTCCTCGGTGAGCCTCGTCAGGCCACGGGCGTGCAGGGCGCTGAGCACGAGGCCCTGGGCGGCCCCGACGGCGAGCACGGCGAGGGTGTTGAGCAGCTCATGGCGGAGCTGGGCGCCGTCGAAGGGCCGCCCACGCCCGTGAATTCGCCGCCCGGCGAGGCGCTTCGCCCCCCAGCGCCAGGTGAGCAAAAACACGAGGCTGACGACGGCGACAAAGCTGAGGCTCTGCCCGAGGAAGGTGGCGAAGAAGAGGGGGATCCAGTCTGGCATAGGCTCGGGCTCCTCGACGAAGGGGGGACGGCGGCGTCGCGGCGTCGCGACGGGATGGGGTATACCCGCGGCGTGTAATCATTGCAACCAAAAGTTGCAATGTGGCCGAGGCGCCGCGCCGGGGTTAAACGCGGACCATGAGCGAACCCCGTCGAGACCTGGGGCGGCCCCGGGGCCAGCCCATCGAGCGCGCGATCCTCGCGGCCACCCTGTCCGAGCTCGCGGCGGTGGGCCTCGACGGGCTCAGCGTGCCGCGGGTGGCGGCGGCGGCGGGGGTGAACAAGACCACGGTGTACCGGCGCTGGCCGACGCGGGAGGCGCTCGTCGCCGCGGCCCTGCAGGCGGCCCTGCACGAGACGGCCGAGGCGATCGGCGACACGGGCTCTCTGCGCGGCGATCTCAGCTCGCTGGTTCACCTCGTCGCCGCGCGCCTGGACTCCGCCGAGGGCCGGGCCCTGGTGCGGGCGGGGCTCTCCGAGCAGGCCGCCGAGGTCGTGGGCGCGCTCTCTCAGGATCCCGTCGTGCGGGAGCAGGCCGAGGTGATGGAGGTCATCGCCCGAGCGGCGGCCCGCGGCGAGTGGGACCCATGCAGGCACCCTCCCGACGCCGTGTTGGCCATGGTGACCGGCGCGGTGATGCACCGGGTGCTCATGGAGCGCCAGCCGGTCACGCCCCAGTGGGCCGAGGCCGTGGTGGACGTCGTGGTGCGTGGGCTTCGCTGAGCGCGGTCACTCCCAGCTATCGGCGTTCACACACTCCCACACCAAGGCGTCCCCGCAGATGCGATACCGGGCGTCCGCCGTGCTGTCCGCGTCCCAGTCCGCGAGGTGCTCCAGGCTGAGCGGGTAGGGGAAGTCCACCGTCGGCAGGGCGTCGTAGAGCGCGATGTGGTCGATGACGCCCCCGGCGCAGCCTTGGGTGTGTAACGAGAAGCGAACCTCAGCGGCGCCCTCGGGGCGGTCGGCGGTGAAGCCCCACACACGGTACTCTCCGGTGACGGCGGGGGTCTCGGGCACGTCTACGACCACGTCGCCGAAGGTAAACCGACCGGTCCATTCGCAGCCCTCGGGCGGGGTGGCGTAGACCCGGGCCAACACACGGTCACCGGTCACGGCCACGGCGGGGCCCTCCCACGAGGCGGCGTCATCGAGGACGCGTAACCAGCGGCTCACCAGAGGCCAGTCCAGGCCCGTGGCCGTCTCAAAGGTGAGGCCGGTCAAGGTCAGCTCGCCGCGCTCATCGCCGCCGGGCAGGGTGGCGTCATCGGACTGTGTCCAGGCCGCGAGCTGGCGCCAGCCGGGGCTCCAGAACACGGCGCCCGCTTGTTGGGCCACCCGCGCGGCTTGGGTGTCTGTGCCCCATCCGTAGTGCGCCACACCCGCCACGGGGCCGCCCGCCGCCGCCAAGGCCGCCCAGGCGCGCTGGGCGTCGGGATCCCAGGCCGAGACGGGGATCGTGCGGAGTCCGTCGGCGGCGAAGTCCTCCACAAAGGCCGTGACCTGCTCGTGGCCGCCGACCGGGGCGCCGTCTTTCTGGCTGTCGAAGTGGAACCACGACAGATAGAGCGTGTTTGGCGGCATCCAGCGCCGGGCCCACCAGCTCCCGCCGCTGGGGCCGCCGTAGGGGAGCTGATAATCCTCTTTGCCCGGCTGCCCGGCCTCTGAGTCGCCGCCGTTGTGAAGCCAGGTGAACATGTCCCCGGCCACCAAGAGCTGCGGGCCGCCGGACCAGTCCTCGCAGGTGCAGGGGGTCACGGGGCCGCCGCTGGCGCTGAGCAGCTCGTCACAGTCGCCGCATCCTTCACAGACCTCGGCCTCCACGGCGCAGGTGAAGCTGGCGAGCACCTCCGCGGGGCCCAAGCCGGTGAGGGCCTCCGCGCGACCGACGCCTCGGGCCTCGCCGCCGAGATCGCTGATGAGCACAAAATCCCCCAGATCACCGCCGTCGCGGGTTGTCTGGATCTGGGCCCAGGGCCCTGTCGGCGAGGCCCAATACTGAGGATCGCTCACATCGACGGTGTAGTTGTAGGCGCTCTGCCGCGAGGAGTGGCCGGGCCAGAGGCCATAATGGGTGAAGCTGCGGTAGCGGAGGTCCACCGTCTCGCCCACCTCAAGACAGTCCACGGAGAGGCGGGCCTTGGCCCCGGAGACGGCGCCGTCGGCGCTGTACCAGGCCTCGACGGGCAGGGGGCTCACCGCCGGGACTCTGCACAGACGCGCAGGAGACGCCGCTGAGGCTCTGCGCATCAAGCTCACGGAGCTGGCCGTCGATGGCGGCGAGGTCCAGATCGTCCACCATCGCCAGGCTGCCGGGCTCGCCGTTGATCTGGGCGTAGACGCTGGAGATCAGCGCGTCGGGGTCGGGGGTGCGAAAGACGAAGCTGAACAGGACCCAGTCGCCGCGGCTTGGGTCCAGAGCGGGGGTGGGGCTTAGATAATCAGCCTCAGAGGCCAGGGTGCTCAGCACCTCAAACGAGCTGGCGTAGCTGCGGCCGTCGCTAAACACCACGATGAGCTTGGCCGTGAGATCGCCGCTGTTGATGACCGAGCCCCGAAACCGCAGGACGTAGTGCTGGCCGTCATCGCTCAGCGGCACCCGCAAGGCTGGGCTCGTGCAGACGCTCTCGTCCGCTGGGGTCAGGGCCAGGCCGCTTGTGTCGGTGACGGTGTCCCAGCAGCCGGTCTTGACCTGGCAGAGCTGGTGCTCGCCGCATTTGCTGATGGACACGCCCACGGCGGTGGTGTCGGTGTCGTAGGTGGGCGAGAGGAGGTCAGGCGCGCTCACCCGGCCGTCGGCGTCTAGGGTGTCACAGTCCATCGCCAGGAGGCGCTCGCCGTCGTGATCACACACGGTGAAGGTGCCGCCCATGGCCAGGCCTTCGCTCAGGGTGGCGTCGCCGGTGCTGCCCCAGAGCTCGGCGGGCTCGTCCTTAAACACGTAGTCCCCGGCGATGGGCGTCTCCGGGGCCCGGGTCTCTTGGCCGTAGACGGTGGGGATGAGCGCCACGCCGCGCTGGCTGAGGTACTCCTTGACGTCGGCGTAGAGCTGGGTGGGCGAGCAGCCGGTGAGGGTTTGTACGGAGTCGCCCATCTGGAAGGCGTAGCCGTCGTCTAAGGCGTGGGTGAAGCGGCCGATGAGCAAGGTGTCCAGGCGCAGGCGCACCTCGTCACAACGATCGTAGCCGTCCTCGTCGGGGGCGGCGTGGGCGTCACAATGAAGCACAGACTCCCAGAACGGCGCGGTGTCGAGGGGGTCGGCGCAGGCGCCGAGCTCGGACTGCCACAGGGTCGGCAAGAAGGTGGCGTTCTGGCTGCCTTTGAACGACGGGAACACCACGCGCAGGTCTACGGCGGGGCGATTGTTCACGTCTTGCGCGGTCCACCACACCTGCTCCACAGCCGTCCAGGCCCCGTCGAGCTGGCAGCTCTCGGCCTCATCACAGGCGGCGTCGTAGTCGGAGCAGACCGTGGGGCCTTCAGTGAGGGTGGAGGTCGGGTCGGGGCGCCAGCTCACGCCGGAGCTGAGGTCGACACGGTCGAGGCTACGCAGCCAGTCGATCATGCCCCAGGCGAGGCCCGCCCGGTCGGCGCCGGTGATGCGCACGCGGCGGGGCTCCACACGCACGGTGTAGGCGTCGGGGGCGACGGCGGGATCTACGGCGAGCACGATGGCCGGGGCCTCGCCCTCCTCGTTCACGAGCGTGAGCGGCGGCAGCTCGTCCTCACAGCCCATCAGCAGCGCGCCCGTCGCGAACAGGCGGGCCTGATCGTGCAGCTCGGGCGCGGCGACGAGCTGCCAGCAGGCGTCGATGCGCAGGGGGTCGGTGTCGACGTCGCCGCAGGGCAGGCCGGTGTCTTCGCTGTGCGGCGGGTCGGAGTCGCCGCCGTCGGAGTCGCCCCCGGCGGAGTCTTGGGGCTTCACGACCTCGGGCTGGGAGTCGTCGGAGGGGGCGGGGTCGGGCTTGCAGGCCAGGGCGAAGAGCAGAGGGAGCATCTGGGCCCAGAGCCCGGCGCAGGCGGTTTGGATCACCTCCGATCCTCAAGAAGTGGAGGAGAATCGGGGTCTGTGGGCGGGGAGGGCGAGGCGAGGCAGGATCCTTTGCGCCCAGCGGGATCCACCGGCTTGACAATACATAAGCGTTCACTTATTGGTTGGACATGACCAGCGTGACCCCCGACGAAGACAAGCTGTTCCAAGCCCTCGCGGACTCCAGCCGCCGGGCCATTCTCCAGTCGTTGACCCAAGGCGAGGCCGCGGTGAGAGACCTCACGGCGCGTTTTGACCTCTCCCAGCCCGCGATCTCCCAGCACCTCGCCGTGCTCAAGGACGCCGGGCTGGTCGTCAGCCGTCGTGAGGGGCGCCTGGTCTACTACCGCGTCGAGCCTGAGGGCATGAGGCCGCTCTTCGACTGGCTCACGCACTATCGATTCTTCTGGTCCGAGCGCGCGACTCGCCTCGAACAACTGCTAGACAGGATGGACGAATGAGCCTTCTCGACAACACCCTCAAAGCCCAGACCGACACGCTCTCGTTTGAGCTTGATCTTCACCACTCCCCACAGAAGGTCTGGCGCGCGCTGACCGAGCCGGCCCTGCTCGCCGAGTGGCTCCTGCCCGTGGTCGGCCTCAAGTTAGAGCTCGGCGCCGCGTTCAACTTTCAGTCTCAGCCGATGCCCGGCTGGGATGGCCGGGTGAGCTGCAAGATGTTGGAGATTGAGGCCCAAAAAACGCTGAGCTACGCCTGGGTGGTGGGGGAGATGGACACGGTGGTGACCTTCTCGATCACGCCCACCCCGACGGGCACACGGCTCAGCGTGGTTCACTCCGGCTTTAAGCCCGAGCAGAAGCAGAACTTTGGCGGCGCGCGCTACGGCTGGCGGATGATGGGCGAGCGGCTCATCGAGCTTCTGGCCCGGGCCGACTGATCGTCTCCCCAAACCCACCACATCGGAGGATTTTATGAGCGGGTCTCTCTGGATTCGGCAGGCGCACCGCTGGGTGTCTCTCTTCTTCACCTTCGCCGTCGCGGCGAACTTTGTGGTCGGCGCGATGGGCGTAGAGCCGCCGATGTGGACCTACGCCTTCGTGCTGCTGCCGCTGTTTTTCCTCATCCTCAGCGGTCTGACCCTGTTCGCGCTGCCCTACCTCAACAAACGGCGAGACGCTCAGGCCGCGGGCTGAGGCGGGTCGTCGCTGGGCTTGGCCGCCCGGCGATAGACGCTGCGCTCGCGGGTCAAGAACCCGGAGCAGACGAGCTCTCGGCGTAAGGCGGCGCTGTCGGGGTGATGGCGCTGAATCAGGGCGTTGAGCTCGAGCTCTGGCAGGTCTTGGCCCTCGGGCAGCCGCTCGACGAGCCAGGCCAGGACCACGTCTCGTTTGCGGCGGGAGGTGGGGATGGACAGGATCGTCTCGCCGTCGATGAAGCTGCGCAGCACCTTCACGGCGTAGGCGTCGTGATCTAAGGTGGCGTCGGTGGCGGCGACGGTCTCTGAGGAGAGCACCTGCTTGGCCAGGGCCTCCACCCGCTCGGGCACCAGGCGGTAGTGGTGGGTGGTGCCCTCGACCCGCCGGGCGACGAGGCCCAGCTCACGCAGCTTGGCGAGGTGATGGGTCACCGTGGGGGGCTTGAGGTCCAAGAGCGCGGCCAGCTCGCCGCCCGTGGCCTCCCGGGCGGCCAAGACGCCGATGATGCGCAGGCGGGACTCGTCGGCGAGGGCCTTGAAGAAGGAGACGAGGAGCGAGAGGTCGTCAGACATGGGGGACTCTTGATTTGATGATGGTCTAATTAACTAACCATCTAATTAGATGAACGTCAACTCAAGAATCGTCGATCGGGGCGATAGATCTTGTGGACGCCCCGGCTAAGTAAGAATAGAATCCTAAGTAAGAAGGAGCCGCGACTAAGAATGATCCTCAACACCCAAGACGCCCCCGCTCAAGAAGAGCACGTTCAGCGCCGCGTGGCCCAATGGACGGCGGCGGTGAAGGCCTCTGGCGTGAAGCTCACGCACCAGCGCCTTGAGATCTTCCGCGAGCTGGCGGCCAACCTGGATCATCCCGACGTCGAGACGGTGTTCCGCGCCGTGCGGGTGCGGGTGCCCACGGTCTCTTTGGACACCGTGTACCGCACGCTCTGGCTCTTACACGAGCTGGGGCTGATCACCACCCTGGGCCCGCGCCGCGACGGGATCCGCTTCGACGTCAACTTAGAGCGCCACCATCACTTCGTGTGTGTGCGCTGCGGCAAGGTTCGTGACTTCGTCAGCGAAGCGCTCTGCGATCTGCCATTGCCCGAGGGCCTCAGCGGCCTCGGCGATGTGCTCGACGCACGAGTGGAGGTTCGTGGCGTGTGCGCGAGCTGCAAGACGTAAAATATCCAAGCTCCCCGATCGAGCAAAACCCCAAGCGTAGGAGTGATCGCCCATGAGTGACCCCAAACAGTCCAGTCCCCCCGGCGGCGCCCCCGCGGGAAAGTGCCCGGTGATGCACCACGCCCCGCCCCACACCACCGGCGCCGCGCGCACCAACCGCGACTGGTGGCCCAAACAGCTCAACCTGGGCATGCTCCACCAGAACCCTCCGGCGGGGAACCCCCTCGGTGAGGGCTTCAACTACGCCGAGGCGTTTGGCCAGCTCGACTACACGGCGCTCAAGGCCGATCTCACCGCGTTGATGACCGACTCTCAGGACTGGTGGCCCGCGGACTACGGGCACTATGGCCCGCTGTTTATTCGTATGGCCTGGCACAGCGCCGGGACGTACCGCATCTACGACGGTCGCGGCGGCGCCAGCTCCGGCACCCAGCGGTTCGCGCCCCTGAACTCTTGGCCCGACAACGGCAACCTCGACAAAGCCCGGCGCCTCCTGTGGCCGATCAAGCAGAAGTACGGCGCCAAGCTCTCTTGGGCCGACCTGATGGTGCTCGCGGGCAACGTGGCCTTGGAGTCCATGGGATTCCAGACCTTTGGCTTCGGCGGCGGCCGCGAGGACGTCTGGGAGCCCGAACAAGACATCTATTGGGGCGCCGAGGCCGAGTGGATGGGCGACAAACGGTACAGCGGTGATCGTGAGCTTGAGGATCCCCTCGCCGCCGTGCAGATGGGCCTGATCTACGTCAACCCTGAAGGCCCCAACGGTCGCCCCGACCCCGTCGCGTCAGGCCGAGACGTGCGGGAGACCTTCGCGCGGATGGCGATGGATGATGAGGAGACCGTCGCGCTCGTGGCCGGTGGGCACACCTTCGGCAAAGCCCACGGCGCCGGAGACACGGCCTTGGTGGGCGCTGAGCCTGAGGGCGCGGACATCTCGGAGCAGGGCCTGGGCTGGAAGAACCGCCTGGGCAGCGGCAAGGGGGCTCACACGACCACCAGCGGCATCGAGGGCGCCTGGAAGCCCAACCCCACGACCTGGGACATGGGCTACTTCGACATGCTCTTTGGCTATGAGTGGGAGCTCTCGAAGAGCCCCGCCGGGGCCCACCAGTGGCACCCCAAGAACGTGGCCGAGGAGCACATGATCCCCGACGCCCACGACCCCACGAAGAAGCACAGACCGATGATGACCACGGCGGACATGTCGCTGAAGATGGACCCGATCTACGAGCCCATCTCCCGGCGTTTCCACAAGGATCCCGCGGCCTTCGCCGACGCCTTCGCCCGCGCTTGGTTCAAGCTGACCCACCGCGACATGGGGCCCCGCGCCCGGTACCTTGGCCCCGAGGTGCCCGCCGAGGCGCTGATCTGGCAGGATCCCGTCCCGGCGGTGGACCACCCGCTCATCGACGCTGAGGACATCGCCGCGCTCAAGGCGACGATCCTCAGCTCGGGGCTCACCGTGGCGGAGCTGGTCACGACGGCCTGGGCCTCGGCCTCGACCTTCCGTGGCTCGGACAAACGCGGCGGCGCCAACGGCGCGCGGGTTCGTCTGGCCCCGCAGCGCGGCTGGGAGGTCAACCAGCCCGAGCAGCTCAACCGCGTGTTGGGCGTGCTGGAGGGGATTCAGGCGGCGTTTAACGGCGCGCAGCAGGGCGGCAAGCGCGTGTCGTTGGCCGATCTCATCGTGCTCGGCGGCGGCGCGGCCATCGAGGAGGCCGCGAAGGGCGCGGGCCATGAGGGGTCGGTGCCGTTCACCCCGGGCCGTGCCGACGCCAGCGCTGAGCAGACCGACGCGGCGTCCTTCGCTGTGCTGGAGCCCATCGCCGATGGTTTCCGCAACTACGCCAAGGCCCGCGTCGGCGCCGTCGCCGAGAACCTCTTGGTGGACCGCGCCCAGCTCCTCGGCCTCACCGCCCCGGAGATGACGGCCCTGGTGGGCGGGATGCGCGCCTTGGGCGCCACGGTCGGCGGCTCGACCCGTGGGGTGCTGACCGATCGCCCCGGCGTGCTCACCAACGACTTCTTCGTCAACCTCCTCGACATCCAGACGGAGTGGAAGGCGACGAATGAGCCCGCCAGCGAGTTTGAGGGCCGGGATCGGGCCACGGGCGCCTTGAGGTGGACGGCCACCCGGGCGGATCTGGTGTTTGGCTCAAACTCCCAGCTTCGGGCCTTGGCCGAGGTCTACGCCAGCGCCGGATCCGAGGCCAAGCTCGTGCGCGACTTCGTGGCGGCCTGGGCCAAGGTGATGAACAACGATCGGTTTGACCTTCGCTGACCCTGCCTCAGCCCTTCCCCTGGCGCCTCGCGCTCGGGGAGGGGCGCGGGATGGGCGCGGTGTGGAGTAAGCTGTGGGGGTTCACGATCCCCACGGCGCTCCGGCGCCCCAACGCTCCGATGACGGGCTCCCGAGGTCACCATGTTCTCTCCTACGAAACGCTCCCCCTGGCTCAGCCTGTTGTTCTTCTCGGCGATCGCTTGTACCAGCGACAAGGACGGCGCCACAGACTCCGGGGTGAGCGCGGACTCGGACACCACGGATGACTCCACGGCGGACGACTCCACGGCGGACGACTCCACCACGGATGACTCCACCACGGACGACTCCACCACGGACGACTCGGCGGTTGTAGACTGTGATCTCGGCTATGTGCTCAACACGGACGGGGACTGTGTTGACATCGACGAGTGTGTAGACGGGACGAACGACTGCGCCGCCGACGCGGACTGCACAAACACCGAGGGCTCGTTCTCCTGTGAGTGCCCCAGCGACATGGTCGGCGACGGGACGGAGTGCCGCCCGATCTGGGAGGACGTGCTCACCATCCCCAGCCTCTCGTTGACGGCGGGCTGGGGCGCGGTGGTCTTTGGGTTTGAGGGGGAGATCTACTTCGCCCCCGAAGGCGACGTGTTCTTCAAGTCGGTGGATCCCAACACCGGGGTGGTCACCGATCACCCCATGCCGCCCGCCTCCGGCACACAGAGCGACTGGTGCGCCTGCGGCTACACCGAGGTCGTCGTGCCCTTGGACGACGCGGTCTATGTCTTCGGCAACTGGGGGCAGGTCTTCCGGGCTGGGGCGTGGACGTCGATCAGCAGCTACTCGTCGGTGAGGCGGGGTGAGTCGGGTGGGGCGGCCGCCGCGGGCAAGGTGTGGATGATCGGCGGTCGTGATGATGGCGCCACGGTGCAGACCTACTCCGGCGGGCTCAGCGGCACCTGGGAGACGCGCAGCGAGCGCTATCCGGCGGACTTCAGCCGCGGCGTGGCGTACACGCCCATCGGCTCGGACACGATCTACGTCTTCGGCGGGTACAACAGCGCCGGCGATCTCACCCAGGGCGCCTCCTTCGACACGTCCTCCTCTGGGGCGAGCTGGACGCCGACGGCGACGCTGCCGTCGAGGTTCTACGCCGACGATGGCCAGCCCGCGGAGCACGACGGCAAGATCCTCGTCTCCGACGGCTACAACGGGCTCTACGTCTACGTCCCCAGCCTAGATGTCTGGGCGGACACCGTGGTGCCGTTCCCCGAGGGCGGCACGGGCGATTGGTTCCTCGCGGTCTTGGACGGCACGACCTACGCGCTCGGCCAGGTGGACGGCGACATCGCGCTCAAGCGCCTGCTCAACATTCAGTGAGCGCGGGGTTTAGCCCTTCACGCCGCCGTGTCGCACGTCGGTGCCGCCGACCATAAACACGATCTGCTCGCCCAGGTTCACGGCGTGGTCGGCCACACGCTCAAGGGCCTTGGAGATGCTCGTGAGCGCGAGGCCCCGGCGGGACTGGTCGGGGTGGTTCGCCAAGGCGAGGATCACCTGGGAGAGCACCTCGCGGTTCATGCGGTCCACGCGCTCATCGGCGTCTTTGAGCGCGGTGAGCACCGACGGATCGCGGCTCAGAAAGCCTTGTTTGACCAGAGGCAACATCTCGGCGATCACCTCGGCCATGCTGCCCAGCTCAGGCAGGGGCTCTAAGCCAGCGCCCCGGGAGAGGTCGAAGCCGCGCTTGGCGATGTTCACCGCGAGATCGCCGATGCGCTCGATGTCGGTGACCGACTTCATCACCGTGGCGACGAGCCGGAGATCCCCGGCGACGGGGCGGTAGAGCGCGAGGATCCGCAGGCAGGACTCATCGGCGCGCAGCTCAAGCTGGTCCAGAGACCGATCGACGTTCACCACCGCGCGGCCCAGGGCCGGATCTCGCTCGATCACCGAGCGCATCGCGTCCTGCACCATGCCGTGGGCGAGGAGCAACATCTCCTGGTACACGGTGCGCAGGTCGTTCAGCTCTTGCTGGTATCGGAGATCGAGGTGCTGCACGGGGCGTCCTGAGTGCCTCAGCCGAAGCGGCCGGTGATGTAGTCTTCAGTGCGGCGCTGCCGAGGGCGGGTGAAAAATCGCGCGGTCTCGCCGATCTCCACGAGCTCTCCCTCCACAAACAGCGCGGTGTGATCGGAGAGGCGGCTGGCCTGCTGCATGTTGTGGGTGACGATGACCAGGGTGTAGCGGCCGCGCAGGGCGCTCACGAGCTCCTCCACCTTGGCGGTGGCGACGGGATCTAAGGCCGAGGTGGGCTCGTCCATGAGCAGCACCTCGGGGCCCACGGCCAAGGCCCGGGCGATGCACAGGCGCTGCTGCTGGCCGGGGGTGAGCTCCAGGGCGGAGCGGTTGAGGCGGTCGGAGACCTCGTCCCACAAGGCCGCCGCGCGCAGGGCCTCCTCCACTCGGCCGTCGAGCACGCTGCGGGCGCGCTCCCCGGCGACGCGCAGGCCATAGGCGACGTTCTCGTACACGGTCATCACGAAGGGGTTGGGCTTGGCGAAGACGAGGCCCACCCGGCGGCGCAGGGCGGTGACGTCTACCTCGGGGGCGAAGATGTCTTGACCGTCTAAACGCGCGGCGCCGGTGTGCCGGGCGTCGGGCCGCAGCTCGGACATGCGGTTGAGCACACGCAGAAGCGTAGACTTGCCGCAGCCCGACGGCCCGATGAGCGCGGTGACCTGGCCGCCGAGCACCCCCAGGCTGACGTCCTTGAGCGCCGGGGTGCCGCCGTAGAACACGCTGAGGTGCTGGACCTCCATCTTTGGCGCGACGTCGTGCATCATGGCCTCAAAGCCCCTCACCCAAACGCAGGCGCGCACGAAGCCCGGCGGCGAGACCGCCGATGAGCAGGCTCAACAGGAGCAGGAGCGCGGCGGCGGCGAAGGCCAAGGGCTCGCCCACGGCAGGATCGGGGTGTTGGGTCACGAGGGTGTAGACGTGGTGAGGGAGCGCCATGAACGGCGCAGAGAGCCCGAAGACCGGGCCGGAGATGGAGTAGACCGCGCCCGTGAGCAACAGCGGGGCCGTCTCGCCCGCCGCCCGAGAGAGGCCCAAGGCGACGCCGCTGAGAATACCCGGCGCGGCGCGCGGGAGCACATTGCGGGTGATCACCTCCCAGCGTGTGGCCCCCAAGGCGAAGGCCGCCTCACGCTCCTCTTCAGGCACGGCGCGCAGGGCTTGCTCACAGGCCAAGGTGAGGCTGGGCAGGGTGAACACGCCCAAGGTGAGCCCGGCGGCGAGCAAGGACGGCCCCAGGGCGAGGCCCTGCACGAACACGACGAGGCCAAAGAGCCCCCAGACCACGCCGGGCACCCCGGCCAAGGTGCCCAAGCCGAAGCGTAGCCCCCGGGCGAGGCGCCCGGTCGGGCCGAGCTCCGAGAGCGCGATGGCCGTGGCCACCCCAAACGGCGCGGCGACGAGCGCGGTGATCAGCGTGAGCCCGATGGTGCCCAAGGCCGCGGCGCCTAAGCCCCCCTGGTTGAGCAGCGCGCCCACTTGGGGCAGCCCCCGGGCCAAGATCACCAACACCAAGCCTACGGTGAGGGCCACCAAGGCCGCGGTGAGCCCGCCGAGCAGGCCCGCGAGCAGGCGCTCACGGCGCGAGGCGCTGTTCATGGGGCCCCCTGGCGCAAGAGCCGCCGGGCGACGAGCTGGTTGGTGAGGCTGATCGTGAGCAGCATGAGGCCCAAGGCGAACAGCGCCCGCTGGTGGGCGGAGTCGCGCAAGGCGCCGGGGAGCTCTAAGGCCAGGGTGGCCGTCATCGCGTGGGCGGGGCTCAACAGGCTCGTCGGCGGCGCCTCGCTGTTGCCGCAGGCCATCAACACCGCCATCGTCTCGCCCAGCGCCCGGCCCAAGCCCAACAGCGACGCGGCCACCAGCCCCCGCCACGACGCGGGCAGCGTCACCCGCCACAAGGTCGTGACGCGGTCGGCGCCTAAGGCCAAGCTCGCTTCAGTGAAGGTCTGGGGCACGGCGTTGAGCGCCTCCCAGGCCACGGCGATCACCGTAGGCAGCGCCATGAGCGCCAAGAGCAAGCCGCCGTTTAGGGCGACGAGGCCGCTGGGCAGGTTGAACAGCCGGGCGAGGGCCGGGCCGAGCAGGCTGACGCCGATGAGGCCCAGCAGCACCGAGGGCAAGGCCGCGAGCAGCTCGATGGCCGGGCGGGCCCAGGCGCGCTCAAAGGGCCGGGCGAAGGCGTTGAGGTAGATCGCCACGGCCACGCCCAGGGGCGCGGCGATCAAGGCGGCGAGGCCCGTGGTGAGGGCCGTTGAGCCCATGAGCCCCAAGGCCCCGAAGCTCGGCGTGTCAAGGGCCTGGGGCGCCCAGCGCGCGCTCCGGAGCAGCCCCGCGCTCAGGCCCTCCCAGCCGCCCAGCGCCGCCGAGGCCCGGGCGGCCTCTTCAGCGTTGAGCCCCGCCGCCTGGATGAGCGCGGGATCCACCGGCGGAATGGGCCACAAGGCCGAGAGCCCCTTCACCGTGAGCACGCCCAAGAATCCGGCGAGCATCAGCCCCACGACCCCGGCCCCGGCGGCGACGAGGGCGCGCATCACCCGATCGTGGCGGGCTCGGTGGGCGTCGGCGATGGGCGGTCGCCACGCGCTCAGGCGCACCCCCTCGGCGGGCTCGGGCGGGGCGAGGCTGCGCTCAGGGCTCAGCATGGCTGGCCTCCAAGGCGAACAGGCCCGCCTGCTCAATCATCGTGAGGCCCGTCTCGGACTGGGAGAACGCCACCAGGGCCGCGGCGTCGGGCCGGGGCTCGGCCAAGGTGACGAGGCTCAAGGCCCGGGTGATCGGGTAGCGCCCCTCCCGGGCGGCGGCCTCGTCCCGAGGGTCTACGGCGGGCTCACCAGGGGAGACGACGAGGCCCAGCACCCGCACGCTGTCCCCGGCGTGGCGCACATAGCTCAGCGCGGCGTAACCCAGGCCGTGGGGGTCGGCGGCGACGGCCTGCACCACGGCGGCGCTGCCGCCCAAGGCCCGAATCGACGGCGTGTAGTCCCCCTTCACCACCCGCTCCCGCAACAGCGACCAGGTGCCCGAGCTCGACGGCCGGCCATAGAGCGAGATCGGCCCGGCGCCGCCCAGGCCCTCCCAGCGTGTCGTCTCGCCGCGGAGGATCTCGCCGAGCTCGTCCAGATCCAGGGCCACCACGGGGTTCTTGGGGTGGACGACGACGCAGATGGTGTCGAGCGCGAAGGGCGTGGCCGTGAGCCGCACGCCGCGCCGGGCGGCCTCCACCCGCTCCGTGGGCAAAAGCGGCCGGGAGACCGTGGCCACGTCGATGGCGCCGTCGATGAGGCTCGTGACCCCCGCCGCCGAGCCTCCGCCGCTGAGCGCCACGCCGACGCCGGGCCGGTCCTCGGCGAAGCGCTGGGCGAGGCCCTCGATCAGCTCCAGCTCACTCTCCGAGCCTTGCACCCGCAGAGGCCGCCCCGAGGCGCAGCCTAGGCCCAAGATCAGGGCGAGGGCGCACAACGCTGGGCCACCGAGCGTCACGCTGCGAGGCGAAGGCACAAAGAGCACGATGCAGGTCTCCACTCCCCATGTAGCGACAAGGGGTGACGAGCCCGTGACAGGTGCGCAATTCCTCCTGAAACAAGCTCGCCTTCAGCGGGTGGGGGCGCTCAGGTGGGCAAGCTGAGCACGAAGGTGGAGCCCCGGCCGGGCAACGACCGCACGCTGACCTTGGCGTGGGTGGCCAGGCACAGGTGCTTGACGATGGAGAGCCCCAGGCCCGTGCCCCCGGCGGCCCGAGAGCGGCCGATGTCTACGCGGTAAAAGCGCTCAAAGATGCGGGCGTGGTGGACCGGGTCGATGCCCGGGCCGTTGTCGTCGACCTCCAAGATCACCCGGTCGCCCTCGCTGTGGGCGCTCACCTTCACCCGGCCCCCAGCCTGGGTGTACTTGACGCCGTTCTCGACGAGGTTGCCGAGGATGTGCGCGAAGGCCTCCCGGTTCACCCGGGCGGTCAGCCCCGGCGGCAGCACCACGCTGAGCTCCACCTCCCGGGCCTCGGCGGACTCAGCGTGCAGGTCCACGGCGTCCTCCACCAGCTCCGCCAGAGGCAGACGCTCAAGGGGCATGTCCTTCTGCCGGGCCTCGATGCGGGCGAGCTGGAGCAGGTCATCGAAGATCCTGAACAGCCGCGTGGCGTTTCGGTGCATGGCCTCGACCATCTCCCGGCTGTCCCCGGGCAAGGCGTCGGGATCGTCCAGGAGCGTCTCGGCGTAGCCGATGATCGACGTGACGGGGGTGCGCAGCTCGTGGGAGACGTTCGCCACGAAGTCCGAGCGGCTGCGCTCGGCCCGCCGCGCCGTGGTGATGTCGAGCAGCACGGCGATGGCGCCCCCGGCCTCGCCCAAGGGCACGGCGCGGATGAGCAGGTCAAACCGCCCGGAGATCTGCTCCTGCTCCACAGGCTCACCCTTCGAGATCGCCTCCTCAAGCACCTGGGCCAAGGGCGCATAAGGCACGGCCTCGATCACCGGGCGGCCCACGGGGTCGGGCACGGCGGGCAAGAGCTGGCGCACGACGGGGTTGATCGCGCGCACCTGCAGGCGGCGATCGACGACGACGAGGCCACCAAAGCTGGACTTGAGGATCGCGGCCTCGACGTCGCGGTGGCGGCGAAGGTGGCGCCGCTGCTGGGCGAGGCTCATGGTGAGCGCGGAGATGGCCTCGTCCACCTGACGGATGGGGCTGGCCTCGCCGCTGAGGCTCTTGCCCTCGACCTCTCTCATGGCCCGCGCGCTCAGCTCCTGCAGCCGCGCGCCGCGCACGTCCGCGCGCTGCTTCGCCCACAGGCCCAAGCCCACGCCCAGCGCCCCGGCCAGGCCCAAGGCCAGAGGCAGGCTCACCCAAGCCGCGACCAAGGCGACCGCCGCCGCGCCGAGGCCCGCGCTGAGGCCGAGCGCGCCAGGCTCACGGTGGGCGGGGGTGGGGGAGGCCATGTGAATCCCGGTCGGGAGGGGCGTCGGCGGCGAGGCGGGGCTCATAACGCCCGGTCGTGGCCTTCGCCCGCCCGTCAGCTCGCCGCGGGGGCGTCGTCGGGCCAGCCACGCAGCGCCAGCACACCCGTGAGCACCACCGAGGCGGTCATCGCCGCCGCGCCGATCAGCACAAAGATCGGCGAGGCGCCCAGGTACACCTCCATCAGGATGCCCGTCGGCATCAGCAGACCGGCGAGGCCCAGGCCCGCGGCGATCTCCCGCGCCCGCTCAAAACCCCGCACCCGGGCCAGAACGAAGCCGAGGCCGACGTTGAGCAAGGCGAACAGGTTGCCGTGGACGTGCGCCAGCCGGGACTCAAAATGTTTGCCCAGGCCGTACTCGGCGATCCACTGCTCTTTGCCCGGCGCGAAGTCCCGCAGGTAGATCAAGAAGAAGCCATAGGCCATAAACAGCGCCATGACCATGAGCCCGACGCCGACGTTGTAGCGCCCCGATCTCACTGTCCACCGCCTTTGTGGTGATGAACCAACACAGTGACGGGGGAGTTGTCCGCAGGGGTGACCTTGTGCGTCGTGTTGGCGTCAAGCACCACAAAGGCGCCTTGGCCAAGCGGCGTAGAGACGCCGTCTACGGTGAGCGTCGCCGCGCCGAAGGCGGCCTGGATCGTCACCGGCACGGGCGCGCTGTGGTCAGGCAGGACGGTGCCCGCGCGCAGGGTGATCGCCACGATCTTCACCGCGGGCAGATCCGCGAGCACGACGATCTCCTTGGCGCTGCCCTCTGCGGCGGGGGTCACCACGGCGACGGGGTGCAGGCCCTTGGGGGTGGCGGCGACGGCGGCGGCGGCGGCGAGCAGGGCTCCGACAAGGAGCGGGGCGGCGAGGCGGGGGGTCATAGAGACTCCTGGGGTTTTGTGGGTTGAATCAGCAGGTGGAGGGTGGTGAGCGCGTGGTCGGCGCCCGGCGCGGCGCCGGTCCTGCGCGTCAGGGCGGTTATCTGCACGGCCCCCAAGAACAACAGCGCGAGGCCATCGGCGGGCACGTCCGCGCGGATCGATCCGTCTGTTTGTCCATCCAAGATCGCCCGGGCGGCGAAGCGGCGGGTGTCCCCGACGGCGTCTCGCAGGAGGCACGCGGCGTCGTTGGGCAGCGCCAAGGCGAGCTGCTCCGACATCACCAGGGTGAGCACCCCGGCGCTGTCCGCCACCAGAGAGAGGCGGGCGGCGGCGAGCTTGGTGAGGCGTTCCAGGGGTGGCAGCGTCGAATCAGGGTACGTCGCCGCCAAAAGCTCGACCACACGCTCAGCGAGGCCGATCAGGATGGCCTCTCGGCTCGCGAAATGTTTGAACAGCGCGCCGGTGGTCAGCCCCACGGCGTCCGCGAGGGCCTGGGTGCTCAAGGCCGCGATGCCGCGCGTGGCGACGATGTGCAGGGCCGCGTCAGCGATCTCCGCGCGGCGAACCTCTGTGGACTTGCGTGGGGTCATGGCTGGTAAGTAACCACTTACTTGCCGACGACAAGGCGCCGCCTGTGCCAAGATGAGGCTCCATCCCCAAGACCGGGAGCGCCCATGGCCACGACCGCCGCCGAGCTGATGCTGAGCCTGCTCCACGAGGGCGCCGTGCCCTACCTCAAAGGCGACGAGGTGGCCCTGCGCGGCGGCGGCCGCTCCTTGCCCCCCGCCCTGCTCGCCGAGCTCAAGACGCGCCGGGAGGAGCTGCACGAGCTGCTCGTGCGCGGTGTGGGGCTGCCCTTGGCGCAGGAGGACTGGCCCGCGGACGCGCTCATGGAGTTTGAGGAGCGCGCCGCGATCATGGAGATCGACGGCGGGCTCAAGCGCCCCAAGGCCGAGGCGAGCGCGGCGGTGGCGACGCGGGTGTGGT